>VGYT01000128.1 GCA_016872895.1 Planctomycetota bacterium
TGCAAGTGCGGAACGCGGAAGTGTGGAGTGCGGAGCGCAAAGCATAAAGGCGCCATGGATGCCGACGCGGGCGGCCGTTTCAATCCGCAATCTGCAATCCGAAATCCGAAATCCGCAATGGCGGCCGACGGCCTGGGCCGCCGCATCGCCAAACTCGTCCCCAACGGCAACAACTGGGACCGCACGGACTACTATTGCAACGAAGCGTGGCAATGCCTTGAGGAACGCTGCGGCGCGAACCAGCAGAGCAAGGACACGGTGGCCGCGGCCGTCAAGGTCCAGCACCTCTGGGACGTCCGCTACGTCGACGCCCCGGTCCTCAGGTGGCGCGACACGGGCGGCGACCCGGACCTTGACGAGACCCTCTACTTCTGCAATGATGCCAACATGAACGTTACGGCCCTGGTTGACGGCACGGCGGGCAGCCAGACCGAAGGCGAGGTGGTGGAGCGGGTCGTGTACGACCCCTACGGCAAGCCGAAGTTCTACGACGCCTCCTGGGCCAACCCCGCTGACTCAAGCGCCTACGCCAACGAAATCCTCTACTGCGGCTACCGCTTTGACCCCGAGACGGGCCTGTACCACGTCCGCCACAGACACTACCATCCGACGCTGGGGCGGTGGCTCCAGCGGGATCCGGCGGGCCATGGCGCGGGCATTAATCTATCAGAATACGTATCTGGATTCCCTATTGGCTACCGAGACCCGGGAGGATTGGCCGGCGAGCCTGACTTCGAAGGCGCCTTGAGGCGCGCGGCCCCTACACCTATTACTGTTGTGAAGATTGCTACCTTGAAGGGCTACGAGGGCAGGAAATGCGAACGCGCGGCCGATGAAGGCACGGGAGTTCACGCCCTTGCCATTTACCGAGCGCATGAATTCATTTGGCCAACCTCTAACGCAAACCGTATCACGGTCGGTTATTACGAGTGCACTGTGGAGCTCACCGCAATCTGCGTCTGCAACACCTGGAAGATCCCTGTCCTGGGCATTACGGTGTGGTCCTCCTATGACTGGGCTCACCTCAAGCCTTTTCTCGTGGTTGCATACAATGTTAGGATTGATAGCATACGAAATACCATGGCACGTAAGCTGTCGCCGTACTTTGACAGCGATGCTGCGCGCCTTGAGGGAATATTGAGAAAGATTAAGGGCCAACTTAAGCCTGACTTGGCTTTGCCGTTCGTTAATCCGAAGCGCTTTTGGCCCGGGGAGGCGGCACAGTTGCTCGGGTCCTTCGCTGTACCGGAAAGTATCTCACAGTTTGTTGAATCACACGTTGAAGGGCGTCGGTTGGGAGATTTTGACCAAACAGAATCATGGCTTAAGCTGGACCCATCTAGGGCCGAGACGGTCTGCCTTAAGTAGCGCAACAATAATGGAGATAACACGATGGTGCAGATTTCACGTCCGGCGACGGGCTTGCTGCTGTGCCTGGTCTTTGGGGCTTGCTTAGCAGTCGGATGCGCAGACCGGCCGGAAGACAAAGCAAACGAAGCGCTCGCTGCCATAGATCTGGAATCCTTGCACATTCCGGCCCATGGCGGCTACACGCCATCCGAACTCGCCGCCAAAAGAATACTTGCGCAACAGAACGTACGCAGGATTGCAGTGACCTTGGTGAGGCTTTTTACCGAAGCCCAAGACCCTGCCATAAAGGCCAAGGCAGTTACAGCGCTGCGGCTTTGCGTTCTTTCTGAGGGCGCTGAAACCGAAGACCTCAAGGGCCTGGTGTTGTCGGCGGCCCGCCGGGGAGTAGCGGATCCCAGTCCCACAGTAGCCCTGTGCTCGCTTCGCGTGCTCAGAGACATTAGCGACGGAAACTGGCTCGACAGGCTTGTCTTGGCCGAGCGGAGCCGCGTGACCCACGATTGCCTTCTGCTAACTCACATGTACGACACGCTATACCGATGGGGCGAGGAGGAATGGTTGTGGGATCGGCTTTCGCAGCCATGCCCCGGTCCCGGCAGGGAATATGAGCAGTGGTACGTTTCGACGCAGTCCATTCTAAATGTTCTAAACGATACCAGCAAATGGCGCCGACGAAAGATGTCGCAGTCCTTGATAGAGAGCCTCGTTGCGCTCATGGCACAGGACCGTGAGTTCATAAGGCCAGCCGCGTGGTCGCTGGTGCACTTGAAATTGAAGGAAGCGCTGCCTGGTCTCAAAGCCCTTTATGACCGCACCCGAGTTTTGGAAGACAGGATTCTCCTTGGCGCCGCGATAACTGTTATTGACCCTGAGCTGCCCAAAATGAGGTCAGACCTGTCAGAGCTGCTCGCGCAACTTGTAACTCAAGCCTCATTAAGTTCCGAGTGCGGTTCGACTCTTATCAATGTTAATGGCTGGCTAATGCTCTGCGTTAGAGTTAATAGCGATGAGTCCTTGATGAAAGCATCCTGGCGTTGCTATAAGCCACTTTCCCCCGCCCTGCGAGCCCAGCTTCTGGAGCGCTCGCTCGTGGAACTTCTGCAATCTGAAACTCTTGTGCTTGGACTCCTCAGTCAAGTTTCTGACGACGAGCTTCGCGAGATGGTGCTCGCCTTACCCGTGTTACGCGAGATTCTAAAGCACTTGTTCAGCGAAACACACGGGGTTCCTGTGCAGGGCAGCGCCTTGCGCAAGGCAGCGGAAGAACGGCTAATCACGTTATATAACGAACATCTTCCAGGGGCTGCGACTTGCCCAGCGCAAAAATGATGCGAGGTGCGTGAGCGGATTCGCGGTGAGACTGGCCGCTTTCACCGACGACCGGCGCAGCAGTGAAATGCGCCGGGCGATTGACGCACCTTGCAGGACGGGGCCGCCATGAAGCACTTGTCGTGGACGAAAGGACGGGCGTTATGAGAAGGTCAGCAACGTTTGCCGCAATCCTGGCCGCCGCGGCGGTCCTTGCCGCCGCATGACAGAACACTTGGCCAGCCCGTCGTCCGCCCAGCCGGACGTGTCCGCCAGGCCCGTCACGTTGAAGTTGGCGTCGGCGCAGCAGCAAGGCGCCTGGCCTTTGCCGGCTCCCGACCTGCGATTCCCGATTCCCGTCGTTGCCGTCAAGCCTTTGCCCGTGTCTCGCGTCTCGCGTCTCGTCTCTCGCGTCTCGTGGCCGTCGTCTTGCCGTGGCCGATTCCCGACTCTCGCCTTTGCTTGCCCATGTTGCCTATCTTCCCCATCTTCCGGCCGTCAAGACCGCCCGCCGGCCCGCCGAGACGTGGCACGGCCGGCTTGTCCGGCCGTGGGAATCCGCGGCGGACCTGGCCGCGGCCGGGCAAGCCGGCCGTGCCGCAGCAAACTCGGCCCCGGAAAAAGTTTTCCACAAAGAAGTATCTATAACTGCCAATATGACAGGCCGCCAAAAACGATCAAAAACCGCAAAATCGGACCATGTTCCGGTCAAAAACGATCAAAAACGTTCAAAAAGCGCGCGATTTTGCCTTACCTATCTTAACATTTTCGCCCTCTACCCCCTCTGGCGCTAGCGCCAGGGCCGTTTTGCCCCTCCGAAAGGGGTCAAAACGGGCGTTTTCGGGGCGCGCCGGCGCGGCCAAAAAGTTATCCACAGGTAGGGCAAGGGCGGGAGGCGGGAATCGCAGTCCGGGAATCGGGAAACGGCAGCGGCGAACGGCAAGGGCGAACGGGGGGGGCGCCGCCGGTTACTCGACCGCGACGATGCAGTCGAACCACTCGCCGTAGCGGTGGCCGTCGAGGGTTACGTCGAAGGCCGCGATGTGCACGCCCGCCGGGGCGTCGGCCGCCGCACGAAGCCGCACAGGGAAGGCCGCGCGCTTGCCGTTACAGGGACCACCCTTCGCGGTAGTCGGGGCGGAGGAGTTTGTCCGCCTCGGCGTTGCCGGCGATCTTGCACTCGGCGGGGTCGAACTCAAGTTTGCCTTCAAACTGCGTGGCCACGTTGCCGAGCATGAGGAACTCGTTCAGGGGCGCGGCATACTCGAAGTTGGCCCAGGCGGGCTTGCCGCCGCGGCAGGCCAGGAGCCAGTCGCGCTCGTGGCCGCGGGAGGCGTCCACGGTTTGCGGCTTGTCCTTCTCGACGTCCTTGAAGGCGTCCTCGGGGATGATACGGAAGGTGGCGTTGTGGCCCGTGGTGTGGATGGTTCCCTTCGTGCCCACGAGGAGCGCAGCGCCGAAGTCAATGGGCTTGCGGTCGGCGGCGGGCACCTTCATCAGGTCAAAGAGCATGTCGTGCGACCCCGGCGCCGGGCCGTTGTGCCACGTGAAGGTGATGGGCGGAAACTCGGCCCGCGCGGGGATTTCCCAGCGCACCACCTCCCACCTGGGGAACGACAGGCGGTTTATGCCGGAGGTCTTTGCCTCGCAGCGGATGAGCGGCCGGGGCGACTTCGGCGCGTCGGCCCCCCACAGTTCGTGCACCTTCAGCGCCATGAAGGCCAGGTTTGCGGTGTGCGAGGCCCAGTTGCCCAGTTGGCAGGTGCCGAAGTCTCGCCAGGAGTTGCGGCGGAGCCAGTCCTGGTGGTAGGGGCGCACGGCCGCCGGCCCGAGCCAGAGGTCCCAGTTCAGGTAGTCCGGCACGGGCGGGTTCCCCTGTGGCGGCTGCTGCTTGTCGCCCCCGCCGCCGGTGTTCCAGACGTGGACTTCCTTGATGGGGCCGATTGTGCCGTCGCGTATGAGTTCCAGGGCGCGGCGGAAGGGGCCGGCGGCCGTGCCCTGGTTGCCCATGCTGGTGGCCACTTTGTGTTTGCGCGCAAGTTCGCGCAGGGCGCGCGATTCTCCGATGGCGCGCGTGAGGGGCTTTTCGCAGAAGACGTGCTTGCCCGCGCGGATTGCCGCGGCCGATGCCACGGCGTGCGTGTGGTCGGGCGTGGCCACGACGACGGCGTCGATCTGCTTTTCCATCTCGGCCAGCATCACGCGGAAGTCGGGGTACGTTTTTATTTTGCCCTCCAGCAGGCGGTTATAGTCTGCGGCGGCCTGGCGCTCCCAGTCGTTCGGCGACTCGGCGAACTTCTTTGCCTGGTCGGCCAGGCGGGCGAAGGCGTCCTGGAGTTTGCGGCTGCTAACGTCGCAAAAGGCGACCACGTTCTCCATCTTGGGGATGGTGTCGACGAACCACGTGCCGCGCCCGCCGACGCCGACAAGGGCGACGCTCAATTTCGCGTTTGCGGCGTATCCGCGCGCCGGCGGGCCGCCTGCCAGGACGATAAGCCCCGCGCCGCCCGCGGCTGCGGCGCTCCTGAGAAACGTCCGCCTGCTCATTTGCCGGTTCATCGGCCAGCCTCCTCTTGCGCCGGTCGGCCGCTTGCCCGCACGACGGCTTCCGCCACGCCAAGACGATACATCGCGCCTCGGCGCCGCGTCAAGCGCCAGGGGCGCCGGCGGCGGTGGACATCAGAGCCGCGACGTTGCCTGCCGGCAGGCGTAAGGGAGCGGTGCCGTCGGGCTGCGTGCGCAACTGCACCGCTCCCTCACGGTCGCGGCTCTGATTCGCCGCCCTTCTGAGCGCTTGCCTGCGCCGCCCGCAGGCCCAGGTGCTTCAGCAGGAACTCCGGCAGGCGGTCGCCGCCTGCCTGGCCGGGGGACACCAGGACGCACTCCACGCCGACCTCGTCGCAGCGTTTCTTGATTTCCCGCGCGTGGGCCGGGTGATGCAGGTAGTGGCCGCGGTTGGTGGGCGGCTCATCCGGCTGGGGGTTGCTTACGAAGACGGGCGGGTCGCCGCGAGACAGGAGGGCCAGCATGTCGCAGTCGGCCAGGATGCGTTTTCCCTCCGGCGTCTCGAAGTCGGCCTTCGACTTCAGGTGATAGAACGCCGGGCTTTCGTCGGCCGAGTCCAGCCACTCGGGCCTTGCCTGGCCGAGGAACGATTCCCATCGCGGCAGGTTGTACGTGGCCTGCGTGCCGAGGCATCCTGCGGCCGAGATGCGCGACGACTCGCGCAGGACCGGGTCCGCGCTCGACGGGTCGGCCAGGTCGTCATGTGCAGCAAGCCAGAGCGACGTGCCGGCCCCGGCCGAGCCGCCGTAGCAGGCGATGCGGGCCTTGTCCACCTTCCACTCCGGGGCGCGGCTGCGGATGAACTGGACGGCCCTTGCGGCGTCGCGCAGGATGTCCTGGATGGGGGCGTCCTTGCGGAAGCGGTAGTTGATGGCGGCAAAGGCCGCGCCGCCGTCGAGGCACGCCTTGAGCACGGGGCTGCCCCGGACGCTGGACTTGTCGCCGCCGACGAAGCCGCCGCCGTGGATGAAAACGACGACGGGCGCGGGCGAGTCGGAGGAGGACTTCCAGAAGTCCAGGACGTTGCACTCGTGCGGCCCGTAGCGGACGTCGGCGAAGGCGGGCGCAGGGGCGGCGGTGCGAGTGCGCCCGGTGCCGGCGTCGGGCGTCGCCGGCTGCTGCCCGGCGGCCGATGCGCGCAGGCCGCCCAGGTACGTGCGGGCTTCCTGGAGCGTTACCGCCCCGTCGCCGTCGGCGTCGAGGGCCTTCAGGCGCGGCGCCCCGCCGAACTCATCGGCGGTGATGCGCCCGTCGCCGTTCTTGTCGAGTTGCCTGAAGCGGTCGAGCAGTCGCGGCGGCGCACCGGAGGGGGGCGGCTCCTCCCCCGCGAGCAGGGCGGGTGCTGCGATGAACACCGCCAGGGCTGCCAGCGCCAGCCCCGCGGCCGTTCTCAGCAATTGTTGCCTCATGGTCTTGCCCCTTGTTCAATTGTTCTTTGCCGGCGGACCGTGTGCCGGCCGGCGGCACTATATTAAACGCAGGCCGCCTCGGCAACTTGCGTCCGGCGTTTCTCCGGCCTTGCGGCCGCGTCGCGCCGGCCAACAACACCGCTCCCTTACGGTCGCGGCTCTGTTACGGCCGCGGCTCTGTTACGGTCGCGGCTCTGTTTCCCGGGCGCGTTGCCCGTAGACGCTGCTGCGGGCAGTCGGTATCTTATTGTAGCACGTAGTTGCCCGCGCAAGCGCAAGGAGGCTCGCCTTGAGCACGTTCGCTCGACGCACGTTTCTGAAGGGCGCCGGCGCGGCCGCGGCCGCGCTGCCTGCGGCCGCGCTGCCTGCGGCCGCGGCGCCCGGGGCGGCGGACGCCGCCTCTCAGGCTGCTCCCGCGGCCCGCACCGCCCCCGCCGGCCCGGCCGGCGGGCCCTCGTTCGGCTGCTGCCTGAACACGGCCACCATCCGCGGGCAGAAACTCTCGGTGGCGGAAGAGGTCCAACTTGCTGCCAAGGCGGGCTACGGGGCCATAGAGCCGTGGCTGGACGGCATCCGCCGCTACCAGCAGGGGGGCGGGTCGCTTCAGGACCTGCGCAAGAGGATCGCCGACCTGGGCCTGGCCGTCCCTTCGGCCATCAGTTTCTTTTCGTGGATGGCCGACGACGATGCACAGCGCGCAAAGGGACTTGAGCAGGCGAAGGCCGACATGGACCTCGTGCGGCAGATAGGCGGCACGGGCATAGCCGCGCCGCCGGCGGGCTTGAAGCAGCCGGTGGACCTCCTGGCCGCCGCCGAGCGGTACAAGGCGCTTCTGAAGGCCGGCGACGAGGCGGGCGTCGTTCCACAACTGGAAATCTGGGGGACCAGTCCGGCCCTCAGCCGCATCGGCCAGGCCGCCATGGCAGCCATAGAGAGCGGCCACCCCCAGGCGTCGCTCATCCTGGATGTTTATCATATCTACAAGAGCGGCTCGGACTTCGGCGGCCTGCGGCTGCTCAGTGCGTCCATGCTGCGGGTTTTCCACATGAACGACTACCCGGCCGATCCGCCGCGGCAGACCATCACCGATGCGCACCGCGTGTTTCCCGGCGACGGCGTTGCGCCGCTGAAGTTGGTCCTCGGGTCGCTGCGCAGCATCGGCTTCAGGGGGTGGCTGTCGCTGGAACTCTTCAACAAGGAATACTGGCAGCGGCCGGCCGAGGAGGTGGCCCGCGCGGGCCTGGCCAGGATGAAGGCCGCGGTCGGGGCCGTGTAGGCAGGGGCGACGCCCCGGGGAGCCGCGCGGCGGGTATCGAACCCGCCGCGCTCACCGCGCTGCGGCGGTCGCGAGGGCCGCTTCTTGCGCGGTGGGTACGGAGACCCACCGCGCAAAGGCTTGTGTGGCGCTGTAGTGCTGATGAGGTGTGCGATGAACATCTGCCGCCGCGCGTTTGTCCGAGGGGCCCTGGCCGCCTGCGGCGCAGGCGCGATCGCCGGCCCGCTGCCGGCGGGCGAGGCGCCCCGGCCGGTCCTGCCTACCGTCCGCTGGGGCAGGCACGACCTGACGCGCCTCCTTCTGGGGCACAACCCCGTCAAGGGCGTGTCGCACTTCTCGGCCGACCTTGACCGCGAGATGCGCGAGTGGCACGCTGCCGACCCGTCGCGGGCGCTGGCGCTGGTGCGCCGTGCGCGCGAACTGGGCATTGCCACGGTGCAGTGGGGCCTGCGGCTGACGGGCGGAGACATCGTAGAGAGCGCGCTGCGGGCCTTCCACAAGGAGGGCGGGCGGCTGAACTGGATAGCGACGTTCTACTCATCTCCGGCCGACCCCGACGCCGCCAAGGAGGAACTTGCGCACCTGCTGGCCGTCGAGCCGCCCCCCATCGGCATCCAGCAGATAGGCAACACCACCGACGCCCTGATGAGGCAGGGCAAGGCCGACCTCTCGCTTGAGAACCTCAAGCGGCTGCGCGACGCGGGCGTCCTGGTGGGCCTGGGGTCGCACAACCACGAGGCCGTTGACTACGCCGAGAGCAAGGGCTGGGACGTGGATTTCTACGAGTGCTCCTTCTACCGGTCGGTTTTCAGCCTGAAGGCCGGCGCGGCGGGCGAGGTCTTCCAGGACGCCGACCGCCAGGCGATGGCCAGGACGATCCGCCGTGCCTCGAAGCCGTGCATCGCCTTCAAGGTGCTGGGCGCGGGGCGCAACTGCGGGTCGCCCGCGGCTCTTGAGGCTGCCCTTAGATTTGCATATGAAAATATCAAGCCCACCGACGTGGTCCTGGCGGGCATGTGGCAGAAGCACAAGGACCAGGCGGCGGAGAACGCCGCGATTGTGCGCGGAATCCTCGGCGCGGCGTAGTGCCGCACAGGCATGCGAAAGACTTGAGGAAAGGGCAGGGCATGACTGCGATCCGCCTGCTTGCGTGCCTGGCCGGCGCCGGCCTGGCCGCCGCCGCATCGGCCGCCGCGGGGAAGGACGCCGCATCGTCCAGGCCGGGCGCTGCGGCGGCTGCGCCGGGCGGCGCGTCCGCGGCGTCGGGCGGCGGGTCGGCCGCGGCCGCTGGTTCCGCGTCCGCCGCCGCGGAGTCCGTGGCGGCGCTCATCCGCCGGGCCGGCAGCACCGACGACGAGGCCGAGCGCCTGGCGCTGCTCAGGCGACTGGCCGACCATCCGCAGGCCGACGCCGGGCTGCGGGCCGAGGCCGCGAGCCTGGCCGCCGCCGTGAGCGAGTGGAACACCGCCCGCCGCCTGGATTCCTACGACCGCAAGGTCCGCAAGACCCTCGACTACGACTTCGGCGTCGCCCCCGCCAGCCCGCTGTGGCCCGTCACATGCCTGTATCGCGGCCGGATGCTCACTTGGATAACGCTTGAATACGGCGGGGTGAAAAATCAGCCCGAGCGGCGGCGGCAGCACCTGGACAAGGCCGCCGAGAACTTCCGGGCCGTGCGCGACGCCTTCCCCGAGAACCGCATCGCCCGCATGTACCTGGGCGAACCCGTGCCGCCGGCGAAGGCGTACGCCGCGCCCGAAGGCGCGCCCGCGTGGGCCGCCGCGCAGCGCGAGGCCCTCGAACGTCTGGCAGATATCATCATATGGTGGATCGACAACCGCATGCAGGCCGACGGCCAGTACGGCGGCGGATGGGGCGACGACTGCGAAATGTGGCGCTGGTGGGTCCCCGCGCTCATCGCCTTCGAGGACCCCAGGATCGCCGCCGCCCAGGCCCGCTTCTCGCAGGCCCTCATGGGCCAGCCCCACATGTCCGGCGGCTACACCATCGCCATGACCGACGTGGAGCACTCGGCCGAGGATTCCACCGACGCCATCCTGCCCATGATGCACCTTGCGCCGGACGACCCTGCCTGGCAGGCCCGCGCCTTGAGGCTTGCGGACCTCATGGAGAACATCTGGACGGGGCGCAACGCGCGCGGCCATCTTCAGTTCCGCAGCACGTTCTTCAGCGTCCAGAAGACGGACGCGGCGCCCGACCGCGCGTGCGACACGCCGTATCACGTACGCGCCGTCGCCCCGGCCATGCTCTACTGGCAGCGGACGGGCGAGCGGCGCATCGGCCGGCTTCTGACCGACTGGCTGCGCACGTGGGTTGACGCGGCCGCGCGGTCCGAGCGCGGCAAACCTGCGGGCATCGTGCCGGCGGCAATCCACTGGCCCGACGGCGGCATCGGCGGCGCGGGGCCCGACTGGTGGGACCCGCGCAACTACGCCGAGGCCACGCTCTACGAGTGGCCGAGCGCCCTGGGGGGCATGTGCGATGCGCTCCTGCTGGCGTGGCACATGACGCGCGACGAATCGTTCCTTGAGCCGCTGCGCTCGATGGCCGCCGTCAGGCAGCGTTACCTGGAAAGTCCGCCGCGCGACTCGCCCGCACCGGGGTCCGAGGCGTGGTGCGGGTCGAAACTCGGACTCCTCGGGCCGACGCTGGCCAAGTACCGCGCGCTTACGGGCCGGCCCGATTTCGACCGCCTCCTTGCGCGCGACTACCGCGCGTGGTTCGCGCTTCAGCAGGGCGCCGACCGCAGGGCGCTGGTGGCCGCACTGGATGAGGCGGCACACGCCCTGCGCATCAACTTCCCCGGCTATACCAGCGAAGTGCGCTACACCGACCGCGTGCTGTCGTTCCCGACGCTGTTTGGAGATGGTTACATGTTTCAGAAGCGCGTCGCGGGCATCCCGCGGCCCAGCACCGACCTTCTTTACTCGACGGCGACGGGCGACCCCGGCCGTCTTGAGGGGCTGGCGATGAACGCCGTGCGTTGGCTCACCCCGCCGCGGGACATCGCCGCCCTGGTGGCCCGCTGCGGGCCGGACGACTTCAGGGCCGAGTTGTACCACTTCGGCGAGAGCGCGCGGCCGATGGGGGCGGAACTGTACCTGCTCGCGCCCGGGGCGTACGCGGTTGCCGTCTCGCCCGACGGCGGGCCGCCCGGCCGGCCTGCGGCCCTGAAGGTCTCCGGGCGCCGAGCGCGAGTCGCCTTCGAGTTGCCCCCGCGGCGCCTCTGCACTCTGACCATCCAGCGCTCTGCGGCGGAGTGATGCGCCGAAGTGAAGGCCGGGATGAACCGGCGGCTCACGGCCGCGCCGGTGCTCCGCC
The DNA here is from genome assembly GCA_016872895.1 of Planctomycetota bacterium. GTDB lineage: Bacteria > Planctomycetota > Phycisphaerae > FEN-1346 > FEN-1346 > VGYT01. The sequence goes on from VGYT01000128.1 coordinate 11,272, forward strand.
CCGGCCTGCCTGGCTGCCGCGCCTCCGCGAGAGATCGCAGAAGCGGGGGGCCGCCTTCCTGCCAAGGCGTCCCGAATTCCAGGTGTCTGCGCAGCAAAGCGCGTCTCCACTCTTCGGCCGCTTCTGTGCGGCGGGTCAGGAGACCCGCCGCGCAAGGCAGCCAGGGGTGCCGGGGCCGCCGCCGCGCCCGTGCAGCCCGGGACAAATCGGCATTGAAACATGCCTGGTTGCGGCCTACCATGAGGGCGTCGGCAGCGGTTCCCGCCGGTCGGAGGCGGAGCCATGACGGCCGCGAGCATCCAACAAGCCCCGCGCCCCTGGTGGCAGAGGCTGGCGAGTGCCGGCGTGGTGGTCCTGGGCGGCCTGTTCGGTGTCGGCGGTGCGGCCCTTTTCGCGTTGTTTGCCGCACGCTGGCAGGAACTCTATGACCGGTTCGAGTTGCGGGGCGGCCTGCCGATGCCCGTGCAGCGGCTGATGGACCTCAACCGGCTGCTGACCGAGCACGGGGCCGAGGCGGCCTTTTTCTGGGCGGCGTGGGTGCTTGTGCTGGCCGTGCTGGCGGCGCGGGCGCGGCGGCGCTGGGCGTTTTCGCTGGCCGGCTGGTTCGCCGTCGTCTGCTTCTTTGGCTGGTACGGGATGCTCTTCCTGCTGATCCTATGTTGTTCACTTCTCTTGCTTCCGTGCACGCATGCGTACTGAGGAGGGCGAGTGCCATGACAACGCTGGGAGCCGCGACTCCTGACATTGTGCCGCATCGCCCTTCGCGGCGGTTGCGCGTGGCTGGCGTGTACTTCTCGCTCGTGGGCGGCTTGGCATGGTTGTCTATGTTTCTGCTGCTGGTTCTTGCCGTGCCCAGGTTCGAGCGTGTCTTCGACGGCTTCGGCGTCAGGGGCGGCCTGCCGCCGGTGACGCAGGCGGCCATTTGCCTCTCGCACGCCGCCGGCAGGCTGGACTGTTCCTTCGGCCTGATGGTGGCGGGCAGCGCGGTCCTTCTGGCTGCGCTGTGCGCCGTTGGGCGGTGGCGCTGGCTGCTCATCGCGGCCATCGCATCCGGGGCGACCTCCGTCGGCGTGCTGCTGGTCTCCGTGGCAGTTGCTCTTGCGAGTTTCTACGGCACGCTCATTTCCCTTGCCGGCCGCGCCGCCGCAGCGTGCCACTGATGCCCAGGCGGCCCGCGCACAGGCGGGCTTGCGATGCCCGGCGCAACCGTGCGAACCGAAAACGCTTGAACGGCGGCGGGCGGCGCCGCAGAATCGGGGCGCGCGTGAGGCGGAGGGCGGGCACATGGCGCAGCCGGAGGAAGGGGCGACGGCGCGGGCCT
>VGYT01000129.1 GCA_016872895.1 Planctomycetota bacterium
CCGACACAGAGGTCCCAGTCCAGCCCTTCCGGTGAGGGTTCCGAAGGCAAGGCAGGGTCGAGCGGCACGTACGAGGGGCCGACCGTGGGGATGTTCAACTTGCCCCAGATCGTAAACACCGACCTGATGCGCCCCAGCCCGCCGCGGCGGACAAACGCGCAAACCTCGCGGATCGTCGGGATCGAGCGATACTGCGTGCCGGTCTGAAAGACCCGGCCGTAACGGCTGACGGTTTCCACCAGGCGGCGGCCTTCCTGGATCGTCAGCGAGATCGGCTTCTCGCAGTAAACGTCTTTGCCGGCCTTGGCGGCGTCGATGGAGATCGGGGTGTGCCAGTGGTCCGGCGTGACGACGACCACGGCGTCGACGTCGGGCCGGGCCAGCAGTTCGCGGTAATCGTTGTACGCCGCGCAGCCGCGGTACGTGCCGGTGGGGCGGTCGGCGGCGTAGGCCTCGTCCGTCTGGCGCCGGGCGGCCTCGCAGCGCGTGCTGTCCGGGTCGCAGACGGCCGGAACTAGGATGGCCGGATCGCTGCTCAATCGGCGCAGGTGGCCGGTGCCCATGATGCCGTGGCCGATGAGGCCGACCGCCAGGCGGTTGCTCGGCGCCAGGGCGCCGTCTGCGCCGCGCGCCGCGCCGGAGATGACCCACGGCGCAGCGGCGGCACACGAAACTGCGGCGGCCCCGCGCAGAAAGCCCCGGCGTGTCGTCCGGCAACCGCCGGCCGCACCCTCCTCTGAAGACCGTTTCATGTCGCGCCTCACTTTGCCAGCGTCAGGCTGACCTTGTTGAAGAACTCCACGCTCCGGGCCACTTCGGGCATCGACTCTAACCAGTTGTAAGCGTACTCGATGCCGAACATCGTCGGCCGGATGCCCAGGCGGTGGACCTCCCGGATAAACTCCTCCGTCTTGCCGGCGCCCGTGCCCCACGGCACGTCGTGCCCCTCGGGCGTCAACTCGTTCAGGTCGTGGACGTGCAGCGTGATGACGCGGTTCTTGAGCGCCTGGAGGCCCTTTATCGGGTCAATGCCCGCGCGCATCCAGTAGCCGAGGTCAGGGCACGCGCCGATGCGTTTGCCGCGGCCCTGGCAGGCCTTCATTATCCCCTCGGGTTGCCAGTACTGCGGCGAGGCTTTCGGGTCGTGATTGTGGATCGCGAGGTTGATGTCGTACTGGTCGCAGAACTCCTCGATGTCCTGGATCGCCTCGGGATCTGGCTCGCAGACGAGTGTTTCGACGCCTATCTTGCGCGCGAACTCGAAGACCTTGCGGCAGCCCTCTGCATCGCCGGGAATCCGCGGAATGTAGTACGTCAGGAGGCGCACGCCGGCGGCGTCCAGTCTCAGGCGAATCTGGAGGAGTTCGTCATCGGTAAGTTGCGGGTCGAAGTTCTTTGCTATGCCGTTTCCGACCTTCTGGAAACTCAGGCCGCCAATGAAGGGCAGGCCTAACTGCGCGGTCTTCTCGACGGCTTCGAAGAACGTGAACTTGTTGAAGGTGTACGCCTCGATGCCAAGGCGCCAGCCCAGGCTTTCCTGCGCGCGGATGGCGGGCGTCAGCCGGGCGCTGGGGACCGTCGGCCCAGGCAGGTCGCCCAGTGCGAACTGGACGGCCCCGAGGTAGAACTCCAGCATCCTGGCATCCCAGAAGACGTAGGGGTTGTGGGCGATGGTGCAGTAGAAGACCCGCCCGCGGCCGTAGTTGCGCACCCATGCCACGGCGTAGTCGTTGTCGGCGCGGCGGCGCCGGTCTTGCGGATAGGCCGAGAGGTCGGTCTTCTCGGTATCAATGGAAAGAAGCACGCGGTTCCGCAAACGCGAGTACGGGTTCTGCGGCCGGAAGAACTCATCGCGGAAATCGAACGTCTTGCCCCCGAAACACCGCGTGACCGGATGGTCGGGGTCGTCCAGTTTCATGAACACGTGCTCCGTGTTGGAGTAGTGATACGCGCCGCGGGTGCCAAGCATGAAGCCGAACTCGGGCCAGTCTTCCTTGGCGCCCTCGGGCCACCGCGTGAAAGCCACAGACGTGCCGTGAACGCCCATCAGCCCGCCGCCTGCGTAGACGAACTCCAGCAGGCCTTGCCGAAGGGTCGTGTTCTCGAACAGGTTACCGACGGTGTTATTGAAGAAGACGGCGTCGAAAGTCTTGAGGCTCTCGGGCTTGAAGACGGCCGGGTCGCGGCTGACGACCGTCTCGTACGCCCCCGTCTTCCTGCCCATGAGCGTGAAGGCCAGGTTGGCGGTGCGGGCGGAAGGGTGCCCGCCGTAACCCACGTTCAGGTCGAAGATGAGGAGCCTGCGCTTCTTGCGGGGCGTCGCCGGGGCCTTGGTCGGCAGGGCGGCCTCGATCTTATCTTGTTCGCTTGACTCAGCGGCGGCCTTTGCCTCCGCCGCAAGAAGATCGGACCACGGCATGGCGAGTACCCCGGCCGCCGCCGCCGCGCCGCCGAGGAAATTGCGCCGCGTGACGCCGCAACCGGAAGACCCTCTTCGCTTTGGGTTCATGTGCGATTCCTGTCGTTGGTTCCTGTCTTCGGGCACGGTCGCGACCCGGCGTATTCTAACCGCGCGGCATACGCTGGCCAGCGGAATTGCGCCTGTGCGTGCCGAAAACTCCGTCCGGGGTCTACGGGGTGAGTGACGGATGTCAGCGGGTGTTATCTGCGACAACCAGATGACGGATTGCGTCCGAGAGAAGGCCGAATCCGCAAGCCGGTTCATACGATTCAGACTCCGAAAGAAGTTGTGATCAGACACCTCGGAGGCTACCATAAACGCGGCCGAAGAAACAGGTTACGCTGTTAGACGAAGCGCACGAAGAACGGTGGACCAGTACAGCAGCCCCGGCTGCGAAGGCTGGACCCGCCGCGCAATCGAGCAATACCGGACCACTCTGACGAGGGAAAGGAACTTCCATGCGTACGGCGGGGTGCCTGGCGGGTCTTGCGGCGGCGATGGGACTGGCGTGCCTGGCGGCGGGCCGCGAAGCGGCGCCAAATCTGCCGGAAGGCTACAAACTCCTCTACTCGCAGGATTTCAAGGACCCGGCCGCGGCGATGAAGGATTTCGTCTTCGCCGATCCGGCCCAGTGGCAGATATCGCAGGTTGACGGCCGCGCGGCACTCGACTTCGCCGGCGTCACGCCGCAGTCGAACCGGCCGCTGAAGGGGAAGTACGAGCCGAAGTTCCGGTCGCCGCTGCTCATTGCCCTTGCGGCGGACCGGAGGTTCGGCGACTTTACGATGGAGGCCGAGGTCAAGCCCAACACCAAGCCGTATGGACATCAGGATATATGCCTATTCTTCGGCTTCACCGGCCCGACGAAGTTCTACTACGCCCACGTGGCCCTGAAGGCCGACGCCGTGGCCCACAAGATTCACATCGTCAGTGACGCCCCTCGCACCGTCATCTCGAAGACCGCCACCGGCGGCGTGGAATGGGGGGACGGCTGGCACAAGGTCCGCGTCGAGCGGCGCCTGGCCGACGGCTCCGTCAAGGTGTTCTTCGATGATGGGGCGGACCCGGTGATGACGGCCGAGGACAAGACCTTCGGCTGGGGATATGTGGGCGTCGGCTCGTTCGACGATTCGGGCTTCGTCCGGGCAATCCGCATCTGGGCGCCGGAGATGAAGGAGGAGAAGACGCCGTTCTTCTCGCGGAAGTGAGCGGCCGCAAGGAGCCGAACGGCGCGTGCCCTGGAAAGGAATGATCGGCATGACGAACAAGGTGAGGAAACTGGCTCTCGTCGCCTGGTTGGCGCGTTCGCGCTCTCCGCGCGGGCGGCCGGGGTGGGGCTGGATGTGACGGAGGCGGGCGCGCCGCCCGACCTCAAGGTGACGCTGACCTCGCCGGGCGTCTATAGGGCCGTGGTCTGGCAAGCCGCCGGCGGGGGGATGATGGAGTTCTACGACTTCGCCTCGGACCCCGAGGCGAAGAAGAACCTCGCAGGACATGACCGGGGGCTCTTCGAGGTCGGCTGGCACGGCGCCACCCGGTTGGTGGCAATCGCGGCCGCCGCTACACGCGATGCTCCTGCCGGATGATCTTGCGAGCCCCGCCGTGCCAGGCGGGGCGCCAGTCCTTCGGCGGGACGATCTGCTCCAGCCGATCCAACTGGCCGATACCCTTGAGGCGCTTGTAGATGACCTGCCAGGCGCACGGCCGGTCCTTGTCGATCTCGCAGCACTCCTCGGTCGACCCGCCGCACGGGCCGTTCAGCAGGCGCTTCGCGCACCGCGTCACCGGGCAGATGCCGCCGAACTGGGCGAGCATGCAATCGCCGCAGCCCAGGCATTTCTCGGTCCAGACGGCCTGGTCCTCCAGGATGCCGAGGAACTGGGTGTTAAGCGCGGCATAGACGGGGCGGTTGAGGAACCGCTCGGCCAGGGCCTGGACGCCCGCGCCGCAGGCGAACGATAGGACCGCCTGATTGCGCTCGACGGCCGGCGCGAGGTCCTTGATGAACTCGTTCTCGCACTGGCGCTCGATCGTGACCTGCTCGATGTCGATGGGCCGGCCGGCCAGGCGCCGGGCCATGCGCATCGCGTACGAGTAGATGCCCACCTCGCGCTCGCCGCCCGCCAGGCATACCGTGACGCACGTGCCGCAGCCGACGAAAAGGATCTTGTCGTGCGCGGCAACGATTTCCTTGAGTTCCGTAACCGGTTTGGGACTTGCAACGATCATTTTGAAACCACTCCCTGCTGTGCGGACTCCTTCAGCGGATTCGGGCCGAGGTTGGTCACCGTGTCCACGATCTCGCGCACTCGTTCGACAAACGTCGGCGCCATGGCGGCCGAAAGGTTGACCATCCGGAGGCGGTCGGCGCCGATTCCAATTTCATCCAGGATTCCACGGATGTGCTCGACGCGGTGCTTGGCCCGCAGGTTGCCCTCGATGAAGTGGCAGCCGCCCTCGAGGCAACCGGCCACGAGCACCCCGTCGATGCCCTTTTCTAAGGCCGCCAGGATGTGCTCCATCTCGATCTTGCCGGTGCATGGAGAATGCACGACCCGCACGTTGGGCGGGTACTGCATCCGCTGCGCCCCGGCCAGGTCGGCCGCGGCGTAGGCACAGTAGTTGCAGCAGAACGCGATGATTTCGGGCTCCCAGGCGCCCTTGTTGGCGGCAGAAGCCCCGGGTTGAGTGTGCGCCGCAGTCATTATAAGCCTCCGTCGGCGACAAGCAGTTCGTCCAGCATGGCCAGCACCTGGGCATCTTCCTGGTGCCGCAGGGTGATGGCCCGCCGCGGGCAGACCGCGACACAACTGCCGCAGCCCATGCACTTGGCGCCCTGGATCTCGGCCTTCTGCAGGTCGTTGATCATCGGGGCGCCGTACGGGCAGACCTTGACGCACGTGGCGCAAGCGACGCACCGGCGCGGGTCCTCGTCGGTCACGTCGCGCTCCCACGGGTAATCGCGGCGCTGGATGAGGTTGCCGCGGACCGAGGCCAGTTGCTCCATGGCGCAGGCGGCGGCGCCGGAGGCCTGGGCAACCGACTCCGGAATGTCCTTCGGCTCCTGGAACGCCCCGGCCACGTAGATGCCCGGCCGCGACGTGGCGACGGGCGCCAGGCGGTCGGTCCGGCAGAAGCCGAACTCGTTGAGCGCCAGGCCCAACCGCTCGGCCGTCTCGCGGACGCCGGCGCTGGGGCGCAGGCCCACCGAGAGGACCACCAGGTCGAACTCTTTCTGCTGCTCCTCGCCATTCTCGTCGAAGTACCGCACGCGCAGGTTCTTCGAGCCCGGGATCTCGACCAGGCGCGACGGCATCGCGCGGATGTACTTGACCTTGTGCTCGTCGCGGGCGCGGTTGACGTACTGGTCGAACTCCTTGCCGAACGCGCGGATGTCCATGCAGAAGATCGAGATCTCGGCGCCGGGCGCGTGTTCCAGGGCGACCATCGCTTCCTTCGTGGCCGACATGCAGCAGATGCTGGAGCAGTAGCCCGCGTTGCGCGCGGTATCGCGCGAGCCCACGCACTGGACCAGCGCGATGGACTTGGGGTGCTGGTTGTCCGACGGCCGCACGACGTCGCCGCCCGCGAAGATGCCGGCGATGCTGGTCGCGAGGGTCTCTTTGTCGGCGGCAACGCGGCCGCCGGGGCCGGTGGTTACAGTGCCTAGCGTGCTCGTGTCGATGCCCTGGCCGATGGTCACGATGACCGTGTCGGCCCGGACGGTGGTGGTCTTCGCATCGTCGAACTGTGGCGAGAAGCAGCGGTTTTCGTCGAACACACGCGTGCAGGCTCGGAACTCGACGCCCGTCACCGTGCCGCCGTCGGTGAGGACCTTCGTGGGGCCCCAGCCGTTATGAAACTCGACACCCTCTTCCAGCGCCTCTGCGGCTTCCGATGAGTGGGCGGGCATCTCGCCAGGCTTCTCAAGGCTGGCGAGGCGGACGGCCTTGACGCCCGACAGCCGCCGCGCGCAGCGTGCGGCATCCACGGCGACGTCGCCGCCGCCGATCACGAGGACGTTCGGCCCGATGGCGGGCTTGCCGCCGACGTTCACATCGTGCAGGAACTTGAGGCCCGGCAGCACTTGCGGCGCATCTTCGCCAGGGATGCCCAGTTTCTTGGTCGTCCACGCGCCGATGGCGACGAAGACGGCGTCGAACTTCTCGCCCCCGGCGCTACCGCCGTTGGTCTTGGGCTTAAGAAGCGTCTCGGACTTCTCCACGCGACTGCCGGTCCGCGCCTCGATACCCAAGTCGAGGATGTTCTTGATTTCCTGGTCCAGCACTTCGGCCGCCAGGCGGTACCGCGGGATGCCGTAACGGAGCATGCCGCCCATGAGCGGCCGCGCCTCGAAGACGGTGACGGCGTAGCCCATGCGTCGCAGGTCAACGGCCGCCGTGAGGCCGGCCGGTCCGCCGCCGATGACCGCTACCTTTTCCTTCTGCTGCTCGGCGGGCGCGGCGGGGGCGCCCTTGAACTCGTCGCGGTGGGCGTACACGTAGTCGGCCGCGAACCGCTTCAGGTCGCGCACCGACACGCCCTCGTCAATGTCCTTGCGGTTGCACTCAGACTGGCACGGGTGCTGGCACACTCGCCCGCACACGGCCGGCAGCGGGCACCGCTCGAAGATGAGGTCGTAGGCCTCCTTGAACTCCCCCTGGGCGATGAGGGCGACGTACCCCTGCGCATTGACGCCGGCCGGGCATGCCGCCTTGCACGGGGCGGGGCTGCCGGCCTTCGAGATTCCGTACAGGTTCGGTATCGCCTGCGGGTACGGGCGGAAGATGGCCTTGCGTGTCCCGATGGCGCGGTCGAACTCGTTCGGGAGCGACACGGGGCACGCCTCGACGCAGTCGCCGCAGGTGTTGCACTTCCTCGCCTCTACGTAGCGGGGGCGGCGGCTGATCGCGACCTGGAAGTTCCCCGGCTCGCCGGAGATGCCTTCGACGTCGGCCAGCGTAATAATGTCGATGTTTTTGTTGCGGGCGCACTCCACCAGTTTCGGCGACAGCGTGCACATGGCGCAGACCGGCGAAGACGTAACTGACTTCCACGTGAAAGGGGCCAGGTGCACGCTGGAGATCGCTCAGACCGTCGGGGCCCAGTGCGCGTACTTGAAGGCCGGCAGCCCATCGTGTGACCGCGACGGGGTGACCGGCGAGTTGCTGCGCCGAGCCGGCATTGAGGTCATCCGCGTGCGGTAACCTTTGAGCAGGGCCGGACCGTGACAAGTCTTACCCACGACCCCTCGCGGCCGGCGAACCTTTCCTTCCCGGCGGCATTCTCGTTCCGTTCACCTGGGGTTCTGAAGGCGTTGTTGACTCCGCCGGGGCATGAGATGACTGTGGCTTCGGCAAGCGGCGGTCCGTCAAGGTTTCCTTCTCTTGCCATTCGCCGGCGCGAGCACTATGCTGGCGCCACGTTCAATCGCAACGGGAGCCAGGTTATGCCGAATCTCCATCTGGAACGTCTGAAGCGTCTGCCGCAACGCGCCAATGAGACGTGGCAGGGAGGTATCGTACGGATGCCCGCCTGGGTGACCGGCGACGGGCCGAGGCCCTTCCGCCCCGTGACGGCCATGTGGGTCAGCCTCCGGACCGGGCTGGTGCACACCGGGGAAGGGGGTCGGCGGCCGGAGGAGAAGGACTTCGCCATGGCGCTGGACGCCTTGGTCGGTTTCGCCACGGATGAGAAACTGGCGGGCTACCGGCCTGGCAAACTCGAAGTCAACGATCCTGCGCTTGCTGAACATCTGGCGGGGCTCCTGGCCGAGGCCGGTGTCCGTGTCGAGCATTGCGCCAGACTTCCGGCACTGGAACGATGCCTCAAAGACCTGGCTGAGCACCTGAACCGCGGCCCGTTGCCGCCTGGGGCGATGGAGGGGAAGGCAGTTACCATCGAGCGGTTGCGGCCCTACGCCGAGGCCGCCAAGATGTTCTTCGAGGCGGCGCCATGGCAGCACCTGTCGAACGAAGACCTGATTGCGATTGAGGCCCCCGCGGCCCGGCCGGACATGAGGTTCGCCGTTGTGATGGGCGCGGGCGGACAGGAGTATGGTCTGGGGTTCTACCGTTCCATCGACCAGTACTGGGAGATGGTTGAGGCCGAGCAACCGGGCGATTTCGCGCCGGACGGCCTCTGGGCGGTCAACTTCGACGACATTACGGAAATCCCCATGGCGGACGCCGATCTGTGGGAGGACCACGGCCTTCCCGTGGCGGGCGACAGGGCGTACCCGTGGGCCATTCGCTACGAGAGCCGCGGCCGCCTGCGCCGGCCAGGCGCCGACGTGCTGGTCTTCTTCGAAGGGCTTCTGCGGGCACTGGCTGCAACGACCGTGGATGAGATGGACTCCGGCCGGTGGACGAAGCGGGTCGAGACCGCAGACGGCCTCGTGGAGTATCGGCTCTCGCTGCCGTTTCTCCTCAAGCCGCCCACCCGGCAGGAACTCCACGACCACGGCCGGATGCTGGACCGCCGGGCGATGGAGCAGTTGCACGCCCAGATGGACCGGTTCTTGGAAGGCAAGACGCCCCAGAGCGTCGAGGAACTGAACGCCCTCATCCAGAAGGAATTCCTCGGCAAGACGCTCGATCCAACGAAGCACTCGCCGCGCACGCCGCTGGAGAAGGCCCAGGACCTGTGCTATCAGGCGTTTGACGCCATCGGCCGGCGCCAGGTGAAATTGGCCCGCGAGGCCCTGGCCATCTCGCCCGACTGCGCCGACGCCTATGTCCTCCTGGCCGAGAACACGCCCGACAAGGCCAAGGCGCTGGATCTGTACGCCAAGGGCATTGAGGCGGGGCGGCGCGCGCTCGGCGAGGAGATCTTCAGGGAAGATGCGGGGCGATTCTGGGGCATCAACCGCACGCGGCCGTTCATGCGGGCCCTTATGGGCCTTGCCACGACCCAGGAGCGGCTGGGCCGGCGCGAAGAGGCCATCGGCAATTACCAGGAACTCCTGCGCCTCAATGCGAACGACAATCAGGGCGTGCGGGACCTTCTGCTGCCGCTCCTTCTCGTCATGGGGTGCGACGCGGAGGCCCAGCGCCTGCTCGCGCAGTACGAAACCGACGCGACGGCCCTCTGGGCCTACTTGCGGGCGCTCCTTGCGTTCCGCAAGGAGGGCGACTCGGCCGAGGCCCGGAGGCTCCTTGAGAGGGCCCGCAAGGTCAACCCGTACGTGCCGCGGCATCTTCTGGGCGAAGCGGAACCTGTATGGTCCAACGGCCGCTACTCGCTCGGCAGTCCGGAGGAGGCAGCCTTCTGCGCCGAGACCTGCGCCGAGGCATGGAGGTCCAGCCCTGGCGCCCTTGACTGGCTGGCGGCAATTGCAGGCATTTCTTCGTCGAACGGCCGGCGCAGCCGAGGCAGTGCGCACGACAGGCAGAAGTAGTCGCAGGCCGCTCTCCTCGGAACGTCTGTTCCGCCGCCCCGCGCGTCAAGTTTCCAATTGGCAATTCCACTTGGCAAGGCTTGCCAGTTGCCGGCGCGCCGGGTAGGATTGCGCCAAGAAAGGCGAGGATGTTGGGCTGGCGCAGGAGCCCAACGGGCGATGAACGTTACACGAGAGAAGAAACACGGCATCCATTACACGCCGCCGGACTTGGCAGCGTTTCTGGCTGAGCAGATCGTCAAGAGGCTTTTGTCCTTAGAAAGCGATCTTGTGGTTCTTGATCCGGCCTGCGGCGATGGCGGCTTGCTGAAGGCGTTTGTCGAGGCCATGCCCAGCAGCACCCACGGCAGGTTAACCTTGGTCGGATATGACACAGACAAGCAGGCCGCAGAAGAGGCATCGCGGAGCCTGTCGGGGTTAGGTGTCAAGACGGTTGACGTAAGCGCGGCCGACTTTCTCGATTTGACGGCTGTTGATATGCCGTCTGATGCCTGCCTGTTCTCACGTGAACCAGCCTATTCGCCGCTTCATGCAGATGTAGTGATCTCTAATCCACCATATGTGCGGACACAGGTTCTGGGAGCAGAAGAGGCCCGGCGGCTGGCCAGGCGGTTCGGGCTGACGGGGCGGGTCGACCTCTATCACGCGTTCGCTATGGCAATGACGAACGTCCTGAGGCCTGGCGGCGTCATCGGGTTGCTCACGTCCAACCGCTTTCTTGTCACCAAGGCCGGCGCTTCGATGCGGAAGTTGCTGCGCGGGCAACTTGACTTGGAAGCCGTCTTTGACCTGGGAGACACGAAACTCTTCAAGGCGGCCGTCCTGCCTGCTATCGTTATCGGCAGACGGGCAAAGGACAAGCGTGACGAACCGTGCGCCTTTGTCCGCGCTTACGAGTCCAGATTGCCCGCGGGCGAAGAGGTACGATCTTGCCCGTCGGTGCTGGATGTGCTTCGAGCCGGGCAAGAGGGCGTAGTACGGGCGCCCAGCGGGTGCTTCCGCGTTGAGAAGGGCCACTTGGTCGCCTCCGCAGACGGCACGGAGCCGTGGTTCCTCGCCAGCGACCACGTCAACGGGTGGATGGAGACAGTTGCAGCGAATACGCATTGCTGTTTCGGCGATGCGGCCGAGATACGAGTGGGCATCAAGACAACTGCAGACGGCATTTTCATCCGCGATGACTGGGACGACCTCGACGAAGACCGGCGCCCTGAGCCGGCGCTCCTTCACCCACTTCTGACCCACCACGTCGCCCGGCGGTGGAACCTGCCGCAAGCCGCCCTTGCGGGCGGCAGGCGCGTCCTCTATCCCCATGAGGTGCGGGACGGAAAGCGTTGTGCCATCCGGCTGGAAGAGCATCCTGGCACTCGGCGATACCTGGAGGCAAACCGCAAGAGGTTGGAGGCGAGGACTTACGTCATCGAAGGCGGACGGAAGTGGTACGAGATATGGGTGCCGCACGACCCGCTACAGTGGGCCAGGCCGAAGGTGGTGTGCCCGGACATCTCCGTCAAGCCGTGCTTCTTCCTGGACCGCCAAGGCGCCATTGTCAACGGCGACTGCTACTGGATAACGCTACGGCCGGGACTTGCGGAGGATTGGCTGCTGCTGATCCTGGCGGTGGCGAACTCCACGTTCGTCGAGAAGTTCTATGACACTCGATTCCACAACAAACTGTACTCCGGCCGGCGTCGCTTCATCACCCAGTATACGAGCGAGTTCCCCCTGCCCGGCCTTGAGTCCGCTTCCGCGACTGAGATCGTCCGACTGACGAGAACGTTGCTGGATACCGAGGACGCAACCGCACGTTCCCGGCTGGAGACGGCCATTGACGAGCAGGTCTGGCAGGCCTTCGGCGTTCCGGGCGAAGCCGCGCCGCGTGCCCTTTCTCACTCTGTCGCACGGTAACCACCGCCGCCCAGGGTGCACATCGGCGGCCGCGTCAGTCGAAGAAGCCCTTGGTCAAATGTATCTGTATCTTCCTGTTGACGACCTTGCCCTCGAATCGCCTGAAGAACGTGAAGAAATCCTCCCCGGTACATATGACGAGATTCTCGACCTGCACCTTCCCGCCGGAGATGCTTCCGTAGAAGACGGCGTACCTCACATCGCAGTGCCGGAACTCCGGCTGGTTCGCAAGGCGCTCAGTGCTGTCCGGGCTGACCAAGCCAAGGTCGATGGTCGGGGAGGTCTGGAACTTGACCTCGAGAAGTTGGCCAGGAACATCCGGGAATTGGCCGGTGTCATGGTGCTCCCTACCAGGGAGCACGCCCGACACCATCTTGTGGATGAGGCCACCGCGGTTCCGTTCCTGAACCACGCCGGGGTCATCAAAGGTCTTGCCGACGAGCGTATTGAGTAGCTGATAAAGTTCTGCAATCGGCAGGAGGCCGGCCGCGGCGGGCCTCCGCGCAAGTTTGGCGATTACGCCTTAAGCGAGTGCCGGCCCGCCACGTCGCAGTTCGCGGGACGCGACCACCACGACATGAGGTCCTCGATGCGGCCGTCGAGTTCGGCGCTCCCGGTGCGGGACTGGAACGAGAAGGTGCTCACGTAATCGAGGTGCTTTCGGATGGCCCAGGCGGCAATGGTGAAATTGCGGTGGATAGGCAGGTTCCTCTTCGGCTACGACGCCGTCGAGTCGAAGAACCGGCGGCAAGCGCCCACGGGCCGCCTGCGGTCCGAGGATAAGGAACTCCTCCCCTACCAGCGCCGGAAACTCACGAGCGCCG
>VGYT01000130.1 GCA_016872895.1 Planctomycetota bacterium
GATCGATTTTGACCGGAACAGGGTCCGATTTTGCGGTTTTTGATCGTTTTTGGCGGCCTGTCATATTGGCAGTTATAGATACTTCTTTGTGGAAAACTTTTTCCGGGGCCGAGTTTGCCGACCGCCAGGCCGGGGAGCGGCTGCCGGACGCGGAGGAGAAGCCCCGCCAAGGCGGGGCGAGGGCCGCGCGGCCGGTCTTTGACCGCCGGAAGATGGGGAAAATGGGCAAGTGGGGCAAGTGTGCCCCCTGGGAAATTCCGGCACGCGGCGGCGAATCAAAGGGCGGAGTAATTCGCCTCCTACGGACCTGGAGATAGCCGAGCGTTTCGAGCGCGCGGCGGGCGGGCCGCGGCGCGGGCCGCGATGGCCCGCTCGGCGCGGCCCGGCAACAGTGGGAGCCGCAGCCCGCCTCGACGGCGCCATCATAACGGCGGCGCGGGGCGGTAAGAAGAGTGCGGATACCTGCCGGCGGTCCGGAAGAAGCCGGGGGGCCGCCCGCCGTGTACTCACGGGGGGGCTGAAGGCGCCTGGCGGACGCAGCGGAACCCGATGGCGTCGAGGGCGAAGCAGGCGTCCTGGAACCCCGGATTTTCGGCGACGCGATATGGCGTGCGGCATGTATCTCGGCTGGAGTTCCACGCCCCGCCGCGAAGGACGCAGCACTTGCCCTCGGCCGGGCCGCGCGGGTTGCGGTCGGGTGCCTGGCTGTAGTAGCGCTCGCCGTAGGCGTCGTTGCACCACTCGGCCACGTTGCCGTGCATGTCGTAGAGGCCCCAGGCGTTCGGCTTCTTGCCGCAGACCGGGTGCGTCGTGCCGCCCGAGTTCTCGGCGAACCAGGCGAAGTCCTTGAGGCGTGCGCCGTCGGCTCCGAAGGAGAAGTCGGTTTGAGTTGCGGCGCGTGCGGCGTACTCCCACTCGGCCTCGGTGGGCAGGCGGTATCCGTCGGCCTGGAAGTCGCAGGCGGCGGTGTCTTCGTCGTAACAGGGGCGCAGGCCGTCGGCCCTCGAGCGGGCGTTGCAGTACAGTGCCGCCTTCGCCCAACTGATCTGCTCCATCGGGCGGCGCGGCCCCTTGAAGTGCGACGGGTTGCCGAGGACGAGGCTGCCGTAGTCCTCCTGCGTGACCTCGTGGACGTCGATGAGGAAGGCATCGACCCAGACGCGGCGTGCGGGCGCCTCGTCGGGCTTGCCGCAGTCGCTGCCCATGCGGAACCAGCCCGCCGGGAGGAGCGCCATCTCGATGCCGCTCCTGGTGCGGACCGTCGGGGGCGGCGGGCCGGAGGGCTCGCCCTGGTCGGCGCTGCGGCAGGAGGCGGCGGTCGCGGCCGCAAGCAGTCCGAGCGCCGCGGCCGCGGCGGCGCCAAGCGAAGGCGGAGGGCGCAGAGAACGCACAGAGGATATTTCCTTTTGTCTCTTACCCAATTTATCTTTTCTCTGCGTTCGCTGCGCCCTGTGCGCTGAATCGAAGCGCGGCGGCTGCCGCGCGGCGCCTGTGGCACGGCCGGCTCATCCGGCCCTGGTCGGTCGGCGGCGCTTTCCACGGCCGGACGGGCCGGCCGGGCCACACCAGGGCGGCGCGCTCACCGCGCGGCCGGCCTGAGGGGGACCCAGTCGGGCTCCTTGTTCGAGTTTCCGTCGGCGGTGATCTCGCACCAGGCGTTCTCGGCCGCGGCGTCGGCGACGCACAGGTTCCACCCGGCCGCCTTGATGCCGATCATTTCGGGGGCGAACTTCAGGGTCTTCCGTTCGGGGCCGCGGCTGAAGGTCACGTGCCGGCCGTCGGGCGACCAGTCGATGTGATAAATCTTGACAGGTTCGGCGCTCTTGACGAGGGTGCGGCGGCCCGTGACCTTCGGCGCAGCGGAACTGAAGTCGATGTCGGCCACGTCGAGTTGCCAGTCGCTGGGGCCCCAGGCGATGCGCTTTCCGTCGGGGCTGAGGTCGGGGCGGCATCCCGGCAACTTCAGGTCGAAGACGCGCGTGCCGCGGGCCTCAAACGCCAGGATGGCGTGCTTGTAGCCCATGCCGCCGTGCACCGTGGCGACGAACCAGTTGCCGTCGGCCGACCAGCACAGGTTATAGAGGTGGTACAGGTCCTTGTTCGGGTGGTCGGCGTGCCTGGCGCCGTCGAGGTCGTAGAAGGCGACGCCCTTGGTGGCGTAGTCCTCGTAGGTGAATCGGTCGAACTCGCACTTGAGGTAGGCGATTCTGCGGCCGTCGGGGCTCCAGCAGGCCTCGCGGATGCCGTCGCCGATCCTGGTGCGTGCGGAGCC
Organism: Planctomycetota bacterium; assembly: GCA_016872895.1. GTDB lineage: Bacteria > Planctomycetota > Phycisphaerae > FEN-1346 > FEN-1346 > VGYT01. The sequence goes on from VGYT01000130.1 coordinate 2,273, forward strand.
GTCGATGTTCATGAGCCAGGCGGTGCGGATTCGCGGTTCCTTGGCGCCCTCGTCGAACTCATCGGCCACGAAACATATTTTCGCGCCGTCGGGCGAGACGTGCGGGTACAGTTCGCTGGACCTGGGAGAGTTCGTCAGGTTGACCGGGTCGGACCCGTCGGCCTTGACGCTGAAGAGTTCCCAGTTGTCGCCCCGCCAGGTCTCGTAAACGATGCGGTAGGGGATGGCCCCGACCCTGGCGGCGAACTCGGCCGACGGGGGCGGCGGCGGCACATGCGGCTTCTGGGCCGCCTCGCCCGCCGCAAGGTACGCCGCGACAACCGACGCGGCCGTGACCGCAAGTCCGGCAGCCACAATGCGAAGCGGCACTCTCACCGGAGCGCTCCTTCCGCAACGGCTGGACCCCCCCGGCATGGCCGGATGGTACGCATCCGCCCGCCGCGCGTCAAGCGAGACCTGGCGGCGAAGACATAAGGCCCCAGGTACGCGCGCCGAGTCGCCCTGACTAGCCCCCTGCGTAAGCAGGGGGCTAGTAACGGCGCACGTGACTGAGCGCTTACGCGAAGACCATGCTTTCGCTTGCGAAAACAGGCATGGTTCAAACAAGCCCCACGCACCGCGTGGGGATGGATGGTGCGGGCCGGTCATCCCCCGGCGGTGCCGGGGGCTTTGAACCATGCCCGAAAACATGAGGCGAGCGGCCGACGACCATGCTTTCGCAACGGCGCGAAAGCATGGCATCCAGGCGAGCGCGGGAATCGTGCGGCACTTTCCGCCGCGCGATGCGTTTAATGAGCAGGGGCAAGGGGCGGGGTGCAGGGTGCGCCCGGGCGCTCCGGCGGGGAGCGGAGAGGAGCAGGCCATTTTGATCCGGACGAGCGTCCTGGAATCGAAGGGCGCGGCCGAGTTGTTCATCACGGCCGTGCCGGACCGCCCGCGTCCGGCGGCGGAGCAGGCCGCCGAGATGTTCGAGGCCGCGCGGCAGGCGCTGGAGGCGCACGGCGCGCGGATCATCCAGGAGCGCGTTTTTGCGGCCCAGGGCGCCCACGCGGCCGCGATGGCGGCGCGGTCGCGCGCCTACGGCGCGATTGACGACGGCGTGCCGCCGGTGCTGCTGAGCGTGCCGGAGTGCCGCTTCGGGCAGATTTCGGGCATCCAGGTGCACGCGGTGCGGTCGGCGAGCGCGCCGGCGGCGCTGAAGGACGGCGGGGCCGTCCGCGGGCGCGCGGTCGCGGCCGAGGGGTTCCAGTACCTAGCGCTGTCGGGGCTGACGGCGCCGGGCGCCGGCGGCCGCGATGCGCAGGCCCGCGCCATCTTCGAGATGGGCGAGCGGGCGCTGCGGCAGGCCGGGGCCACGATGCACCAGGTTGCGCGCACGTGGCTGTGGCTGGGCGACATCCTTGCGTGGTACGACGAGTTCAACCGGGTGCGGAACCGGTTCTTCACCTCGTGCGGCCTGATAGACAACGACCCTTCGGTGACGCGGATGCCGGCGAGCACGGGCATCGGCGTCCGTCCGGCGGGGGGCGCGGCGTGCGCGCTGGACGCCGTGGCGGTGCTCGGGCCGAAGGGACGCATCGAGTATTTCCGCGAGGCGGGCAACCAGCGGTCCCCGTATCATTACGGGTCGGCGTTCTCGCGGGCCGCGCGGGCCACCACGCCGGCCGGGGCGACGGTTTACGTCTCGGGCACGGCGGCCATCGACGAGGCGGGCAAGACCAACCCGGTGGGCGACGTGCGGGGCCAGGTGGGCGTGACGATGGCCAACGTTCGGGCGGCGCTGCGGGACCTCGGCTGCGGCGACGCCGAAGTGGTCCAGGCCTTCATGTACTCCAAGACGCCCGAAGTGCAGGAGGCGTTCCACCGCGACTTCGCCGGGCTGGAGTGGCCGTGCGTCTCGGTCATCGCCGACGTCTGCCGCGACGACCTGCTGTTTGAGGTCGAGGCGACGGCGTGCCCCGGGGTGCGGCAGATGTGATTTCCGTCTGAGCCACCACTCACCACTCGCCGAGGGGCGGCGGTGCGCGCGGGCCTGCTGCGCGCCTGGAGGGCCATGCCGCGTTCCCCCACGTGGTCCGTTAAGGTTGCGCTAAGAGTGTTTTGAGGCCGCGCGCGGTGCTTGCCGCGCCGGCAGGTGCGGCTGTACCATTCCGGCACGATCTTGGAGGGCCGCCCGCGGGGGCGGACGCGCGGAATGACAAAGTGGCTGCTGGTGTCGGCGGCCATCGCGGTCTTGCTGATGGCCCTGTCCTTCGGCCTGGGCGGCCGCGAGGAAGCCGCGCTCGCCGTAGTCGGGTCCAACTCCGTCCAGCCGTTCGCCGAGATGCTGGCCGAGGCGTATCAGCAGGCCCATCCGGGCCGCTTCGTGGACGTGCAGGGCGGCGGGTCCACTGTGGGCTTACAGGCGACGATCGACGGCATCGCCGAAATCGGCATGTGCTCGCGCGAACTGAAGAAAGAGGAAGAGGCGCTGTTCCGGCAGGTGATGATCGCACGCGACGGGCTGGCCATCGTCGTCCACCCGTCCAACCCGGTGAGCGACCTGGCGGTGGAAGAGGTGCGGCGGATGTTCACCGGGGACGTCGCCAACTGGCGAGCGGTGGGCGGAGAAGACCGTCCCATCCGCCTTGTGGTGCGCGAGGAGAGTTCCGGCACGCGCGAGGCCTTCATGAAGATGGTCATGGGCAAGGCGCGCGTCAGCCGCAAGGCTATCAGCCAGGACTCGAACGGCGCCATCAAGGAACTGGTGAAGCAGGACGCCTGCGCCATCGGCTTCATGTCGCTGGGCCTGGTGACAAGCGAACTTAAGGCCGTGCGGATCGAGGGCGTGCCTGCGACGGCGGCCAACGTGCTGGCCGGGCGGTACCCGCTGGTGCGGCCATTCCTGTTCGTGACGCGCGGGCCGGCGGACGAGCGGGCGGAGCACTTCATTGATTTCGTGCTCTCGCCGGAGGGTCAGGCGGTCCTGGAGAGGGAGGGGCTGGTCCGCGCCCGATGAGAAAAGAAAAGGTCATTGCGGGCGTTCTGGCGGCGCTGGCGCTGACGGCCATCTCGGCGCTGGCGGTGATCGCGTCCTTCATCTTCAAGGAAGGCCTGCCGATCATTGCCAAGGTCGGGCTGGCGGAGTTCATTTTTTCGGGGAACTGGCACCCGCTGGACGGGGAGTTCGGGATACTGCCGATGATCGTCGGGTCGCTGGCGGTGACGGCCGGCGCGATGGTCATCGGGGTGGTGTTCGGCCTGGGCTGCGCGGTGCTGCTGACGCAGTTCTGCCCGCCGCGAATCGTGTCGGTCATCAAGCCGAGCATCGAACTGCTGGCGGGCATCCCGTCGGTGGTTTACGGGTTCATGGGGGTGGCGATCCTTGTGCCGCTCATCCGCGAGCACCTGGGCGGGCCGGGTCTGTCGGTCCTGGCGTCGTCGGTGGTGCTGGGGGTGATGGTGCTGCCGACCGTGACGAGCATCTCCGTCGATGCGCTTCAGGCGGTGCCGCGGGCGTACTTCGAGGGTTCGGTGGCCCTGGGGGCCACCGTCTGGCAGACGACGCACATGGTGACGCTGCGTGCGGCGCGGTCGGGCATCGTCGCCGCGGTCATCCTCGGCATGGGCCGGGCGGTGGGCGAGACGATGGCCGTCATCATGGTCGCCGGGAACACGCTCGACCTGCCGCACAGCATCCTTGACCCGGTCCGCACGCTGACCAGCAACATTGCGCTGGAGATGGGGTACGCGGCCGGGGACCACCGGAAGGCCCTGTTTGCGACGGCGGTGGTGCTGCTGGCGATCATCATGGTTCTGAACTCGATTGCGCTCGCGGTGTCGCGGCGTCTGCCCGCCGGCCGGCAGGCGGGGCGGGCCGCGAAGGCGGCGGCACGATGAGAGCCTCCCCGCGTCTGACGCAGGCGGCGTCGCTGGGCCTGATGTGGGGCCTGGCGGCCGCGACCATCGGCGTCCTGGCATTCATTATCATATATATCCTGGCGCACGGCCTGCCCCACGTGACGTGGGGGTTCCTTACGGAATCGCCGCGGTCGATGGGCCGCGAGGGCGGCGTGCTGCCCATGATCGTCGGCACGGCGTGGGTCGCCGGCCTGGCCGTCGTGATTGCGGCGCCGGTGGGGGTGGCGACGGCCATATACCTGACGGAGTACACGCGCGAGGGGCGTCTGACGGCGGTCATCCGGTTCGGGGCGGACTGCCTGGCCGGCATTCCGAGCATCATCTTCGGCCTGTTCGGCTTCGTGTTCTTCGTCATCACCCTGGGGATGGGGCTGTCGATCGTCTCCGGCGCGCTGACGCTGGCCGTGATGGTGCTGCCGACGATCATCCGGACGAGCGAGGAGGCCATCCGCGCCGTGCCGCAGGCCTACCGCGACGTGAGTTTCGGCCTGGGGAGCACGCGGTGGCAGATGGTGACGCAGGTGGTGCTGCGGTCGGCGCTGCCGGGGATCGGGACGGGCATCGTGCTTTCAATCGGGCGGAGCATCAGCGAGACGGCGGCGGTGATGCTGACGGCCGGGTCGGCGCTGGGGCTGCCGCGGACCGCCTTCGACTCGTCGCGGACGCTGGCGCTGCACTTTTACACACTTTCGCGCGAGGGTATCTCGATGCCGAACGCATACGCGACGGCCTCCGTGCTCATCCTGGCCATCCTGGCCGTCAACCTGTCGGCGTACTGGCTGATGCGGCGGCTGGCGGCCGGGGGGAGGTAAGCCATGAGCGGCAACTCCGGGGACCAGGTGGCGCGCGAGGAAGCGCGGCTGGCGGCGGCGCTGCGGAGCCGGGAGCCGCCGCCCCCCTGCCCGGCAACCGGGCCGAAGATCGCGGTCGAGAACTTCAGCGCCTCGTTCGACGGGGCGGCCGTGCTTCGCGGCATAACGCTGGAGGTCTGCCCGCGGGAGCGGCTGGCGATCATCGGCCCGGCCTCGAGCGGCAAGACGACGTTCCTGAGGAGCCTGAACCGCCTGAACGACCTCAGCCCGGCCTTCTCGATGTCCGGCCGCATCCTCATCGACGGGCAGGACATCTACGACCCGGGCGTCGACGTGGCCGCGCTGCGCCGCCGCGTCGGCATGGTTTACGCCGTTCCCGTGCCGCTGCCGTGGACGGTTTACGAGAACCTGGCGTACGGGCCGCGGCTGGCGGGGGTGCGCGACCGCGCCCGGCTGGACGCCCTGGTGGAATCGAGCCTGCGCAGCGCGTTTCTGTGGGACGAGGTGAAGGACCGCCTGCGCGAGCCCGCGACGAACCTCTCCGGCGGCCAGCAGCAGCGGCTGTGCCTGGCCCGCGTCCTGGCGCTTGAGCCGGAGGTGCTGCTGCTGGACGAGCCGTGCTCGGGCCTGGACCCCATCTCGACCGCCAAGATCGAAGATGCGCTGGCGGACCTGCGCAGCAGGTACGCCATCGTGCTCGTCACGAACAACACGAAGCAGGCGGCCAGGGCGTCGGAACGCACGGCCTTCTTCCTGATGGGCGAACTGATCGAGGTCGGCCCCACCGTGCAGGTGTTCACGAACCCGGCGCACCGCCGCACGAGCGACTACATAACGGGGCACTTCGGATAACACTAGTGGCGATGGAATACAAACTCCGGACCGAGAACCTGGGCCTGCATTACGGCGACTTCTGCGCCCTGAAGGACGTCAATATCTCCATCCGCCCGCAGGCCATCACCGCCATCATCGGGCCGTCCGGATGCGGAAAGTCGACCCTGCTGCGATGCTTCAACCGGATGAACGAACTGATTGCGGGCGTGCGGACCTCCGGCCGCATACTGCTGGACGGCCGGGCCGTCCACGACGGCGCCGCCGGCCTGACGCAACTTCGCAAACGCGTGGGGATGGTGTTCCAGCGGCCGAACCCGTTCCCGCTCTCCGTGTTCGACAACGTGGCCTACGGGCCGCGCGTGCACGGGATGCACAAGGGGGCGGACCTGGAGGCGGCCGTCGAGAAGGCCCTTCGGGCCACCGCCCTGTGGGACGCGCTGAAGGACAAACTGCGTGCGCCCGCCCTGGGTCTGCCGGCCGAGCAGCAGCAGCGGCTGTGCATCTCGCGCCTGGCGGCCGTCGAGCCGGAGGTGCTGCTGATGGACGAACCGTGCTCGGCCCTGGACCCCATCGCCACGGAGCACATCGAGGAACTGATGCGCGAACTGGCCCGGCGGTACACCATCGTCATCGTGACGCACAACATGCAGCAGGCCGCCCGCGTCTCCAGCGAGACGGGCTTCATGCTGCTGGGCGAACTGGTCGAGTTCGGCCTCACGACGGCGATTTTCAAGAACCCCTCGGATAAGCGGACGGAGGATTACGTCACGGGCCGATACGGATAGAATGGATAACGGAGCCCCAGGGCCGCGCCCCGGCGGCGCACGGAAGGAGCGCAGCGTGGAGAAGCAACGGCAGTTCGACCGCGAACTTGAGGACCTCAAGAAGAAACTTATACACATGGCCGCGCTGGCGGAGACCATGATCGACAAGGCCGTCGCCGAACTGGTCCAGCGCGACGAGAAGGTGGCCGCGAAGGTCCCGGAGTACGAGCAGGAACTGAACCGCCTGGAGATCGAGATCGACGAGGCGGCCCTGACGCTGCTGGCCACCCGGCAGCCCGTGGCCGGGGACCTGCGGTTCATCGTGGCCGCCACGAAGATCAACGGCGAACTGGAGCGCATCGGCGACCTGGTCATCAACATAATTCAGAACGTGCAGACGCTGCTGGCGCAGCCGCCGCTTAAGCCGCTCATCGACATCCCGCACATGGCCGACCTGGCGCGCCGCATGGTGCGCGACAGCCTGGACTCGTTCGTCGGCGGCGACCCGCTGCTTGCCCAGTCGGTCATCATGGCCGACGACCGCGTCGACGCCCTCAAGGACCAGGTCCTGCGGGAACTCCTGACCTACATGATGAGCGACCCGCGCACCATCGAGCGGGCGCTGGCCCTTATCCTCGTCTCGCGGCACCTGGAACGCATCGGCGACCACGCCGTCAACATCGCCGAAGACGTTATCTACATGACTCAGGGCCGCGACGTGCGCCACCCCAAAACGCCGAAGGAGCGGCCGGCGGACCTGGAGATGTGACGGGCGGAGCGGATGGCGCGGCGGCGGGGCAGCGCATCTGTCCGGCATCCGCCCGCGCGACGCGGCCCGGCCGCGCCCTCCGGCGAAGCGTCACGGGGCGGCCTGCGGCCGGGACAGGTACGCGGCGATGTTCCCGGCCTCCTCGGCCTCCCACCGCCGCCGCTTGGCCAGGAAGTGCTCGTACTTGCCGGCCTCGTCCGCGGACCAGGCGGCGGCCTCCGTGTAGTCGCCGCAGTAGGGCACCACCAGGTCGATCCAGCAGGCGAACCTGTCCAGTTCGTCGCGCGCAAGTTTCACGCCGTAGTGCCCCTCCTCCAGCAGCGTCATAAGGCGGCTCCTTGCGGACCCCGCCGAGTACGGCGGAAGCATGGGCGGGGCCGACTGCGCGCTCACCCAGTTCACCAGTTCGCTCGGTTCGCCCCGGAACCCCCGCGAGCGCCCGCCGCGACGCAGCCACTCGCTCTGCGTGAGGGCCAGGTACGCCTCGCTCCAGCGGCGCTTGGCTTCCGTATCGACTACCTCTGCCCCGCGGAGGCTGAAGGCGGGCTTGACCTGGGCAGCGCCCGGCTCGGCCGCCGGACCTGCCGGCGCTGCGCCGCCCGTCGCGCCGCCCGCCGCACCTGCCGGCGCCGCGCCGGTCTCCGCAAGCGCACCGCCGCGGCCGGATTCGCCCGGCCGCTCGTAGTGGCAGCGGATGCAGTGGCGGTCCAGGACGGGCTGAATTTCGCGCGGAAACGAGAACCCGCGCGGCGGCCCGTACCACGGCCGCAGCGCCTGCGGCCCGGCCCGCAGCGCCTCGGCGACCGCCGCGGCCGGCGGCGCAGAGTTCTTGTCCTCGTGGCAGCCGACGCACGACTGCACTTCGCCCGGCTGAAGGGTGGTCCAACTGCGCATCGTCTGTACGGCGCGGCCTCTGCCGTCAAGCGCCTGAAAGTAAACGGGCGTCCGCGCGGGCACGGTGAAGCAGGCCGAGCCGTCTTCGTGGACCGCCGCTTCGCCCAGGATGATCTTGGGGTCCCACGCGCCGTTGCCGATGGATACGGGGGTGCTGATGAGCGCCCCGCCGGCCGGGCCGGCGTTGCCGTTGCTGCCGATGCCGGCGGCCCGGAACTCAAGCGCCGCCACGCGGAGGCTCTTGACCGTGCCGCGCGGCACGCCCGCGAGGCCCGGCCCGGCGTGGATGTCCTGGAGGATGACCGTGCCCGCGGCCTGGCGGTAATCGACGGCGCTGGGCCGCACGTGCGGCACGGGCCGCGGGGCGAGCGGCACGGGCTGGTTGCAGGAGACGGCGGGGTCGTGCGCCAGGAGTTCCCTGCGTCCGTCGGCCGCGACGAAGTAAACGGCGAAGCGGTCGCCCGCGGGGCCGGCCCTGCCGCTGCCGCCGGCCGGCTTCATCGCCGCCAGGAACTCCGCCTCGCCGAGCGGGTACGGGTACTGGAACTGGTCGCCCTCCTGGCCGTACCTGTCGATGCGGACGGCCTCGGTCGGGCGGACGGGCGCGACGAGTTGCGCCCCGGAGTTCTCCTGGCGGCCGCGCGACGGGTCCAGGACGCCCAGCCATCCCTGCTGGCGGGTATGATGGCCCGTGAATATGCATACAACTTTATCCGTTCCGGGGATGCCGCGGGCGTGCAGGATGGTCGTCGGGAACCACGAGTTGTTGCCGTAGAACCCGGCCTGGCCCGTGCCGTCGGGGTACATCTGGAAGAGGCCCTGGGGGTAAATCTGGCCGCGGTCGTTGTATTCCCACCTGGTGTACAGGACGCGGCCGTCGTGCGTCACCGTGGGGAAGTTCGTGTGGACCTGGTCGTAGCCGAGGCGCCGCAGGTACCGACCGTCGGGGTCGCACGTGTACAGGTTCGACACTTCGGTCCACCAGCAGTCGACCGTCTGCACGCAGCGGGTGGAACTGAAGACGATGTCGCCGCCCGGCAGGTACGCCGGCTCGTAGTCGGCGAAGCCCAGGCCGAACGTAAGTTGCCGCACGCGGCCGTCGGCCACGGTCATCTCGTACAGGTGGTAGTCGTCCCGGCGGTCGGACCTTTTCCACGCGAACAGGACGCGCCGGCCGTCGTGCGAGACGTCGGGGTCGCGGATGACGCCCTCGCGGTCTTCCAGGAGGGTGCGGACCGTGCCGTACAGGCCGTCCATTTCCAGGATGCACAGGGCGGCGCCGGGCACGAAGTGCCGCTCGGCCTGGGCGTCGGACTGGCCTTCGGTGTATGCGTAGTGCGACCCGCCCATGTCGAAGTGCTTGGTGAAGATGACGCGGCGCAGACGGTCGCGGTGGGGCGCAAGGCGGGCCTCGCGTCGGCGCTCGCATGCGGCGCGGTAGAGGTCGAGCCATCCGGGGTCGGCAGACGGCGCGGACGCCTGTGCGAGGCCGCGCAGACGCTCGGCCAGGTCGCGGCCGGCGTCGCCGAGTTCATCGACGGCTCGCCGGACGGCCGCCGGCTGGAGCGTGCCGCCCGCGTAGAGGCCGTCCTGGGCGGCCCAGTCGCGCTCGACGGCGGGGTCCGGCGCGGCGGCTGGCGCGGCCGCGACGTCCGGCGCGGCGACGGCTGGCGCAGCAGGGGCATCCGGCGCGCCGGCGGCATCGCGCATGGCGCGGCGGGTCTCCTGAACCGCCGCGAGCGGGGCGATTGCGGTGCGCGGCGGGTCGGGAGACCCGCCGCGCAAAGCGCAGAGGTCCGGCGCGGCCGCGGCTGGCGCAGCAGGGGCATCCGCCGCGCGGGCGCGCGGCAGGGGCGCGGCCGCGCAGGCGATGGCCGCCCCGAGCGCCGCCGCCGTCGCCCACGCCCGGATAGTTTCACGGCTTCGGAGGCACATACCAGAGAGACTGCCAGTACGCCCGGTCCGCGGCGTACGGGTCCACGGGGTCCTGCGGACCGAGGGTCGCGGGAAGGATGCCGTAGCGTTTCATTTCGCGGATATAGGGATCGTTGGGGCGGAAGCCGGGCATGTCGAAGCGCTTGTTCTGGTCGAGCCACTTCTTGGCGTCGAGGACCATCGCCAGGAGTCTCTGATAGTCGGGGTCGGCTGCGCTCGCGAAAACCTCGGGCACATTCTGGCCCGGCTTGTCGGCGGCGGTGCGGCCCTGGCAGGTGCCGAGATC
>VGYT01000131.1 GCA_016872895.1 Planctomycetota bacterium
TGAGTGTCTTCACCCAGCAGTGCCTGGACCGCCGGATTCCGGACGTGCCCGCCTTGCGGTCCGAGGCGGAGCACTGGTACTCTGGTCGCAACGCGGACCAGAAATCGGTGGACTGGCAGTTCACGACCGAGACGGCCAGAATCAGACTCAAGCGGCTATACCCACAAATACAAATGACGTAAGGTACTAGTCGCAACTTGAGGCTTTCGAACTTCTCTACCTGGTCTTGGCGAAGCTCCGCCCGACGCATTCTCAGGTACATCATTCAGCACCTCGTTGATCAGTACTTGGTTGCGACCGCCCTCCAGCCGTCCAACAATGATTAGACGGACCCGCCTAACATGCCAGGACCGCCCAGGGAGTCCGCATAACATGCCCGCGAATGCGGGGGCGGATACGATGGAACTCGTACAACGGCCGCGGGTTGCGGCCGGCCTGCGATTCCATCATGGCGTCTCATGCGGGTCCGCATAACATTCTCCCTCACAGGCCGTCCGCCGGGCTGCGGACGCCCGCCGATCCAGGGTTCAGCACATGGGCGTAAAGCCATTGCGGCTGTGCCGTCCTGTAACCCACCCGCAATTGTATTCGGCGAAGTCGCGCTTTACCAATGGATTTCAGGCGCCGCGTTGACGGCCGGTCTCTAAGTTGTGCAGATGGCGCCGGAGGACCGAATGCGCGGCGGGCCGGGCGGCCGGTCGCGGACCTGGGAGCGCCGGGGCGGACTCAAAGAAGGGAAAAGAGGGAAGGTTGCGGTCGTCGCGCCCACCTCGGCCTAAGAGGCCGAGGCTACACCCCGCTTCGCGGGGCAAAGGCCCCTGGAAGGGGCCTGACGACCACGGCCACGATTTGCAGCCACGCCCAGCCCCGCCCGTCGCGAACAGATTTCGAGATTCCCCCTTGCTTCTGCCGGAAGCGAGTACATAACGTACACGGACGCGGGGGCCGCATGAGAATCATCAAGAAAGCAACGCCGGGGGCGTTCCGGGCGCGGAACCCCCAGGCCAGGACCGGCCTGGAACACTGGTACAAGACGACAAAGGCAACGGCCTGGACGCGCCTTGCGGACGCGCGGGCGACGTTTCCCCACGCCGATCCGGTTGCCGTAAGGAGCGGCCGAAAAGTCGTGGTGTTCAACATCGGCGGCAAGAAGTGCCGCCTGATAACCGCGATTCACTACAATCGGCGTTTGGTCTTCACGCTGATGGTTCTCACGCACGCCGAGTACGGCAAAGAGGAATGGAAGGGCGTGCTATGACCCGGACAACGACCCTGGCGGGCTTCAAGCGCCTGCCGCGAACCTACGCGGGCCTTGTGGCGATGCTCCCGCCGCGCCCCATTCACGACAAGGTTCAGTATGACAACGCGGTTGAGATGATCGACCGCCTGGCCGGGTTCGACCTGACGGCCGATCAAGAAGACTACCTTGAGGCCCTTTCCACCTTTGTTGAAGCCTATGAGCGCGACCGCTTCCCGCCGGACGATGCGCGCCTTACACCGCTGGCGGCCCTGAAGTTCCTCGCGGCCGAGCACGGCATGACCGCATCGGACCTGGGCCGCCTCGTGGGCAACCGCGCCCTGGGGTCCGCCATCCTCTCCGGGCGGCGGAGCCTCAGCAAGGCTCATATCAAGGAACTGGCCGGGCATTTCAAGGTCGAGCCTGGGCTGCTGCTGTGAGTCGCCGTATGGCAAGCACCCGCCCCGCCCTGCCCGCGCGAGCGACCCAGGGCCAACCGCCGGTCGGTGTAACCGTCTCGCCCCTTCCCCGGCCGAAGCGCGGAATGCCTTGTTCGCCCGGCGCCGGGGGCTTAAGATACGCTCTTACAGGCCCCTGACCTCGCGGTGGGGGTTGTCGCTTACGGGGGATGGAGACGAATCGCAGCCGATGGCTGAGGCAGAGAAGATCGAGCGGTTCCTGGCCAGCCCAACCGTCCAGCGGCTCTTCCGCGCCATGACCGCAAAGCCGAAGGCCCGACCTGGCGGGAAAGCCGGCGGCCGGTGCTGGCTGGAGCGGTTCTTTGAAGACTATGCGCGCGGCAAGGTGCGCTGGTACGACCCGCGGTTTGCCCTGCCGCACCTCCTCTTGGAGTACGTCCGCCGCAAGGCAGGCGCGCAGCGGGAGACGGTCGCGGGGCGCGTGCTGGGGAACCCCGCCACGCGGCGGGGCCTGGTGGCCACGGTGCGGAGCGTGGGTCACCTGGGGCTGGGGCAGCCGCAGCGGTTCGTGGCGCCCTTGATGGTCGTATGGAACTTCACCCAGGCCTGCAACCTTCGGTGCAAGCACTGTTACCAGGAGGCCGGCCGGCGGGGGGACGACGAACTTACGCTCCAGGAGCAGAAGCGCATCGTTGACATCCTGGCCGAGCGCGACGTGCCGATGATAGCCTTTTCGGGCGGCGAGCCGCTCATGGCCCCCACGTTCCTGGACGTCGTCCGCCACGCGGCAGGCTACGGCCTGCACCTGACGGTTGCCACAAACGGCACGCTGTGCACGCCCGACCGGGTGAAGGCGATGGCCGATGCGGGCGTGCGGTACGCCGAGATCAGCCTGGACTCGACCGCTCCGAAGAAGCACGACGCCTGGCGCGGCTCGGCCGGATACTGGGAGCGGGCGGTGGCCGGCATCCGCGCGGTCGTGCGGGCGGGCGGCATCAAGTGCGGCGTGGCCATGACGGTCGCAAAGTGGAACCTGGACGAGATGGAGCCGATGCTTGAGTGGTGCATCGCCGAGGGCGTAAACACGTTTTACGCCTTCAACTTCATCCCCACGGGCCGGGCGCGCGGCATAGCGGACCAGGACCTCACGCCGCAGGAGCGCGAGCGGATGCTGGCGGTCCTACAGAAGCACCTGGCGGGCGGGCGCATCAGCATAATGTCGAGCGCCCCGCAATACGGGCGGGCGTGCCTGGAACTGGGCGACCCCGACGACCCCGTCAACACGGGGCACTACGGGTACGGCGGGGGGCGGATGACCCGCATCTTCGCCCGGTACGTGGGCGGCTGCGGGGCGGGCCGGGCGTACTGCGCAATCCAGCCGAACGGCGACGTAACGCCATGCGTATTCATGCCCATATGCGTGGGGAACCTGCGGACCGACACGTTCGAGACCGCATGGAACGCCCCCGTGATGGAACTGCTGCGCGACCGCGACGACCGCGAGGGCCACTGCCGCACGTGCCGGTACAAGTTCAACTGCGGCGGATGCCGGGCGCGAAGTTGGGGGTACTTCCGCGACATCCGCAAGCCCGACCCCGGATGCAAGTTCAACCAGGCGGCGTGGGACGAACTGCTGCGTGCGGCGGAGCCGTCGCGTGCGGCGGCGAAGTAGGCGGCCCGCCCTTTTTTGTTGACGGCCGCCGGGGGGCGCGATAGGGTTCCTGTGCGCCCGAGTCAAGGAGTGCCTGCGCTGCGTCGCCGGGGCGGATATGGCGCGTCGGCGGCTGCGGGAACTTTCTCGACCTTCCCGTATCGGCTGGAAGGAGCGGTGAATATGCGCACGATTCAAGCAACCCTCGGATGCCTTGCGGCGATCGCGATGGCGGCAGGATGGTTCGAGGCGGGCGCCGAGGCGGCCACGCCTGCGGCCGCCGCTGCGGCCGCGGAAAAAGCGGCCCCGGCGATGACGGCAACGCCGGCGCTTCCGACGATATCTCCGCTTCCGACGGGGTTCGCGCTGCCGTACGCGCCCGCCGTAAACGCTCCCCCGCCGCCCGCCCCGGTTGCCCCGCCGGAAGGCGAAGTGCCGGGGACCCTCAAGCCCGCGTTCCCGTACGCCGGCTACGTGAACGCCGAGGCCGTGCGGCTGCGGTCCGGGCCGGGGCTCTATTACTACTGGCTGGCCACCGTGAACAGCGGCACGCCGGTGGTTATCGAGGGGGAGGCCGACGGATGGATGGCGCTGCGGCCGACGAGCGGGGTGTACGGCCTGGTGCGGAAGAGCGAGGTTGACCTGTCGGCGGACGGCAGGAAGGCGACGGTGCTGCCGCCGTCCGCGCGCGTTTATTCGGCCAGCAACGCCGCCGACCGCCGCTGGTGCGTGATGGCCACCCTGAAGCAGGGCGACAGTGCAACGGTGCTCGGCCCGGCCGACGCGGAGTTCATCAAGGTGGCCCCGCCCGACGGGGCGCGAATCTACGTGGTCTCGCAGTACGTGACGGCGGGGCCCGGCGCGGCGGGCATCGGCGCGGCCATTGCGCAGTTGACGCAGCCGCCCAAGACGGATCCGCACATGGAGAACTACAAGAAGGCCGATGCGGCGCTTGACGAAGAGATGAAGAAGCCCCTCGGCGAGCGGGACTACAAGTCCGCCGCCGCCGCATTCAAGGAGATCGCCGAGAAGACCGACAAGGCATACCTGAGGCGCGCGGCGCTGGACAAGATGAGCCTGCTGAAGGGCCTGGAGGAGCAGCAGGCGGGGTACGTGCGGGTCATGGGCATCGCGGATCGCCTCGACAGGCGCATCGCCGACATCAAGGCCCAGGAGGCCGCCAAGGCCGCCCAGGCCGAACGCGAAAAGAAACTGGCCCGCCCGGAGTTCACAGCCAGCGGCATGCTCCAGCCCATGGAGAGCCTCGAAGACGTGGACTACCCCATCAAGTTCAAACTCGTGGACCCGAACAACCACCCCCTGGTGGTCCTGAAGAGCACGACCTACGACCTAAGTAAATATGCAGGCAAGGTGGTGGGCGTGCGCGGCCCGAAGACGTACCTGAAGGACTGGCGAATCTACCTGGTGACCGTGGACGACCTGGAAGTCATCGAGTAAGGGACAACATGAAGGCGGGGCGATGCCCCGGCCGACGCTACCCAGCGCGGCGGGCCTGCGTACCCGCCGCGCGAGAACCGGGGGCGACGCCCCGGCCGACGCACTTACGTCGCCGCCCACCTCAGGAACCGCCGGATGACCGAGGCGGGGGCAATTTCGAGGGTCCCCAGCGCGGCGAACCAGAAGGACTGCTGCATCGCGCGGCTGAAGGCGCCGTCGCCGACGGGCCGGCGCGGGATGCGCGGCACGCGGTCCGGATGGGCCAGGCCCCACGTGATGAAGGCCGACGTCTCGGCAATCATCCGCCGCCGGTACTCGTCGTAGGCGTCAAGCATGCACAGATTATACGCGGGCGATGTCGGCGCGAGGAACCAAAAGCCGGCGCGCTTCGGGTGACAAGGCACAGGAACCGGGGGGGCGCCCCGGCCTGCATTCACGGCACTACGTCACAGCCTGCGGAACAGGTCGCCGTAATCGAAGTTGCGGCCCGGGCAGTCGGTGGCCTTAAGTTGCCCGTGGCCGTAGATGCGGCCGCGAGGTATGCCGTATCGGTCCATCAGGAACCGGACGAGGCGTGCGAGGGCCTGCATCTGCGCCTCGGAGGGATGCGCGAGGTCGAAGTTCCCCACCAGGCAGATGCCTATGCCGTAGTCGTTGTATTCCGGATGGTCGGCCACCTTGCAGTGTGCGCCGTGTTTCTGCTTGGGCCAGCGGCTGCCGACCTCAACCTCGCCGTCGTACGAGCCCGTGCCGTTGCCGATGACGAAATGGTATCCCAGTTCGTCCCAGCCCCTGTCGCGGTGCATGCGGTCGAACTGCGCGGCCGAGCCGGCGGCGGTGGCGCTGTGGTGGATGACGATGAATCGCCAGGGGCGTTCAAGGTCGCTGGGGCGCCAGGCGGCCGTGCCCCAGGAAGCGGAGCGGCTGGGATCGCGCGGCAGTTCGAGCGTCGCCGGACGGGCGGGCGACGACCGCGACGGCATCGGCAGCGCCGTCGCCACCCGCGGGCCGAAGTACGGCGGCGGAGGCGCACGCACCAGGCACGCCTGTTTCTGCTGACACCCCGCCGCCGCGGCAAGGCACGCGAGCGACGCCAGGGCCGCCAGTAACGGTCGCATAAGGCCCCTCAAGGACCGCCGCGCCGCCGCGGCGCACCTCTCACGGCTGCGCAGGGCGCGCTTACGGATTATCGGACGCCGCCGCCGCACGCCTTGACGAAAAGCGCCATGTCATGCCCTGCCTGGGGAGACGCCAAACACGTACGGCCGGGGCCGCGGGCGCCGCTCACTTCGCCTTCGTGCGCGGCGTGGAGGACCACATGGGCACGGCCGACTCGACCCGTGCCGCGCGCATGATTTCCTCGGCCCGCTTGACGGCCTGCGGGTTCTCGTCGGCCACGTTGCGCGTTTCGCGCAGGTCGTCGCGCAGGTTGTAGAGTTCGGTCTTGCCGGCAAGCCCCGCGCGGACGGCCTTCCAGTCGCCGAAGCGCGCAGCCTGCTTGAAGCCGCCCTCGTAGAACTCCCAGTAGAGATACTCGTGCCCCTTCCAGGGCCGGCCCATGAGTGCGGGCACAATCGAGATGCCGTCGAGTCCGTCGGGGCACTTCGCGCCGGCCAGTTCGGCGGCGGTCGGCAGGAAGTCCCAGAAGGCCCAGGCGGCGTCGCTGACGGCGGGCTTGATGCGGCCGGGGCAGCGGACCAGCGTCGGCACGCGTATGCCGCCCTCGTAGAGGTCGCGCTTCGTGCCGCGAACGGCCCCGGAACTCTCGAAGAACGCCGCGTCGTGCCCGCCTTCCTTGTGCGGCCCGTTGTCGCTCGTGAAGAAAACGACGGTGTCCTGGTCGATGCCCAGGCGCTTCAGCAGCGCCATGATTCTGCCCACGTCGGCGTCGAGGCGGGTGACCATGGCGGCGAAGTTCTTTTCGACCTGCGGCCAGGGTTCGGCGGAGTACGGCTCATCGCTGGGGACTTCCATGCCGCTCTTTCCGGCCTCGTTGTTCGCGTGCGGGATGGTGGGCGAGTAGTAGAGGAAGAACGGCCGGTCCTTGCTCCGCTCGATGAAGGCCAGGGCCTCCTGCGTGATAAGGTCGGCCGAATAGACGACGCGCTTGGTGGCCACGCCGCCCGTCTGCTCGTTCGGCAGGGGCACCTTCTCCTCGTTCCGCCACAGGTAGTCCGGGTAGTAGTTGTGCGCGTGAACCTGGTTCAGGTAGCCGTAGAAGTATTCGAACCCCTGTTTGTTCGGGATGCCCGTCGTCTCGGGTTCGCCCAGGCCCCACTTGCCCGCGAGTGCGGCGGCGTAGCCGGCTTCTTTGAGGACCTCGGCCACCGTAACGTCTTCCGGCCGCAGCGGCACAAGGGCGTTGCCGCGCACCAGCGCGTGGCCCATGTGCAGGCCCGTCATAAGACCGCATCGCGACGGGGCGCACACGGTGCTGCCGGCGTATGCCTGGGTGAAGCGGATGCCCTCGGCGGCGAAGGCGTCGAGGTGGGGCGTGCGGATGCGTTTCTGGCCATAGCAGCCGAGGTCGCCGTAGCCGAGGTCGTCGGCCAGGATGAAGATGATGTTGGGCTTGCGTGGCCGCGCCTGTTCGGCCGCCGAGGCCGATGAGCGCATCTGCGCACAACCCGCCGTCGCCGCCGCGCCCGCCGCCGCGCCCGCCGCCGCGCTGCGCAAGAATACCCGCCGCGTCAAGCGGCACGCCGCGATGCCGTCCGTCGTCATGGTCCGCTCCTCCTGTCCGGTCAGGCCCCGATGCGTGCGGGTCGGGCGGCCGGTTTGTTGCCGCGGCGGGTCCGCCACCTGCCGCGCAAGCGCGGATCGCCGCCTCGAACGCGCAAGACCCGCCGGCCACAAGATACCACACATGCCAGGAAGAAATCACGATTTTCCGCGTTACCGGGGCGCAGAGGCGGCGTTCAAGCAGGGCAGAAAATCCGGGGAGGCGCTTCCGAGGGTGCTGGGCGGACAACCGATCCCCCCTTCGGTGTCCGATACGCGGCGCCCTCGCGCTGGGATGCGGGGCCGGCGGTCGACCGTACGCCGGCCTCGTATTTCGCTGCCGGCACGTCGAAGAAGCGGGCCGGCCGCCCTGCCAAGCAAGGCGCCGGCCCGCGGACCTTCTCCGGGCGGTTTGCCTCTACCGGCCCGCCGCCGCCACCGTCACGCCGGGGCGACCCAGGCCGCCGACAAAGACGACCACGCTGCCGTCCAGCGGGCGATTGCCCAGGATATTCCGCGACTCTGCGCGGAAGGTGCTCCACGCCTGTCCGCCCGCGCGGCGGCAGGCCAGCGCGGTCAGGGCGACCACGTCGTCGTCGCCCATGCGGCCGGCGGAGGAAAACGCGAGCGTCACCTGCTGCTGCGACAGGCCGAGCAGTTCCTGGATGGCGCCGCCGAGCGCCCCGGCGTCGGCCTTGCCCGGCGCTTCGAGGAGCGCCTGCGCGATGGCCGGCCAGCGGCCGGCGGGCGCCCCGCCCCTGGCCAGGAGCGGCCGCGGCTTGCCGAGCGCGCCCTGGTCATCGCGTGCCGCAAGCGCGGCATAGAGCGCTCGGAACCACGCCTGGGCATCGTCGGGCGACTTTTCGAGGGCCGCCAGGGCGGCATCCGCCGCAGACTTCGTCCGCCGGCGGGCCGACTCGGCCGCCGCCGACAGTTCCCCTTCCTTTGGCATCGCGCGTGCGGCCTCGGCTATCGCCCACGCCGACCGCAGGACGATCACCGCTTCCGGGCCCTTGAGGAAATCGGCGGTCGCCGGCCGGCGCCAGGCCACCTCCAGTTCCGTCAGGGCCTCCAGGTCGAGGCGCCCCTGGGCGGCGGCCGCCAGCAGACGCCAACTGTGCTCCGTCAGCGCCTGGGCGACGCGGACCTTTTCGGCCGCCGCCTGCAACTTGGCGGCGGATTCCTTGCGTCCCTCGGCCCGTGCCGACGTGCCCTTGTGCAGGTCCGCAAGCGGCCCGCCGAGTTTCGCCTTCGGGTCCGCCAGGTCGGCGGCGATCTTCGCCACAGATGCGTGCATCGCCGCGTCGCCGATGACCAGGAGTTGGCCCGGCCCGTACCAGGCGACGGCCCCATCCTTCGCGCCGGCGGCCCTGCGAACTGCGGCGATGAACTCATCGGCCGCCCTGCCGGCGGCCTCCACGCGCTTGCCGTGGTCCTTGACGGCCTGGAACTCCTTCTCGCCCGGCACGGCCGCCAGCGACACGTCGTACACCCATGCGGAGTCGCCGGGAGCGCGGCGGGCCGCGGCGGCCGCCACCGCCCCCTTCTCGACCCACCACGTCATCCGCAGCGGCGTGAGCATCCACTCAAGCGCCTGGGCGGCCGTGGCGCCCCGCAGGTCCAGGAACGTGACGCGCGCTTCCTCAAGGCCCAGGATGGCGGCGGCATCATCGGCGCTGCCGGGGACGAGGTTGACCTTCAGGCCGGCGGCCTTGGCGACGGCAGCCAGCGCCTCGGCAATCGCAAGGTCGCGGACAACAAGGTCCAGCGTCTTGTCGAGGCCGGGCAGGTCCTTCTTCCACGCCTTCAGAAGCAGTTCGTTGGCCTTCTCGATGCCCTGAATCGCCGGCGCCGATGCGTCGGCCGCGCCGCCGCTAGCCGCGTCAAGCATGTACGCGGCGGCGAACCTGCGGCGCGCTGCCAGGGCGTCGCCGTTCTTCAGCAGTTCCTGCGCGTCCTTCAGGGCCTCCTGCGACCGCTTGGCGATCGCTTCGCTTTGTGCCGCCAGGGCCTGGGCGGTGTAACCGCCGCCGGAGAATTCCTCCCCGTTGATGGACGCGGCCTGATTGAGGGCGAAGGTGGTAAACGCGTCGCGGCCCCCCGCGCCCCCGCCGCCGCGAAAGAGAAGCCGAGACTCCTCCCTCGTAAGCGCATCGCGGCGCGAGACATACCACGCCCGCCGGTCGGCCACTAGCCCTGACCTGGCTGCGAGCGTGCCTGAGGGCTTGCCGGCCGCCGCGGGCATGGCGGTCGGAGGCGGCGTCATGGGCAGCGTCGCCGCCTGTGCAAGCGGCTTCGCCGCAGGGCCGCCCGCCGGCCCGCCGCCGTATCCGAAGAATCCGCGGGCGCGGTACTGGGCCTCCGCCGGCTCCAGGGTCGCCCCCAGGGCCAGGACGCCGAAGTCCCGCAGGTCGCCGCCGGCCTCGCCGAAGAAGCCCTCGTAGCGCGTCCCTTCAGGCAGGGGCACGGGCACGAGCATCCGCCGCGGCGGGCGGGCGGGCTCCCTCAGGCGGCCGACGGCGCTCTCGTCCACCGCCACGAAACTCGTGTACTGGCTCATCAGCCGGTACTCAAGCGCGATGCTCGTAACGAGGTCCTCCACCTCGGGCGACCCGGCGTAGAAGGTCTGCTGCATGAGGTCTTCAATCTTGTTGCGCGCCCAGACCTTGGCAAGGACGTCGTTGCGGCCCTCGTTCTGGGGCAGGAAGACCTGTAGCGGCCAGGATGCTGGCCGGCCTTCCACGTTGCCCGCGATGCGGATGGCGGTCTGGCCGCCGCGCTCGTACATGCCGAAGACGATGATCGGCCGGCCGGCCCACAGTTCGGGGACCTTGGCGGGGTACGTCTCGAACACCCGGAGTCCGCCCCAGTCGATTTCGACGTCGGCCAGTTGCGCCCGGTGGATGCGGAACATGACTTCCTGGACCATGTCGGCGGGGTCGTCCTTCAGGCCGAGGGTCTTCGACATGCCGCCGCCCTGGCGGGCCACGCCGTCCAGGAGGAACCGGTTCGGGTCGCTCCCTATGCCGACGCACCAGAACCTGATGCGGTCTCCCGCGCGGCGGCCGACCTCGGCTATGATCTCCGCCTCGTTGCCGATGTACCCGTCGGTGAGCATGACGACGATGCGGACGCGCTTCGGGTCGGGCGGCTCGGCCAGGACCATGCGGATGCCCTTGAGCATCTCCGTGCCGCCGGCGCCCTTGAGGCCCTCCGTAAAACTCAGGGCCTTCTTGATATTTTCATCCGTTACCGGCACGGGCTGCGGAAAGAGTTTCTGCGAGTCGCCGGCGAAGGTGACCACCTGGACGGTGTCGTCGGGCTTGCACAGTTTGAGGAACCTGGTCATGGCGTCGATGACCTTGGCCGTGGGGGCGCCCGACATCGAGCCGGAGACGTCGACCAGGAAGACGATTTCGCGCGGCGGCGCCTGGCGCAGGCGGTCGTCGTCGGCCGGCTGCACCATGAGCATGAAGTACCCCTGGCCGCGGGCGTCGGTGTGCGCCAGGACGGCCATCTCGGGCGCCTTGCCGACGACGGCGTACCGCAGGACGAACGCCTTGTTCGGAATGGAATCGGCCGGCGAGAGTTTCACGGCGGCCCGGCTCGGCCCGGTGCGATGGACGGACGCCTCGTGGCTGGCGACCTTCAGGTCCTGGACGGGCACGCCCGCATCCAGGTTCACCGAGAGCGAGATGTCGTGGCCGCTGCGGAAACCGGGCTTAAGGACCGGCGGCGTGATGCGCGAGGCGTCGGGCACGCGCGTCGTGTCGGGCGACCAGCCGGCGCCCGAGGGCTGCGCCTGGCCCTCCGGCGCCTTGCTCCTGTCGAGTTCGCCCACCTTGCCTTTAAGTTCCGGCGGCACCGGCGGGACGGCCGACGCGGGCGCGCCCGGGATGTAGCGCGGCCCCACGACCATGGGGAAGTGGAACTCGTACGCGCCCATGTCGTATTCCAGGACATCCACATATGATATTTCTATGCGCACCTCCTGGCCCGGCGCGATGTTGCCCACCGACTGGGTAAAGATGTTCGGCCGCTCCTGCTCAAGCAGCGCCGCCGCCGCGCCCGCGGCGAGGGCCTCTTCGTATATGAGGCGGGCCTCGGCCCGGCGCTTGATGACGCCCACCACGCGCCGCTCGCCGACGATCATGGTCATGTCGTCCACGGCCGCCTTGTGCGGCAGCGGAAAGACGTACACGGCCTCGATCTTCTCCTGGAGGGGGTTCAGGAAGACCTGCGTGACGCGCACGCGGGCGATGAAGCCCGCGATGTCGGCCGCCACGTCGGTGCGGCGCAGCGGGCACTCCACCACCTGCCCGTCGGGCTTGACGACGCGCAGGGCACCCTGCGTAACGTCCTTGGTCATGGCCTCCATCTGCTTTGCGAGGGCGTCGGGTGCGACCGGCTCGGTCTCGACGGCCCTTGCGGCTGCCGCCCCGATTCCCGCGGCCAGAAGGGCCGCCAGCATCGCCGTGGCTTGCCTGGGCGCTCGCTGCATGAGAGTTGCTCCTTCCGGGTCATCCCGCCCCGCGCGACGTCGGTTTGCGGCGGGTCACATTATTGGACGTTTGCCGGACGGCAGGGTTCCGCCCGCGCGCGAAAAAACCCTTCGCGCCGGCCGGCGCGAAGGCGCAATACCGCCGTTGTTCAGCCGTCGCCGGTACGGCGACGCGCGGCGGCGCAACACCGCCGTTGTTCAGCCGTCGCCGGTACGGCGACGCGCGGCGGCGCAACACCGCCGTTGTTCAGCCGTCGCCGGTACGGCGACGCGCGGCGGCGCAGCACCGCCGTTGTTCAGCCGTCGCCGGTACGGCGACGCGCGGCGGCGCAACACCGCCGTTGTTTAGAAGCTGTTTCACAACCCCGGAGATTGCCGATGAAGGTAACAGTTCAACCTGGCATACGGGAGCCAAGCCATGGCCAAGGAACTGTTACCCGATGACCTC
>VGYT01000132.1 GCA_016872895.1 Planctomycetota bacterium
CAATAGACGACGTGCGTGCCGCGGCCCTCCGGCTCCAGGAAGACCTGGTGGCTCGTGCGGTGGGCGAAGCGGACGATCTTCGCCTCCAGGCTGGGGCAATAGCGCGGGCCGACGGAGCGGATCTGCCCCGTGTACATCGGCGCGCGGTCGAGGTTCGCCCGGACAAGGGCATGCACCTCGGGCGTGGTCGCCGTCAGCCAGCAGGGGACCCAGGGCGGGCTCGCGGGGGCAAGGGCCGCGGTTTCAGGCGGCCCGCCCGCTCCGAACGAGAATCGCACGGGCTCGGGGTCGCCCGGCTGTTCGGCCAGGCGCGCGTAATCGAGCGTCCGGCCGTCGATGCGCGGCGGGGTGCCGGTCTTCAGGCGGCCCAGGCACAGGCCCAGGCGCTCCAGGCTCGCCGAGAGGCCCTCGGCCGCCGGTTCACCGATGCGCCCGCCGGACCACATTCTCTCGCCCACGTGCAGTATGCCGCGAAGGAACGTGCCGGTCGTCAGGACAACGGCGCGTGCGGCCAGGCGCCGACCGCTGGCGCAGGCTACTCCAGCCGCGCGGCCACCGCGGACGAGGATATCCGTGACCTCGTCTTCCAGGATGGCCAGCCTGCGTTGCTGCCGCAGGAACTCCTGCATTGCGCGGGCGTAGGCGCCGCGGTCGCACTGGGCGCGAGGGCTGCGGACGGCCGGGCCTTTGCTGCGGTTCAGCAGGCGGTACTGTATGGCCGTGGCGTCGGCGGCACGGGCCATGACGCCGCCCAGGGCATCGACCTCGCGAACGATCTGCCCCTTCGCCAGCCCGCCGATGGCCGGGTTGCACGACATCTGGGCAATCGTGTCGGCGCGGAGGGTGACCAGCGCGGTCCTCGCCCCAAGGCGTGCAGCCGCCAGGGCCGCCTCGCACCCGGCGTGCCCCCCGCCGACAACCACGATGTCGAACGCCTCTTCGCCCATTCCTCTGCTCTGCGCTGGGTGAAGGCCGCGCTATTATACCGGGTGGGCCGGAGAAGTGGCGAGTGACGCGGCCCCCGGGTGGCATGCCAGATTGGCAGCATCGCTGCTCCGCAAGTTGCCGGGATCTCCTGGTAGAATGGCCTGCCATCCACTACCGCCCTGCGTTTTGGCGGGTTGCCGCAGCCGGCTTGTAATTGGCATCACGTTTGCACTATCTCAATCTGAGCAAGAAGAACTACGTGCGAAGGGAGAACAACGATGGCACTGATACGAGGATGGGTACCGGCGCCGGGGCCGTTCGGCGAACTTCAGCGCGAGGTCAACCGCGTGTTCGATGCCGTCTTCGGCAAGCAACTGGGGGCCCCGGGGCGCATCCGGGCGGGCTACGTCTATCCGCCGATGAACATCTGGGAGACTGGCGACGGATACGTCGTCGCGTGCGAGGTCCCCGGCCTGGAAATGGCCGACCTGGAGGTCTACGTGGCCGGGGACCAGTTGACCGTCTCCGGCCGGCGGGCGGAGGCGGTGCCGGAACAAGGCGTCACCCTGCATCGCCGCGAGCGCGACAGCGGACACTTCAGCCGCGCCATCACCCTGCCCGGCCCCGTCGACAGCACCAAGACCGAGGCGACCCTGGCCGACGGGGTGCTGACGGTCCGCATCCCGAAGGCCGAAGAGGCCAAACCGAAACGCATCACGGTGCATCTGGAAGGCTGACGTTCCCGCCCAACAAAGGAGACAAACCATGGCCAAGACGAGCGAGATCCCGGTCGGGGCATCGCGCCGCAACGAGGAACCGCCGGAGAGTTACTTCGTGCCGGCCACCGACATCTACGAGACCGAGGGCGAACTGGTCATCGTGGCCGACCTGCCCGGCGTCAAGCCCGATGCCCTGAGCGTAACGGTCCAGGACAACGTGCTGGAAATCCGGGGGGCGCACCCGGCGCCCCAGAAGGCGCCCGGCGAGGCCCTGCTCCAGGAATTTGCCGCGGGAGAGTTCTACCGGGCGTTCCAGTTGCCCGCCGACTACGACACCGAGAAGGTCCAGGCCGGGCTGAAGCAGGGCGTGTTGACCATCCGCCTTCCGAAGTCGGAGCGGCTGAAGCCGCGGCGGATCGAGGTGAAGGCGGAGTAGTGCTCTGTGGCATACGAAACGATGGGTGCCATGCTTTCGCAACGGCGCGAAAGCACGGCACCCCTGAATTGAGGAGCGACAGAGGAGTAGGCTTACGGTACGGTCGGGGCGCGAGTGCCGAGGAGGCAAAACCATGGCAATGATACCATTCACTGGACGCACGATGCCGGGGGCCACGTTGGCCTCGCTGCGCGAAGAGATGAACGACCTGCTGGGCCGGTTCTGGTCCGCCACGGCGGAGCCGTTCGGCCTGGCCGAGTGGTCGCCGCCGCTCGACATCTCGGAGACCGACGACGCCGTCATGGTCGACGTTGAGGTGCCGGGTCTCGACCCCGCCGCGATGGACATCTCCGTCACGGGCGACGTGTTGACTATCCGGGGCGAAAAGCGCGACCAGGGCGCCGTCCCCGGCCGAAACTACCATCGCGCCGAGCGCCGATACGGGGCGTTCACGCGAAGCCTCACGCTGCCGGCGCCCGTGGAGGCCGACCAGGTGGAAGCCAAGGCGCGATTCGGCGTCCTGTCGATCCGGTTGCCGAAGAAGGCGGCGGCGCGTGCCCGGCGGGTCCAGATCAAGTCCGACTGAGACGCCCCTCCTGTCTCTGCGGCCCGGTCGTGCATACCGGGACGAAGCCCCGGCTTGCCCAAGTTCGCCGCGCGGCGGGTCTCCCGATCCGCCCCGCACCGCTATCCCGGCGTAATGGTCAGCCGCGGGCGCCATCCCTTATGCGGGGGCGGCACGGCCGGCGGAAAAGCGCCCGAGACCAGAGCCCTTGCATGCCGGCGGCGGATTGCCTGGACGCGGGGAAGGCGGTATCATGGAAGTCGGTCCGAAGCGTGCCACGTTTAGGGGACGTTCCATGCACCGACTCAGCCTTGCGGGGAGCCACGAAGACCTGGGCCACCTGGCCCGTCACATGTCGAGCCTGATGCAGCGGGTCCTGCACTCGGGGTTCTCGCCGGCCGGCCGGTCCAGCGACTGGACGCCGGCGGTGGACGTGAGCGAGGCGGCCGACCGGTACGAAATCGTCGTTGAACTGGCCGGCGTGCGGCGTGAAGATATCCAGGTGTTTACAGAAAATCATTTCCTGAGCGTGGCGGGGAGGCGCGGCGACCCCACGTGCCCGGACAAGATGTGCGTGCACCAGATGGAGATCGAGCAGGGGCGATTCTGCCGGCGCCTGCGCCTGCCCGACGACGCCGACGAGGCGGGCGTCGAGGCCAGGCAGCGCGACGGCCTGCTGACCATCACGATCCCGAAGCGGGCCGCGCCGCCGCGGGAGGATCGCCCGTGACGGACGAGTTGAAAGTGACGAAGCCGCCGGAAGTCACGCCCGGCCGGGTCGTCGAGGGTCTGACCATCCCTGCGTCGCTGCCCGTCATGCCTATCCGCGAGACGGTGCTGTTCCCCGGCATCATCCAGCCGCTGACCATCGGCCGGAAGCGCAGCCTGG
The DNA here is from genome assembly GCA_016872895.1 of Planctomycetota bacterium. Classification (GTDB taxonomy): domain Bacteria; phylum Planctomycetota; class Phycisphaerae; order FEN-1346; family FEN-1346; genus VGYT01. Next base: position 3,537 of record VGYT01000132.1, read on the forward strand.
CGCTGGTGCAGGAGGTGATGCTCGGCGACCGCATGCTGGCCGTCGTGACGCAGAAGGAGGCCGGCCAGGAAGAGCCGCCCGTGGAGGGCCTGTACGCCGTCGGCTGCGCGGTGCGCGTGCTGAAACTGGTGCGGATGCCCGACGAGACGCAGACGATCATCGTTCAGGCTATCGCGCGAGTGCGGCTGGAGGCGTTCGTCCAGAAGGACCCGTACTACCGTGCCAGCGTGTCGCCGATGCCGGACGTGCTGGACAAGGGTCCCGAGTTCGACGCCCGCGTGGTGACGGCGCGGAACCTTATCAGCCGCATCATCGAACTCTCGCCCCGCATTCCGCAGGAGGCGATGGCGGTGGTCTCGTCGATCGAGTCGCCCGGCCAGTTGGCGGACTTCATCGCGGCCAACATGAACATCGAAACGGCCCGCAAACAGTCGCTGCTGGAGGAGCCGGGCGTCACCCGGCGCCTCGAGAGCGTCACGGAAATGATGCAGCGCGAGATCGAGGTGCTCGAACTCGCCAGCAAGATCCAGTCCGAGGCCCGCGGCCGCATCGAAGAGACCCAGAAAGAGTACTACCTGCGGGAGCAACTCAAGGCCATCCAGAAGGAACTGGGCGAGACGGACGAGAAGACGGCGCTCGTGGACCAGTTGCGGGCCGACATGGAGGCGGCCGGCATGCCCGAAAAGGTGCGGGCCGAGGCCGAGCGGGAACTGAAACGCCTGGAGGCCATGCCCGTCCAGAGCCCGGACTTCAACGTCGTCCGGACGTACCTGGAGTACCTCGCCGAGATGCCGTGGAATAAGAGCACCGAGGACCGCATCGACCTGGCCGAGGCCGAGCGAATCCTGGCGCGCGACCACTACGGCCTGGAGCAGCCGAAGAAACGCATCCTGGAGTACCTGGCGGTGCGGAAACTGCGGGCGAGCCTGCGCGGCCCCATCCTGTGCTTCGTCGGGCCGCCGGGCGTCGGCAAGACGAGTCTGGGCCAGAGCATCGCGCGGGCCATGGGCCGGCGGTTCATCCGCATCTCGCTGGGCGGCATCCGGGACGAGGCCGAAATCCGCGGCCACCGCCGCACATACGTCGGCGCCCTGCCCGGCCGCATCATACTGGAGATCCGCAAGGCCGCCGTCAACAACCCCGTCTTCATGCTCGACGAGGTCGATAAACTGGCCCACGACTGGCACGGCGACCCCACCAGCGCCCTGCTGGAGGTGCTGGACCCGGAGCAGAACCACTCGTTCACCGACCATTACCTGGACGTGCCGTTCGACCTGTCGAAGGTGCTTTTCATCGCGACGGCGAACATGCTGGAGCCCGTGCCGGCGGCGCTCAAGGACCGCCTGGAGGTCATCACGCTTGCCGGCTACGTGGAGGAGGAGAAACTGGCCATCGCGCAGCGGTACCTCGTGCCGCGACAGCGCAAAGAGCACGGCCTCTCCGCGCGCCAACTGCGGTTCACGGCCGGCGGCCTGCGGCGGATCACGCGGTATTACACGCACGAGGCGGGCGTGCGGAACCTGGAGCGGCAGATCGCCGCCATCTGCCGCGGCGTGGCCCGCAAGGTCGCCTCCGGCCAGGACAAGCCCGCCGTCATCACGGGCGGCGGCGTGCGCGAGTTCCTCGGCCCCGAGCAGTTCCTGCCCGAGGCGAAACTCAGGACCTCTACGCCCGGCGTTGCCACGGGCCTGGGCTGGACCCCCGTGGGGGGCGACATCCTCTTCATCGAGGCCACCAGCATGCCCGGCACGGGCAAGGTCAGCCTGACCGGCCAACTGGGCGACGTGATGAAGGAATCGGCCCAGGCGGCCCTGTCGTACATCAGGTCGCGCGCCCACGAGTGGGGCATCGCGGCCGAGACTTTCCGCAAGATGGATTTACATATTCACGTACCAGAGGGTGCAACGCCCAAGGACGGCCCCAGCGCGGGCGTCACCATCTTCACGGCCCTGATGTCGCTCCTGGTGCAGCACAGCGTGCGGCCGACGGTGGCCATGACCGGCGAGATCACGCTGCGGGGCCTGGTGCTGCCCGTCGGAGGCGTCAAGGAGAAGGTGCTGGCCGCCAAGCGCGCGGGCATCCTCACGGTCATCCTGCCGGAGCGGAACCGCAAGGATGTCGAGGAAATCCCCAAGGACATCCGCAGCGACATGACGTTCCACTACGTACGCGAGATGGAAGAGGTCCTGCCGCTGGCCCTGGCCGACGGGTGGCGGACGGCGGGCGGCCGCAACAGCCGTCCCGCCAAGCGGCCCGCGCAGCAGGCCCCCGCCGCCCCCCGTACCTGACTTGGGCAGGCAGCCTCCTGCAAATCTGCATTCGGAATGCAAACTCGCACGATTGTGCACCGCGCCCCACCGCCATCATGTCACGGCTGCACCTACGGCGCGGATACCCCTACGGCGACTCGTCCTGAAAGACGATCTGCGAGCGCACGGGGTAGCCGGCAAGTTTGTCGCGGCCCTTCAGAAACGCCAGTTCGATGAGAAACTCCAGGCCGATGATTCGGCCGCCGGCCTCCTGGACCATGCGGCAGCAGGCGGCCATCGTGCCGCCGGTGGCCAGCAGGTCGTCGACCATCAGCACCCGCGTGCCGGGGCCGACGGCGTCGGTGTGCATCTGGAGCGTGTCTGTGCCGTACTCCAGGTCGTAGGTGACCGAGGCGGTCTTGAACGGGAGTTTGCCCTTCTTGCGGATGGGCACGAAGCCGGCGCCGAGATGGAGCGCGATGGCGGCGGCGAAGATGAACCCGCGCGATTCGGCGCCCACGACCACGTCGGCGTCGCCCTTGCGGTATGGCTCGGCCATGCATCGGACGGCCTCGCGGAAGGCAGCCGCGTCCCTGAGCAGGGGCGTGATGTCGCGGAACATGATGCCCGGCTTCGGGAAGTCCGGCACGCTGCGGATGCACTTTTTGAGGTCCACGGGCCTGGAGAGGCGGGGCATGCGTGGTCTCCTTCTTGGCGGGGCGCTGGGATATCAGCGGACGGCGGCGCGGGTGTCCTCTTCCTGGCTGCGGATAGCCTCGTTGATGCATTTCAACGTATCGTGTTCTATCTGCCTGACGCGTTCGCGGGTAAGGCCCACCCTTTCGCCGATCTCCTTCAGGGTCATCGCCTCGCCGGTCTCCAGGCCGAATCGCAGGCGGAGGATTTCGGAGGCTCGCTCGTCGATGGCGGCAAGGAGTTTGCGCACGGCCTCGGCGCGGCGGTTGTCCAGGAGGACGTCGGCCGGGCTGCGGGCCGCATCGTCGGCCACCATGTCCGACAGCGACCACTCGCTGTCCTCGGAGACGGCCTGGAACGGGCTGCTGAAGGCCCGCGCGGCGCGGCCTATGACCTCGACCTTGCGCCGCGAGATGCCCATCTCGCGTGCGATCTCTTCCTGCGTCGGCGGGCGCCCCGTTTCGCACTCCAGCACCGCCGCCGCGCGGCGCCACTTGTTGATCATCTCCACCATGTAGGCGGGAATCTCGACGGGCTTGACGGCGCTGATGAGGCTGCGCTTGATGGACTGGCGTATCCACCAGGATGCGTGGGTCGAGAAGCGGCAGCCCATCGTCGGGTCGTACTTCTCGACGGCTCGCAGCAGGCCGAGGTTGCCTTCCTCGATAAGGTCCAGCAGGGTCAGGCCGCGACGGGTATAGTTCTTGGCGATGGAGACCACGAGGCGCAGGTTGCTGCGGATCATCTCGTCGCGGGCCTGGAGGTCGCCTTTGCGTATGCGGCGGGCGAGCGTAATTTCTTCCTCGGCCGCCAGGAGGCGCGTCTGGTTGATCTCGCGAAGGTACAACTGAAGGCCGGAATCCATGCTCGCACCCCTCGAGATCGACGGCCCGGCGCGGCCATCGACAGTGCAACCACGTACCCCCCTTCCGCCCGGAACAGCGGCCCACCCGCATGGATGCGTCTGGCTGTGGCGAACAGCCGTGACAGTGCACGGAAATTGTAGCGATGTCCGCCGCCGCCTGGCAAGACCTTTTTTCTCGCCAGAGAGCAACCCGGGAGGCGCTAGGCCTGTGGCCCGGCGCCTTCGTCGGCCGCCGGCTCGTCTGGTGCCGGCTCGTCGGGCGATTCATCGCGCGGCGGCGGCAGAACGGCGCCGAAGAGGACCGTGCCGCCGCCTTCACCGCCGGCCTCGTCCTCGACCGGCTGGATGCCGCCGAGGCGCGGGGCCGGGCGCTCCGCCGCAGGGGCCGCCGGCGCCTGCTCCTCGGCCGCCCACTGGACGCGCTTCAGGCTCAGGCCGATCTTCCGGTCGCCCGTGTCGACGCGGAGGATTTTCACTTCGAGTTCCTGTCCGGGCTTGACGACCTCTTCGGGGCTCTCCACCTTATGGTCGGCCAGTTCGGAGACGTGCAGCAGACCTTCGAGGCCCGGTTCGAGTTCCACGAAGACGCCGAAGTTCGTGACCTTCGTCACTTTGCCGCGCACGATGTCGCCGGCCACATAGCGCTCGGGAATCTTGTGCTCCCAGGGGTCCTCTTCCAGTTGCTTCATTCCCAGGGCCACTCGTTTCTTGTCCTGGTCCACGCTGATGACCTGGCACCTGACCTTCTGGCCCTTCTGGAGGACCTCCGACGGGTGGCCGACCTTCTGCGTCCACGACATATCGGAGACGTGCAGCAGGCCGTCGATGCCATCCTCGATCTCGACAAACGCGCCATAGTTGGCCAGGTTCTGGACGGTGCCCTCGACGATCGTGCCGGGGGGATACTTCTCCTTAACGAGCGTCCAGGGGTTCACCTCGGTCTGCTTCATGCCGAGGCTGATTTCCTGCTTGGCCTTGTCGATGGCCAGGACGACGACCTCGACCTCGTCGCCGGCGCCCACGACCTCGCTGGGGTGGTTGACGCGGCGCGTCCACGACATTTCGCTGACGTGGACGAGGCCCTCTATGCCCTCTTCGAGTTTCACGAACGCCCCGTAGGGGGTGATGTTGACCACCTCGCCCTTGACCTTCGAGCCGACGGGGTAGCGGACCTCGATGTTGTGCCACGGCGACGGGGTCTTCTGCTTGAGGCCCAGGGCCACCTTCTCCTTCTCGCGGTCGATGGAGAGGATCTTGATCTGGAGTTTCTGGTCGATCGAGACGGCCTCGCTGGGATGGCCGACGCGGCCCCAGGCCATGTCGGTGATGTGCAGCAGGCCGTCTATGCCGCCGAGGTCGACGAACGCCCCGAACTCGGCGATGTTCTTGACGACGCCGTCGCGCATCTGCCCCACGTGCATCTCCGCCAGGAGCCGCTGCTTGGCGTGTTCGCGCTCTTCCTCGATGAGGCGGCGGCGGGAGACCACGATGTTGCGCCGGTCGGCGTCGATCTTCAGGATCTTGCACGAGATTTCCTGGCCGATGTACGCCGAGACGTCGGCCGGACGCCGGATGTCCACCTGGCTGGCCGGCAGGAACACCGGCACGCCGATGTCCACCAGGAGGCCGCCCTTGATCTTGCGGCTGACGCGGCCCTTGACGACGTCGCCTTCCTTGTGCTGCGTGAGGACCCGCTCCCAGCCCTTGATGCGGTCGGCCTTGCGCTTCGACAGGACCACCAGGCCGCTCTCGTCCTCCACGCTCTCCAGGAGCACGTCCACCTGCTGGCCGACCTGGACCTCGGCCCCGTCGAACTCCTCCAGGGGCACGCTGCCTTCGCTCTTGAAGCCCACGTCGATGATGGCGTCGCTGCCGACGACGCGGACGACGCGCCCGGCCACCACGCTGCCCGTCTCGAACGCCTTGATGGAGTCTTCGTAGAGTTGCTTCAGGCCGTCGGCCTGCTGGGCCTTGCCCAGCACCGACGCCACTTCCTGCTCGATCTCCGGATCGCTCAGGCCGTACTGCCGTTCAATTTGACTCTTTGACATGACGCCACTTGCCTTGAAAAACCATGTGCGTGTCCGCGGCAAGACGTTTCGCGGCCCGAACGCCGGGCCACTTGCCGCCCTCTTGTCCCAGAGGATTACGGACCTCCGCAGGTCCGCGAAGTGCCGTACTATACGCCCCCGGTAAGGGGAATGCAAGTGCTTGCCCGGCCTGACCGCAGGCGCTCACTTTCAGGTTGAGAACAGCACATGGCTGCGGCACGGCCGGCTTGTCCGGCAGTAGGGCATCTGCGGCCGCGTCCTCCACGGCCGGACAAGCCGGCCGTGCCGCGCACGCTTCTAGGCTTGCGCAAAGCTGCCAAGAATATGATTAACGATTCATAAGACTGCGGATGCGCTCGCAGACAGCCGCGATGATCCACTGCGGGGTGGACGCCCCTGCCGCGATGCCCACCCGCCGCCGGCAGCGCAACTGCTCGGCCGTCACCTCGTCGGCGTGCTCCACGTGGTACGTCGTCACGCCGCGCGCAGCGCAGAGTTCCGTCAGGCGGTTGGTGTTGGCGCTGTTGCGGCCGCCGAGGACGAACATGACATCGACGCGGCCGGCCAGTTCCGCCGCCGCACGCTGCCGCTCCACCGTGGCCGCGCAGATGGTGTTGACGACGCGGATCTCGGGCAGGTCTCGCGTCACCAGGTCGGCGGCGATGCGCCGGAACTCCTCGGGCGAGAAGGTCGTCTGGCTCACGAGTGCCACGCGGCCCGCCAGATCCAGCCGCCGCGCGGCATCCAGGTCGCCGACCACGACCGCGGCCGGGGCGTGGCCCCGGATGGCCCGCACCTCCGGGTGCCCCGCGTCGCCCGCGAGGATGACCGCGTAACCGGCCTCCTGGAGTTCCACGCTCAGGGTCTGCACGCGGCGGACGAGGGGGCACGTGGCGTCGATGATGGTCATGCCCCGGCTGCCGGCCTCGGCCACGATGTCCGGCTGAAGGCCGTGGCTGCGTACGAGGAGCACGCACTCACCCTGGACCTCATCGAGCGATTCGATGACGCGGAACCCCTTGGCCGCCAGCCGCGACACCTCCTGCGGGTTGTGGATGAGCGGCCCGAGGCAGTACACCGGCCGCCCCTCGGCCAGGGCCTTCTCGGCCATCTCAAGCGCGCGGCGGACGCCGAAGCACACGCCGCTGCCGCGCGCGACCTCAATGGTTGCGCTGCCCGGACCGCCGCTATCGCCCGTCATGATCTCACCTCACACGATGCCGCGCGGCAGGCGGCGCAGTTCGGCCTGAAGGTCCCGCATGCGGCGCCAGAGCACGTCGATGAGCACGTCGGGGTCGCCGGCCGCGGCCTCCTCGGCCGAGATCTGCGGGCCGAACGCCACGCGGATGGGATGCGGGCGCAGCAGGAGCCTGCCTCGCGGCCAGGCCTCGAACGCCCCGTCGATGACCGCCGGCACGACCGGCACGCCCGCCCGGGCGGCAATCGTGATGGGACCCCCGTGCAGGCGGGCGATCGACCCGTCGCGCGTGCGCGTCCCCTCGGGGAACATCAGCACCACCGCCCCCCCCTTCAGGCGCCGCATCGCCTCGCGGATGGCGGCCAGGTCGGCCGCCGATCGCCGCACCGGGAAGGCGTACAGGCTGCGGATCAGCAGCGCGAACGGCAGGAACCGGAACAGCGATTCCCGCGCCATGGGGTGGAACGGCCGCTGCATCCCGACCGCCACTAGAACCGGGTCGAGATAACTCTGATGATTCGATACTACCAGGACGCCCCCCGCCGCCGGCAGCCGCTCGCGGTGATGAGCCCGCACCCCGAAGAATGTAACGAACAGAACCCGCGCCACCTGCTGGCAGACGGCGTACCAGTACAGGCGCCAGTCCGTCACGGGGCCTCCTTGCGGAACGTCCCGCCGCCAGCGCGCTCGCCGACGATGCGGGCCAGGGCGTCGACCATCTGGTCGACGGTCATGTCGCTGGTATCGACGCGGACGGCCGTCTCGGCCGGCCGCAGCGGGTCTGCCGCGCGCGTCGAGTCGCGGCGGTCGCGCTCCACGATCTCGGCCAGCACCTCGCGGTACGACTTGTACTCGCCGCGGTCCTGGAGTTCAAGTTGCCGGCGACGCGCCCGCACCTCGGGCGCCGCGTCGAGGAAGAACTTCACGTCGGCGTCCGGAAAGACGACCGTGCCCTGGTCGCGGCCCTCAGTGACGATGCTCCCCGCCCGCCGGGCCAGCGCGCGCTGCTTCTCCACCAGCACCCGCCGGACCCCGGCCGTGCGGGCCAGGTAGTGCGAGTTGGTGCTGACGCGGTTCTCGCGGATGGCGGCCGAGACATCGCGCCCGTCCAGGCGGACGCGCAGCGCCCCCGGCGTGCCGTCCAGTTCGATCTCGGTCGATGCGGCCATGGCGGCCAGGGCCCGCGCGTCCTCCAGGTCGGCACCCGCATCCAGGGCCTTCAAGGTCAGCGCGCGGTACATCGCGCCCGTGTCGAGGTGGGCGGCGCCGAGTCGCGCGGCCAAGCCGGCCGCCGCCGTGCTCTTGCCGCTGCCAACGGTTCCGTCGATGGTCACAACCATACGTGGCGGCATTATAGCCGCAGCCCGCTCAGCGAAAACATTGGAAAACGCCGCGCCGCACCCGTACACTGCCGCGCGATGACCCCGCGAGGCGTCTGGCAAATCCTGCGGCTGCCGCTGGTCGTCACCGCCGTGGCCGACGTAACGGCGGGGTACATGGTGGCCTCGCTGCCCAACCCGGCCGTCTTCGAGTGGCGGCGGCTCGTGCTGGTGGCGGGCATATCCGCGGGCCTGTACCTGTTCGGCATGGTGCAGAACGACCTGGTGGACCTGCGTCGCGACCGGCTGATGGGCCTTGCGCGGCCGCTGGTAACGGGCGAGATGGGCCTGGCCGCCGCCGTGGTCCTCTTGGCGCTGACGGCCGTCCTGGCGGCCGCCTGCGCGATGGCCCTTCAGGGCGGGGCGCTGGTGCTGGCGATTCTGACCTTCGCAGCCATCAACCTCTACAACCTCGGGGCGAAGCACGGACCGTCGTACGTCGCCATGCCGACGA
>VGYT01000133.1 GCA_016872895.1 Planctomycetota bacterium
TGAAGCCGTCGAGCGAGTTGCGCACGATGATTTCCACCTGGGTCATTTCGAGGCCCGGCACGACCGCCTCGACGGGCGTAACGGTGGTCTGCCACGTCCAGTCGGCGAACGGGTCCTCGAACGGCGTGGCCGGCGTGTCGGCCACCGCCAGCAGGCCCATCTGGAGTTCCGACAGGACCGTTATCGCCAGGTCCGCCGCCACCGCCTCCTCGCGCACCTGCTGGGCCGACCGCAGGCACACGCTCAGGCCGCCCAGGATGGTCACCGCCACGCCGAAGAAGACCGCCAGCGCCAGCACCACTTCCAGCAGCGCGATGCCGCGGCGGGATCGCCGGCGCGATTGCGACACGGCGCGCGCCCCGCAGGCGGGCCGGCTAACCAGGCGCCGGCTGATCTGAAATCCGAAATCTGACGTATCGAGTCTCACAGCCGTTCCCTCGCCTACGGCACGCCCTGCATCTCCTCCAGTTCCGCGGCCGTGTAGATGCGGCTGGCGACGGTCCCCGTGAGGCCCTCCAGTTCGATGAACGCGCGGCGGGTGTCGCGCAAATCGGCGGCCGAGAGTTCGATGACGGCCGAGTCGCTCGACCCGTCGGGCTCGAACGTTATGGCCGCCGGACCCGTGCTTCCGCCCGCGCCGCCCGGCGAACTCGCGTCCACCGCCAGGTACACGCTCGGGGCCGTCAGTTGGCATCGTTCCAGCACGAGGCCGTCCATCGACACGTAGTCATCCCACGTGCACGCGGTGTACTCGGCGAACGCCCCCGGCTGGATCATCGGCTCGGGCTCCCACAAGACCACCAGGCGCGAGCCGGTCTCGTCGAACACCAGGCGCAGGCGGCGGCCGAGGTTGGCGGCGTCGGCACGCGCCATCCGCAGCGCCGTCTCCAGCCGCGCCGTGCCCTCGTCCAGCGCCCGCCCGGCCCCCAGGGCCCCGAAGTTGACGGCCGCAGCCGCCACCAGCAGCCCGAAAATGGCCAGGGCCAGCATGATCTCGATGAACGTGAACCCCCGCCGCAACGCCACGGCCGCGCCTTTCCTCATAATGACGGCATGCCCACGCGCCGCGCGCCTGGGCATGCCACCCGTTGCCGCACCGTCTGCCGCACGCCGTTACGGCATCCCCGTCGTGTCGGACCAGTTCTTGATGTCATCGTCCGTGCCGTCCATGCCGTCGGGGCCGTTGGACCACAGGCGGTACGGCGTCTGGTCGGCCTCCGGCGTGCCGGCCTGGGTGACCTGGTAATTGTACTTGTTGCCCCAGGCGTCGCGGGGATCCTCCTTCAGGTACGGCCCGCGCCACATTTCGTTCAGTTGCTCGGTGTCGAACGCGGGCCGGGTGCGCAGCGCGTCGATGCCGCCTTCCTGCTCGTTCGGATAGTGGCCGATGTTGACGTTGTAGGCCTCCAGGGCGGTCTCGATGCTCTTCATCTTCAGTTTCGTCGTGTCGATGCGGGCGCCCTTCTGCTGGGGCACAAGGGCCACTATGGCCGCTCCCGCCAGCAGGATGATGATCCCAAGCACGATGAGGACCTCGATGAGCGTGAACCCGCGCCGGGCCCTTGAACAAGTGAACATTCTTCAACTCCTTCCTTTGTCCGGCCTTCCCCTGTTCCGCATCGGGCGCCGCCCGGCCCCGGGCCGGGGCGCCCGCCCTCGCCTATTTCATCGCCCCCGCCATGCTGAAGATCGGGTACACCAGGGCCACGCCGAAGAAGCCGATGCCCGCGCCCATCAGCACCAGGATGAGCGGCTCAATGAGCCGCACCGCCAGGTCCACCTGCCGGTTGGTGCGCCGCTCGACCGTGTCGGCGATGCCCAGGAGCGTCTTCTCCAACTGGTTCGACTCCTCGGCCACCGCGATCATCTCAAGTATCTCGATGGGGAACAGCCCGCTCGACTTCAGCGGCTCGGCCAGCGTCTGCCCCGCACGCACGTTCTCGGCCGCCTCCTCGATGCTCTCCGCCAGCACCGTCGAACCCGTCGCGTCCTTGGCGATCGCCAGCGCCTGGAGCACCGGCACGCCGTTCTTGAGCATCGTGCCCAGGATGCGGCAGAAACGCGTGATGGCGATCAGGCGCGCCGCCTTGCCCACCAGCGGCAGCCGCAGACGCCACCGGTCCCACACCCGCCGCCCCTGCTCGCTCGTCAGGAACCCCCCCACGCCGATGACCGTCACCACCAGTATCATCAGAAGCAGCGGCCACAGCGCAAGCACCGCGTCGCTCGCCGCAAACAGCACGGCCGTCGGCCACGGAATGCTCTTCATCGTCTCAAAGAGCGCCTTGAACTTCGGCACCATGAAAAGCAGCACGCCCAGCACCACCGTCAGGGCCACCGTCACCACGATCACCGGGTACACCATCGCGCCGATGACCTTGCTGTGAAGTTCATCCTGGCGTTCGATGAAGGCGGCCATGTTCAAGAGCACGTCCTCCAGGAACCCCGCCCGCTCGCCCGCCCGTATCATCGCCGCGTGCAGCGGCGTGAACACCTCCGGGTACGCCCCCATGGCGTCGGCCAGCGTCTTGCCGCCCGCCACGTCGTCGCGGACCTTGCCCATCAGGGCCGCAAGGCGCTTGTTGACGGTCGAACGGGCCAGGATGTCCAGGGCACGCAGCGCCGGCACGTCGGCCCCCAACAGGTCCGACAATTGCGCGTACATGACGCCCACGTCTCGCGGGCGCACGCGGCGGCCCGCCTGCCCGGAGCGGGCGCCGTCGGTCTTCTCGGCCACACGCACGGGGAACAGCCGCTTCTCGTCGAGCGCCCGGATGACGGCGGCCTCGCTGTCGGCCTGGATGAGACCGGCCACTTCCTCCCCGCCCGTCGTCTTCGCGGTGTATTGATACGTTGCCATGAAAACCCGCGCTCCCCTTCGGGTCGCGGCTGAACAGAACCTTCAAGGCCGGCCGATGCCCGCTTTTTCAACCCGCAATCCGCATTCCGCAATCCGCAATCGGCTTACGCCTTGCTCGACCGCATGACCTCCTGCGGGGTCGTTACGCCCGCGCGGACCTTTATCCAGCCGTCGTCCCTCAGCAGCCGCACGCTGCGCCGCACCACCGCCTGGATGATCTGGCCCGCGGGCGCCCGCGTCATGATTTTCTCCCGTATCTCGTCGTCTATGACCACGAGTTCAAACAGCCCCGTCCGGCCGCGGAAGCCCGTCTCGCGGCACTTCTTGCAGCCGGCGCCCCGCCACAGTTTCTCGCCCGGCTGCAACTTGAAGTCCGGCGGCAACTTGTCCGGGTCCGGCTCGTACTCTTCCTTGCACTCCTGGCAGATGACGCGCACCAGGCGCTGCGCCATCGCCGCCATCAGCGTGCTGGACACCAGGAACGGCTCCACCCCCATGTCCAGCAGGCGCGTCGGGGCCGAGCAGGCGTCGTTCGTATGCAGCGTCGAGAGGACCAGGTGCCCCGTGAGCGACGCCTGGATGGCCGCCTCCGCCGTCTCAAGGTCGCGCACCTCGCCGATCATCACCGCGTCCGGGTCGTGACGCAGAATCGCCCGCAGGCCGCGCGCGAACGTCATCCCGATCTTCGGCGCAACCTGAATCTGGTTCACCCCGTCCAGGTGGTACTCCACCGGGTCCTCCACCGTCAACACCTTCACTTCCGGGCTGACGATGTGCTGGAGGGCCGCGTACAGCGTGGTCGTCTTGCCGCAGCCCGTCGGGCCGGTCACCAGGATGATGCCGTGCGGCCGCTCGATGAGTTCGCGGAACGTGGTGAAGGTGTCCTGGGCCATGCCGAGTTGCGGCAGCGAGTAAAGCACCGTGGACTTGTCCAGCAGCCTCATCACGACACCCTCGCCGAAGAGCATCGGGATGACCGACACGCGCACGTCGATCTGCCGGGCGCCCACCTGGAACTTGATGCGGCCGTCCTGCGGCAGCCGCTTCTCGGCGATATTCAGGTTGGAAAGGATCTTGATGCGGCTGATGATGGCCGCCTGGAACCGCGAGAGTTGCGGCGGCATGGCCGCCTCGTGCAGCACACCGTCGATGCGGTAACGTATCTTCAGCGTCTTCTCGTACGGCTCGACGTGGATGTCGCTCGCCCGCTCGCTCACCGCCTCAAGGAACACCTCGTTCACGAGTTTTATGACGCTGGCCTCCTGGGCCATCTCCAGGAGGTCTTCGTTCTCGGCGACCGCATCCCCCTTGACCGCCACGTCCTCGTCGCTCGTGGCCGTCATCTCCTCGATGGTGTCGCCAGCCACGCCGTAGTACGACTTGATGACCTTGGCGATCTCGTCCTCCGGCGCAAGCACCGGCTGGATCGCCAGCCCCGTCAGCAGCCTGAGCTCGTCGAAGGCGTACAGGTCGAACGGGTCGCTCGTGGCCACCGTAAGCGTCCCGTTCTGCCGCGAGATGGGCACAAGGTTCTTCCGGTAGATGAGTTTCGCCGGCAAACTCCGCAGCGTCTCCACGTCGATCGTCACGTCCGACAGGTCCACCATCGGTATCGAGAGTTGCTCGCTCGTGATCCTCAGCAGCGTCTCCTCGGGAACGTGCCCCAGTTTCACCAGGGCGCGGTCCAGGCGCACCCCTTCGCGCTTCCGCAGGTCCATCGCCTCGCGGAGGTGCTCCGGAGTGATAAGGCCCTTCTCAAGCAGCACTTCGACGATGCTCATAGTGCGGCTCCGCGCTGTGCGCCGCCTGGGCGGGCGGCCTGCGCCTCTCTCTGTCTAACCCCCGCCGCAGCCGCGAGTTTCGTGTTTCTCATTTCTTCTTCCCCTCTTCTTCCCCGCCCCGGCGCCTCCTTGCCGCGCATGCTCCTCGAATTGTTAAACTGCGCAGGCGGCCCCGTCTTGCTTCCAAGACGCGCCGCTGAATCGCCCGACGCGGGCCCTGCCGCTGCTCTCGCGGCGGCCTCTCGCCAAGTAGAAGCGCAGAGACAATCATCCCCTCTTGCGCGGCGGGTCGCCGCACCCGCCGCGCAATCGTGCGCGCCAGCACGGCGCGCGGTGGGTACGGAGACCCACCGCGAGACGGTCATTGTAAACGAGAGCCTCTGCGGTTCTATTAAGCCCGTCCGACTCCGCCGCACGCCGCCCCTGTTTCCTGGGCCGAAGCAGGACCCCGGCCCGCCCGGCAAAGGCAACTCGCCGCCGGGCCGAGCCCGGTCCCCTCCGGCGTGTCCCCAACCCGCGCGGCAAAGGCACAACCCGGCAAAAATCGCGGCTGGCGCTATTGAAAACGGGGGTCGGATCGGCCCCAGGCCGGTTCCTCCATCCGCTCCGGGGGGCGCTACAGCCGCGCGATCGCCGCCTTCAACGCCTCCACAACCACGTCCTGATCCCGGGCGGTCAAGCGATTGTGGAACGGCAGCGCCAGCGTACGCGCGGCTATCCGCTCCGTAACCGGGAAGTCCCCCGGCTTGTACCCGAACATCGCGCGGTAGAACTTCTGGAGGTGCACGGGCGAGAAGTAGTTGTTCGTCCCTATCCCGCGCGACGAAAGGTACGCCATCACCGCGTCGCGCTCGCGCTGCGCGAACCGGTCGGCCAGGCGCACCACGAAGACGAACCACGAGATGCGCCCCTCGCCGTACGGGGCCGGCAGCACGAGTTCCTCCACGTCCGCGAGTTTCTTAAGATACCGCCGGGCCGCCCGCTCGCGCGCCGCCAGAAAACCCTCCAGCCGCCCCAGTTGCGACAGGCCCAGCGCGCAGTTGATGTCCGACATCCGGTAGTTGTACCCCAGCCGCCCGTGCGCCAGCCACCCCGCGCCGGGGTCGCGGCCCTGGTTCCTCATGCTGCGGCAGAGCACGGCCGTGCGGTCGTCGTCGGTCACCACCATGCCGCCCTCGCCCGTCGTCATCTGCTTGTTCGGATAGAAGGCGAACGTCGATGCCAGGCCGAACGTGCCGGCCTTCCGCCCCTTGTACGTCGCGCCGAGGGCCTCGCAGGCGTCCTCGACGACGGGCAGTCCGCGGCGGCGTGCGGCGTCCATCACGCGGTCCATCGGCATCGGACGCCCGAAAATGTGCACCGGCATCAGCAGGCGCGTCCGCTCCGTGATCGCCCCCTCCATCTTTTCGACGTCCATGTTCCATGTCTGCTCGTCGATATCCACGAACGCCGGCCGCGCGCCCTCGAAAAGGGCGCAGTTCGCCGTCGCCACGAACGTGAACGGGCTCGTGATCATCTCGCCGCCCCGCCCCAGCCCCGCCGCCCGCACCGCCAGGTGCAGCGCCGCCGTGCCGGAACTGACCGCCACGGCATGCTTCGTCCCCGCGTACCGGGCGAAGGCGCGCTCGAACTCCGCCAGTTTCGGCCCCAGGCTCAGCCGCTGCGACTTAAGCACCCGCACCACCGCCGCAACGTCCGCCGCAGATATGTCCGGACGCGACAGGGGAACACGCTCTTCCGACACGCCCGCCTCCTGTGTCTGCCTGCCCCCCTCCGAATAATCGGCACTGTCTGTCGCGCGGCGCGCACAGCGCATCGCGCGGCGGGCCTCCCCGCACGCCGCGCGTAAACTGGCTGCCGCTCCGTGCTGCGCGGCCGGTGCACAGACCCGCCGCGCCCCACGTAATGAAACAGTTTCCAGGCAGCGCCTTCAAGACCCGCTGTTGCTTGCCTTGTCAATCCGCAATCCGCAATCGGCAATCCGCAATCAGTCCATGTACCCCAGCGCGCGGAGCCGCTTGCGGATGGCGTCCACCTCTTGCGGCGTCAGGCCCTGCCCTTCCTGCCGCAGCCGACCCCCCGCCGCAAGGTCGCGCATCACGTACACGATGAACTCCGTAACCGAGCCGAACCCCGTGCCTTTGACCATCTCCTGGAGGCGGCGGTAAAGTTCCCTCGGTATCTTGATGGTCACCTTGTCGCGTCCTTTTGGCATCGAGCGGCTCCCGCAGCCAGGGTGCGTTCGGATTCCCGCATCTCTCCGCACAGGATACCGCCGCGCAGCCGGAAATCAAAATGCAAACCGCCCCGCCTTCCCCGCCGCGCGGCGCAGCAAGAAACCGCCTTGACTCCGGCGGTTCTTGATGTATGATTTGCTCATCGGCGGCCCGCAGCCGCGGGGGTGGCTGCGCGGGCCGGAGGAAACGAGGAGTGCACCGGGGGAGGTGGCCGCATGCGGCCGCTTCCCCTTTTCTTTCGCCTCATGCGCGGCGGGTCTCCGTACCCGCCGCGTGATGCGGGGGCTGCTGCGGCCTCAGCGCGGCATGTAGCCATGGCGGGGACCGCGCCGCCCGGACAAGCAGGTTCAACAGGGACCGTCTTGTTGGGGGAGAAGTCATGCCAGGCCGCCCGACCATCAGGTCAGCCGGCGCTCTTTGCGCGCTCCTTGCCGCCCTCGCCCTTGCTGCCGCGCCCGCCCTGGCGCTGGATAGTTCGTGGAAAGTTGATGCCGCCGGCAACTGGGGCGATGCCGCCAACTGGACCGCCGGCGTTCCCGATGCCGTCGGCGACATCGCGCGGCTGACCTACGACATCACCGCCCCGCGGAAGGTGACTATTGAAGAAGGCAGCCGAACCGTAGGGTCGCTTTACCTCAACGACGACAACTACGGGTACACCGTGCGAGCCTCGCAGCTTCGGCTGAACGTGGCCAGTGGTTCGGCCCTTGTTCAGGCCGACGGCGGCAGCGGAGTGACACACACGATCGACGCCCTCGTGGGCTTTTACGACCCTCTTGTCGTAGCCGTCAATGGCGGCACGCTCCAACTCTTGCGTGAAGTGGTATACGGCGCCGCCAGCGTGGGGATCACGAAGTCGGGTGCCGGCATATTAGTGATTGCAATCAGCCACTACTGGGGTGACACGGTCATCAGTGGTGGGGCGCTGCAAGCGGCTGATGGCGTGGGACTCCCCGCATCAAGTTTCCTGTCTCTCGACGGGGGCGTGCTCCAGACCAGCGGCACGTTCACCCGCGGTCTGGGCACAAGCGGCACGAAGTTCCGGTGGACAGACAATGGCGGCGGATTCTCGGCGTACGGCGGCAGCCTTACCGTGAATATTGGCGGCAGTCCGACGCCGACGGAACTGGTGTGGGGCGCTACGGTTGGCTCGAACATCGTGGGAACCCTGAAATTCGGCTCGGCCAATTCCAACAATCAGACGGAACTTAAGAATGGCATTGACTTGAATGGTGCGACACGCACCATCGACGTTGCAGCCGGTGCAGGTGGGGATTCGGCGCTGTTGTCCGGCGTCATCCGGACATCCACCGGCACGGCCGGGATTACGAAGACGGGCGCCGGGGTGCTGGCGCTCGCCGGGGCCAACACATACACAGGCTCAACTGTGATCAGGGGCGGGGCGCTACAGGCGGCTCAGGGTGCCGAATTACCTGCTGGAAGTTTCATCTCGCTTGATGGGGGCGTGTTCCAGACCAGCGGCACGTTCACCCGCGGTCTGGGCACAAGCGGCACAAAGTTCCAGTGGACAAGCAATGGCGGCGGATTCTCGGCGTACGGCGGCAGCCTTACCGTGAATATTGGCGGCAGTCCGACGCCGACGGAACTGGCCTGGGGCACTACGGTTGGCTCGAACATCGTGGGAACCCTGAAATTCGGCTCGGCCAATTCCAACAATCAGACGGAACTTAAGAACCGCATTGACTTGAAGGGTGCGACACGCACCATCCACGTTGCAGCCGGCGCAGGTGGGGATTCGGCGCTGCTGTCCGGCGTCATCCGGACATCCACCGGCACGGCGGGCATCGTGAAGACAGGCATGGGTACTCTGGTTCTGAGCGCCGCAAACAACTTCACTGGCGGTGTTACGGTCGCCGGCGGCACCCTGCGGCTGGCGTCGGCGAGTGCCCTTCGCCCCGGAAACAGCATCACCTTGCAGGGTGGCGGCACGCTGGATATCGGCGCGTTCAGTTTCTCCGTAGGTCCTGTTGTACTGGCGGACGGAACAATCAGTGGCAATACCGGCGTACTTACAGCCACGGCTTACGATGTCAGAAAGGGCACCATCACCGGCAGGTTGGGCGGCAGCACGGGCCTGACGAAAACAACGGCGGATACCGTCACGCTGGCGGGTGACAATACCTACACAGGTGCCACGCAGGTTTCGGAGGGCATCCTCGTTGTCGCAAATTGTGACGCCCTCGGGGCAGTAGCCCGGTCTGTAACGGTCTCCAATGGTGCAACCTTGTGGATTGAGGGGGACGTCTGGGGCATCTGGGGCGTCTGGGGAGATGCGACGCTCAACGGCACCGGTGCCGGGGGAATCGGGGCCATGACCGGCCGGGGCCTGTGGAGCGGCCGCGTCACGATGGCCAGCAATTGTGCCATTGGCGGAGGGCCGGAGGGACTGTCCATAGGCAAGATTGTCAGCGGCAACGCCGACCTGACCATCCTTGGAACAGTGCTTCTGAATCGCAACAACACCTACGCAGGCAGGACGATCATCAAGAATAACGGACATCTCACGGTCTGCGCGCCCGAGGCTCTTGACCCGGCCGGGTTCGGCACTGTTGTTGAGACTGGCGGCCGTCTTTCTATTGGTGAAATTGGTGACCCATTGACCGTAACAGGGAAGAACGTCGCCCTCGCCGGCGGCACTCTAACTGGCTATGGTACGTGGGCCGGTGCGGTCACGCTTGCGGCACAAAGCGGCATCAGTGGAAGCGAACTGACTGTGAGCGGGATTATCAGCGACGGCGGAAAAGGTTACGGAATCACCTGCGGAGGGGCAATCCTGTCGGCGGCCAACACGTTCAGTGGGCCGACGACGATTACCGCTAACGCCCTTCGCGCCACTGATGGCGTTGGCATCCCCGCAGCGAGCAACCTGGTGCTCTCGGGCGGCTATTTTGAGGGGGATGGCACGGCCGTGTTCACGCGCAACCTCGGCGCGTCCGGGCCCAATACCGTGCAGTGGGCTGGCAGCGGCGGGTTCTCCTCCAAGGGCGGGACGTTGACCGTAGCCCTTGGGGGCCTTGCCAGCCCGACGCCGCTTGTCTGGGGCGCGGGCGGCTTCGTGCCGCGCGATTGCAAACTCAAGTTCCAGCACACCTACGGAGACGGCAGCATTGTCGACTTCAGAAACGATATCGACCTGGCAGGCGAAACTCGAACGGTTGAGGTGTACTCATTCCAGAGCGCCGTGCTCTCGGGGGTCCTGTCCAATGGAGGCCTGACGATAGGCCACTTCGGTCGGCTGGTGCTGTCAGGCGCTAACACCTACGCAGGCCCCACGACGCTCTATCACGGAATCCTCCATGCCGTGGACGGTGTGGGGCTGCCCGCATCCAGCAACTTGGTTCTTTCGGGCGGCTACTACGAGGGGGATGGGCCTACCGTGTTCAGTCGCAATATTGGCACATCCGGCCCGAACACCGTTCAATGGACGTACCTCGGCGGCGGCTTCTCATCCAAGGGTGGAAAGATGACCGTTGCTTTGGGCGGCCTTGAAAACCCCACGCGCCTTGTATGGGGCGTCGGCGGCTTCGTACCCTTAGGCACATCGCTTCAGTTTGGGGCATCCGGTGCCGATGGCGAGACTGAGTTGAAGAACGACATCGATCTGGCCGGAGGAAACCAAAGATTCAATGTTCGAATACCCGGGTACTTTGCCACGCTTTCAGGGACTCTTTCAAATGGTGGCCTGGTGAAGTGCGACGCAGGTGCGCTCGTGCTCTCTGGCGCGAACACATACGAAGGCACCACAACCATCATGTCTGGTGTCTTGCGAGCCACAGACGGCGTCGGCCTCCCAACACTCAGCAACCTCGTTCTCGCCGGTGGTTGTCTGGAGGGCGGCGGCCCGATGCCCTTCACGCGCAGCCTCGGCACCGCCGGCCCCAGCACCGTTCAGTGGACTGGCAGCGGGGGGTTCTCAGCCCGCGGCGGAAAGTTGACGGTAGCCCTGGGCGGCATCCAATCCCCGTCGCCCCTTACCTGGGGCCAGGATGGCTTCGTGCCAAGCGGGTATAGCCTGGTGTTCGGTTCGGCCACCGCAGACAACGAGACGGAATTCAAGAATAACATTGACCTTGCCGGCGCGGCCCGCACCGTGGCCGTCGACGACGCTGCCGCGACCTCTGCCGACTTCGCGACGCTCTCGGGTATTCTGTCCAACGGCAGCCTGACAAAGGGCGGCTCAGGCACGCTTGTACTCACTGGTGCCAACGCCTATGCGGGCTCGACGACCGTGAGCAAGGGCGCACTGCGCGCAACGGATGCTATCGGCCTGCCGTCCGCGAGCAACCTCGTGCTGACTGCTGGTGCTCTGGAATCAGAGGGCACCACCGTGTTTACACGAGACCTGGGGCCTGCCGGCGGTCAGGTGCAATGGAACAACGGCGGCTTCTCGGCCTACGGCGGCAAGATGACCGTCGCCATCGGCGGAACGGCCAGCCCCACCGCACTCACGTGGGGTAGCGCCTACTTCGTCCCGTCGGGGAAGGCAATACTTTTCGGCTCCACGACGGCCAATGACGAAACCGAGTTAATCAACTCCGTCAACCTGGCCGGCGGTCAGCGCACAATAACGGTCAACGACAACCCTTTCTCAACCGGAGACTTTGCTACGCTTTCCGGCACGCTTTCCAACGGCGGCATCAGCAAGGACGGGGCGGGCCTTCTGGTCCTGAAGGGCGCGAACACTTACACCGGCACGACAACGATTGCGGCCGGCACGCTCAAGTTGGCGCCCACGAGCGCCATGGCCACGTCGCTCTTTGACATCGCCGCAGGGGCCACGCTGGACGTGCGCGAGTTCCTCGGCGGATACACCCTGCCGCCGGGGGCGGGACTGAAGGGCGGCGGCACGGTCCTGGGCGGACTGGTGGCCAGCGGCACGGTGGCCCCAGGCTCAAGCGCGGGCATCCTGACCGTTGACGACGTCACCTTTGCCGTCGGCAGCGCACTTGAGGTGGAAATCGGCGGCACGGCGCGCGGGACGCAGTACGACGTCCTGGCCGCAAGCGGCACGGTTACGCTTGAGGGCGGCAGCAACCTTTCCGTGGCGCTTATCGGCGCGTACGTGCCCGGCTTGGGCGATGAGTTCGACATCATGGACTTTGCCGCGCTCAGCGGCCAGTTCACCACCGTGAGCCTCCCCGCCCTGGCCGGGGGCTTGGCGTGGAACACCGACGCTCTTTACACGAGCGGCGTAATCGGCGTCGTGCCGGAGCCGGCGACGGCGGCCATGCTCCTTGCGGGCCTTGCCTTTGCGGCCCTGCGCCGCCGGCCGGCCAACACGTAGCACGGCCTGCCCGCCGACCGGCGGGGCCTGCTCGTCCGGCCGTGGGGAATGCGCGCCGAGCCCGCTACGGCCTGCCCGCCGGCAGGCCGGCCGTGCCACATCAAACTCCGCCCCGCCAGAAGTTTTCCACAAAGAAGTATCTATAACTGCCAATATGGCAGGCCGCCAAAAACGATCAAAAAACGCAAAATCGGACCCTGTTCCGGTCAAAATCGATCAAAAACGTTCAAAAAGC
>VGYT01000134.1 GCA_016872895.1 Planctomycetota bacterium
GGCCACGAGCCGCTCCTGTCGGAGATGGTCGCGGCGGCGGCCACGCTCCCCGAACTCGTTCAGGAGGCCAGGAAGGCCGGCGCTTCGGGCATCAACGTCGCCGGCATCTGCTGTACGGCCAATGAACTGCTGATGCGGCACGGGATCCCTATCGCCGGCAACTTCCTGACGCAGGAACTGGCCGTCTCGACCGGCGCCGTGGACCTCCTGTGCGTGGACGTCCAGTGCATCATGCAGGGCCTTTCGGAACTGGTGAAGTGCTACCATACGAAACTCATCACGACCTCCGAGAAGGCCCGGATGGAGGGCGTCGAGCACGTCCAGATGGACGAGGCGCGGGCCCTGGACGTCGGCCGAGAGATCGTCCGCAAGGCCATCGAGGCGTTCGGCCTGCGCAAGGGCCGCGACGTCTACATCCCCGACCACAAGGGCGAGGCCGTCGTCGGATTCAGCCACGAGACCATCAACTACATGCTGGGCGGCCGGTTCCGCGCATCCTACCGGCCCCTGAACGATAACATCATGAACGGTCGCATCCGCGGCGTCGTCGGCGTAGTCGGGTGCAGCAACCCGAAGGTCCTGAACGACTCCGGCCACACAACCCTCGTCCGGGAACTCATCAAGCGAGACATCCTGGTCGTTACGACCGGCTGCGCGCAGATCGCGTGCGGCAAGCAGGGCCTGATGACGCCGGAGGCCGCTGCGGAGGCCGGGCCGGGCCTCAGGGAAGTCTGCGAGACGGTCGGCATGCCGCCGGTCCTTTCGGTCGGCTCCTGCGTCGATAACAGCCGCATCCTGGTGGCCTGCACCGAGATGGTCCGCGAGGGGGGGCTGGGCGACGACATCTCCGAACTGCCCGTGGCCGGGGCGTGCCTGGAGCACATCACCGAGAAGGCCCTGTCCATCGGCCAGTACTTCGTAGCCTCCGGGGCGCTGGTCATGTTCTCGAAGAAACTGTTCCCCGTCATGCCCGGCACGAAGGTCGCCAAGTACCTGTTCGAGGAGATCGCCGAGGAACTGGGCGGCAGGTGGGCCGTAGAAGATGACGCCGTGAAGGCCGCCGAAGTCATCCACGCCCACATTGAAAAGAAGCGCGACGCCCTCGGCATAAACAAGGAACGCGAGCGGAAACTCTTCACTATGGAAGACCGCCAGAAACTCAAGGTGTGACTGTCCTGTTATTCAGCCCCGGCGGCCACAGAGCATGCCGGCGGGGCGTGGCACGGCTGGCTTGTCCGGCCGCGGGAAACATCGGCGGCGCTCCGCCACGGCCGGGCAAGCCGGCCGTCACAACCTGCGATAGAGCACGGAAGGAGTGACGTATGTCGAGAATCATTGCGGCGGCCGCCATCCGCGGCGCGCACAAGATCGCCCTCCAGGCCGAGCAGATGCTCGCCAAGGCCGTCGCCGCGAAGGGCGACAGCGCCCCCGTCGAGTTTCCCAACACGGGCTATTTCATTCCCATCATCTACGCCATGACCGGCCACGAGGTGAAGACCCTGGCCGACTTCAAGCCCGTCATGGCGCGCGTCAAGGCGCTGCTGCCGCCGACCGTCTCCGACCACCTCTGGACGCCGTACCTGGGGCCGGCGCTGGACGCCGGCATGGCCACCCTGTTTGCCGAGGAGATCATAGAGGCGTGCAAGTACGTAATCGGCCCCAGCCCGGTGAACGGCCTGTGGCTGGGGGCGGCGGACGACGTGATTCTGCGGGAGCGCGGCATACAGTTCGTTGATGGGTCGGCCCCCGGCTTTGCGGCGGTCGTTGGCGCGGCCCCGGACACGAAGACGGCCGTCGAGATCGCCCGCAAGTTGCAGGAGCGCATGTTGTACGTGTTCATGTGCGCGCACGACCACGGCACGAGTTTCGCGCAGCAACTGGCGGAGGCCGGCGTCCAGATGGGCTGGGAGACGCGCCTTGTGCCCTTCGGGCCGGAGATCACGGCGGCAATCTACTCGCTGGGGTTCGCGGCCCGGGCGGCGATGAGTTTCGGCGGCGTCCAGCCGGGCGACTTCCGCCGCAACCTGCTCTACAATAAGGCCCGCATCTTCGCCTTCGTCCTGGCCCTCGGCAAGGTGACCGACGAGTGGTACGCCACCGCCGCGGGGGCCATCAACTACGGCTTCCCGACAATCGCGGACTCCGACATTCCGCAGATACTGCCGACCGGCGTGTGCACCTACGAGCACGTTGTCTCCAGCGTGCCGCACGACGAGATCGTCGAGCGCGCCATCGTCATCCGGGGGCTGAAGATCAAGGTGGCCAAGGTGCCCATCCCGGTGGCGTTCAGCCCGGCGTTCGAGGGCGAACGCATCCGCAAGGAAGACATGCACGTGGAGTTCGGCGGCCAGCGCACGCCCGGCTTTGAGTGGCTTACAAGCGCGCCGATGGACCAGGTGGAGGACGGCAAGGTGGAGGTCTTCGGGGCGGACTTGGATAGCGTCCAGGAGGGCGGCAAGTTGCCCCTGGGCATCGTCGTCGAGGTCGCCGGGCGCAAGATGCAGCCCGACTTCGAGCCGGTCCTTGAGCGCCAGATTCACACCTTCCTGAACCACGCCCAGGGCGTCTTCCACATGGGCCAGCGCGACATCAACTGGGTCCGCATCTCCAAGGCCGCCTTCAAGGCGGGCTTCCGCCTCGAGCACCTGGGCAAGATCCTGCACGCGATGCTCCACGAGCACTTCTCGAGCATCCTCGACAAGGTCCAGGTGAAGGTTCACAGCGATGAGAAGAAGGTGCTCGAAATCCAGGACCAGGCCCGCAAGGTGTATCACGAGCGCGACGCCCGCCTGGCCGGCATGACCGACGAGTCGGTCGATATCTTCTACTCCTGTACGCTGTGCCAGTCGTTCGCCCCGAACCACCTGTGCGTTATCACGCCGCAGCGAAGCGGCCTGTGCGGCGCGTACTCGTGGCTCGACGGGCGCGCCGCCTACGAGATCAACCCCGCCGGGGCGAACCAGCCCATCCCGAAGGGCGCACCCGTTGACGCCCGCCTCGGCCAGTGGGAGAAGGTCAACCAGTTCATCCTCCAGAAGAGCAGCGGGACCATCGAGCGCATGAGCGCCTACTCGATGATCGTGGACCCGATGACCTCTTGCGGCTGCTTCGAGTGCATCTCGGCCGTGCTGCCCTCGACCGGCGGCATCATGATCGCGCCGCGGGAGTACCCCGACATGACGCCGTGCGGCATGAAGTTCTCGACGCTGGCGGGGACGGTGGGCGGCGGGCGGCAGGTGCCCGGCTTCGTCGGCCACTCGCGCCACTACATTACCAGCCCCAAGTTCATCAGCGCCGATGGCGGCTTCAAGCGCATCGTGTGGATGCCCAAGATGCTCAAGGATGAACTGCACGATGACCTGGTCAAGTGCGCCAGTGCACTCGGCCTCGGCGGCGAGGAGTTCCTTAAGAAGATCGCCGACGAGACCGTCGCCACCACCGAGGAGCAGGTGGCCGAGTTTATCGCCAAGGCCGGACACCCCGTGATGGTGATGGACCCGATGTTCTGATTGCTGCGCCCCGGCGGCATCGAGCCGCCCGTGACCGGGCGGAATGAGGAAACCCGAAACCCGAATGACGAATCAAACGGCAACCACGAATGACAAAAAACAAGGGCGCGCAATGCAGGTTTGCTGATTGTAGTTCGGTGTTTGATTCGGGCTTCGGGTTTCGGGCTTCGGGTTTGGTCAATCGGCCTTCGCCATTCTTGCGTGGCGTGTCCGGCCCGGCTGCGTTAGAATCGGGGGTCGTCTTCGCAGGGTGGTAAGAAACGGGTCCCAGCAAGAAAGGTGGCCTCGGATGGCCCTGAGCGGACTGGAGATCTTCAAACTCTTACCCAAGACCAACTGCAAGAAGTGCGGGCAGCCGACGTGCCTGGCGTTCGCGATGGCCCTGGCCCAGAAGAAGGTCAGCCTGGAGCAGTGCCCGGATGCCAGCCCCCAGGCCCGCGAGGCGCTGGCGGCCGCGGCTGCGCCCCCTATGCGCCTTGTCTCGTTCGGCCTTGGCGATGCCGCCGCCAAGACCGGGCAGGAGACGGTCCTCTTCCGCCACGATGAGAAGTTTCACAGCCCGACGGTCGTGGCCGCGACGCTGCCGGACGACCTTCCTGCCGCCGCGGCGGCGGCCCGCGCCAAGGCCATCCAGGCCCTCGCCTTCGAGCGCGTTGGCCAGAAGATGCCCGTTCAGGCCGTCGCCGTCCTTAACCGCTCGGGCGATGCCGGCCGCTTCGCCGCCACGGCCCAACTCGCAAAAGACACCTGCAAGGCCGTCATCCTGGTTACGCAAAGCCCCGATGCCGCCAAGGCCGCCCTGGCGCACGTCAAGGATGCAAAGCCGCTCCTGTGCGGGGCCACGGATGCCAATGCCGCCGCCATGGCCGCGATCGCCAAGGACGCCAAGTGCCCCCTCGTGGCGATCGCGCCCGACGCCGAAGCGCTCGCGGCCCTGACGGAGAAACTGAAAGCGGCCGGCTGCGAGGACCTTGTCCTGTGCCTCGAGACTCTGGACCGCTGGGCCGAGATGCGCGGCCTGACGCTCATGCGCCAACTGGCCCTCAAGAAGAACTTCCGGCCCCTCGGCTACCCTGTAATCGCCTTCGCGGCCGACGGCACGCCCGAGGCCCAAGTGGCCCGCGCATCCGCGCTCATCGCCAAGTACGCCGGCATCGTGGTCGTGGATACGATTGAGCCGTGGGCGCTCTTGCCCCTGCTTACGGTGCGCCAGAACATCTACACCGACCCGCAGAAGCCGGTCCAGGTGGAGCCGAAACTCTACGCCGTGGGCGAAGCCGGCGCCGACAGCCCCCTGATGTTTACCACGAACTTCTCGCTCACGTACTACACGGTCGAGGGAGACGTGGAAGCCAGCCGCGTGCCCTCCTGGATCCTTTGCGTCGATACCGAGGGTACGAGCGTCCTGACGGCCTACTCCGGCGACAAACTCAACGAGAAGATCGTGGCCAAGGCGATGAAGACGGCCAACGTCGAGACGGTCGTCAAGCACCGCAAACTCATCATCCCCGGGTACGTGGCCGTGATGAGCGGCAAACTCGAGGAAGAGACCGGCTGGGAAATCCTTG
Source organism: Planctomycetota bacterium (assembly GCA_016872895.1). GTDB lineage: Bacteria > Planctomycetota > Phycisphaerae > FEN-1346 > FEN-1346 > VGYT01. Next base: position 5,078 of record VGYT01000134.1, read on the forward strand.
TCGGCCCGCGCGAGTCGAGCATCATTCCCAGGTACCTCAAGGAGGTATGGGCAGGACAGAAGTAGAACAGCGCCAGAAAGGGAGGCCCCATGCCTTTGCCCGCCATCCAGGAATCCTATTCCGGCCGCGTGAACGAACTGACCATCGGCGGCGGCGCCCGCAAGAAGACCGTCACGGTCGGCGGCGCAAAGACCATCCCGTACGGCGGCGACCGCGCCGCCACCGGCCGCCGGCCCGTCATCGCCATCGATGTCCTCGATTCGCCGCCGCAGGACTGGCCCGCCGTCCTGGCGGACGCCTACGGTGGCGTCTTGGCCGACCCCGCTGCGTGGGCGAAGAAGGCGGTTGACGAGTTCGGCGGGGACCTCGTGTGCCTGAAGTTCGACGGGCTGCACCCCGACAAGGGCAACCTGGGCGCCGACCACGCCGTCGCCGTCACGCAGAAGGTCATCGGGGCGGTGGGCGTCCCCCTCATCCTCTGGGGCAGCGGCAACGATGAGAAGGACAACGCCGTCATGCCCAAGGTCTCGCAGGCCGCCAAGGGCGAGCGGGTCCTCCTCGGCACGGTCACGCAGGACAACTATAAGAGCCTCACCGCCACGGCCCTGGCCGACCAGCACCTCCTCATCGCCCAGGCGCCCCTGGACATCAACATCGCCAAGCAGGTGAACATCCTCGTCTCCGACATGGGCTTTCCGCTGGAGTCGCTGGTCATGTTCCAGACGACCGGCACGCTGGGCTACGGGATGGAGTACGCGTACAGCATCCAGGAGCGGGAGCGCCTGGCGGCCCTGGGCGGCGACCGGCTGATGGCCCTCCCGGTTATCTGCGACGTGGGCTACGAGTCGTGGCGCGCGAAGGAGGCCAAAGCGTCGGCCTCCGAGGCCCCGCAGTGGGGAGACGGCGCCAAGCGCGGGCCCCTGTGGGAGGCCACTACGGCGGTGGCGCTCCTCCAGTCGGGCGTCGACATCGTGCGGATGCGCCACCCGGCCGCCGTCGCCATCGTCCGCGAGTACATCAATAGCCTCTGGGGCAGCGACTGAGAAAAGGCCTCATAGAGCCGCGGTCATCGAGCCGCTGGCCGTAAGGTCGCGGTTACGCTGAGCAACCACCGGCCGAACCATATGCCAACCAACCGAGGAGATCCCCATGATTGCCATCGGCGAACGCATCAATGGCATGTTTACCGACGTGAAGGACGCTATCGCGGCCAAGGACCCGGCGCCTATCGTCTCGCTGGCTAAGCGCCAGGCGGCTGCCGGCGCTGCGTACCTCGACATCAACGTCGGCACCGCTGCCGCCGACCAGGCGGGCACCATCAAGTGGCTCGTCGAGACCGCGCAGGCGGCCGTGCCCACGCCGCTTTGCCTTGACAGCCAGAAGCCCGATGTCATCCGGGCGGGCTTGTCGGCCTGCGACACGTCGCGGGGGGTGCTTCTGAATTCCTCGCCGCTCAATAAGAAGAGCGACCCGGACGTGCTGGCCAGGTACGTCGAGATGGCCAACTCGGCCGGCGGCAGCCTCATCGCCCTGACGATGGACCGCGAGGGCGTGCCGCAGAACATCGACCGCCGCGTAGAAATCGCCGCCGAACTTCTCACCCGCTGCATGGAACTGGGCCTGGCGCCCGACCGCCTCTTCATCGACCCCATCATCCTGCCCGTGAACGTCCCCGGGGCCCAGGCGCAGCCGACGAACATCCTAGCGGCGATCGACCAGATTCGCCTCATGTCCGACCCCCCGCCGCATATCACCATGGGCCTCTCGAACCTCAGCCAGGGCACCACCGAGCGGAGCCTGATTAACCGCACGTTCCTCGCGATGGCGATGAGCCACGGGGCAGACTCGGCCATCATCGACGTCCTCGACGAACCCCTCGTCGATATCGTGGCCACCGTCGAGATGCTCATGAACAAGCAGATTTACTCCGACAGTTTCCTGAAGGCGTACCGGAGCACCGCCGGCGGGCAGCGCCCCGACAAGTGACCAAGTGACAAAGTGACACAGTGACGCGGCAAAGGAAGTGGCCTGGGGGCCTTCACTTTCTCACTTTGACACTGTCCGAGGCACCATGAAGCCTCTCTACATAAGCGCTACGCTCCAGGACTGCGGCAAGACGACCGTCATCGTCGGCCTCATGGAGGCATTCCGCAACCTGGGCTACAACGTGGGCTACATGAAGCCCGTCGGCCAGCGCTACGTCGATTACGAGGGCCGGCACATCGACGAAGACGCCGTCCTGGCGCGGCATGCCTTTCACCTCCAGGACGCCCCCGTTGACATGAGCCCCGTGGCCGTGGAGCGCGGCTTTACCGAGCGCTACATTTTTCACCGCGACCCTGAGCCGCTCCAGAAGCGCATCCTGGAGGCCGCAGGGCGCATCAAGGCCGCCCACCCGTGCATGATCGTCGAGGGCACCGGCCACGCCGGCGTCGGCTCGTGCTTCGACCTCTCGAACGCCCGCGTGGCGGACCTCCTCGGCGCGCCCGTCATCATCGTGACGGAGGGCGGCATCGGCCGCGCCATCGACGAGGTGGCCCTCAGCCTGCACCTCTTCCGCAAGCACGACGTCGAGGTCCTCGGCGTCATCCTCAATAAGACCTGGCCGCAGAAACTTGAAAAAATCCAGCGGGCCGTCGCTGCCGGCCTGGCCCACCTGGGCACGCGACTGCTGGGCGTCATCCCCTTCCGTGCGCAACTGGGCTACCCGCGCGTCGAGCAGATCGTGGCGGAACTGGGCGGCCAGGTCCTCTGCGGCCGGAAGAACCTTTCCAGCGCCGTCGAGCACACCGTTGTGGCCGCCATGGCGCCGCAGCACGTTTGTAACTACATCCGGCAGAACACGCTGGTCATAACGCCCGGCGACCGCATCGACAACGTCCTGATTTCCATCACGGCGTGTCCGATTGAGCGGGGCCTGACGCGCCCCGTGACGGGCATCCTGCTGACGGGCGGCTTCGACCCGCCCGCCAGCATCCTCTCGATCGTCGATGCCATCGGAATCCCGGTCGTCTTATGCCAGGAGGATACGTACACCGTGGCCGCGCGCTTGCAGGAGATGCGATTCAAGATCCGCCCCGAAGACACGGATAAGATCGAGGCCGCCAAGGCCCTCATCCGCGAGAACGTCAACGTGCCGGACCTCCTGGTGCGCCTGGCCGATGACACGCGCACGTAACGCTTCACACGGGGCGGCCCGCGATGGGCAAAGGCAGGTAATCTGTGTCGGAGCAAGCGAGCAATCTGGACAAACTGGCGTCGCTTCAGCCGACGGAGGCTGAGGTCACAGCCTTCCTGGATGCCTCGCGCGTATCGCCCGAGTCGAACCTCATCGGCGTTCTCCAGGCGGTTCAGGAGCGCTTCGGCTTCCTCCCGGCGGCAGCACTTCGCCAGGCGAGCCGCCGCATGCGCATCCCCCTCAGCCGCATCTACGGCGTCGTCTCGTTCTACGCACAGTTCTACACCGAGCCGCACGGGCGGCACACGGTACGCTGCTGCCGCGGCACGGCCTGCCACGTGCGCGGCGGCAAGAAAGTGATTCAGGCCGTCGGCGATGCCCTGAACCTGGATGATGGCGAAACGTCGGAAGACATGATGTTTTCTTTCGAGACCGTGGCCTGTCTTGGTGCTTGCGCCCTGTCGCCAGTGGTGGTCATTGACGGAGCCTATTACGGCAAGGTCACGCCCCGGCGGATCCAGACGGTCCTAAGCCGAATCATCGCGGATGAGTCCAAGCGGGAGGACGGGAAGTAATGGCACGTTTTGGTTCTATCGACGCCTTCCGCCAGTGGCAGAAGCAACTCAAGGCCGCTCTTGACCCGAAGCGGAAGGAAATCACCATATGCGGCGGCACGGGATGCTGCGCCTTCGGTTCGCCTGACGTCCAGCGCGCCTTCGAGGCGGAACTCAAGCGTCGCGGTCTGGCACACGGCATTCTTGTGAAGCGGACCGGTTGTCATGGTTTCTGCGAGAAGGGACCCGTGGTGGTCATCCTTCCTGGGAAGTTTTTCTACCCCAACGTCCAGGTTGAGGATGTGCCCGAGATTGTCGAGAAGACCGTCCTTCAGGGCAAGGCCATCCGGCGATTGCTTTACGTCGATCCCGCCGCCGGCAAGAAGATCGTCCGTGATCACGAGGTGCCGTTCTACGCCAAACAACAACGTTTTGTGTTCCGGCTCAACGGCATTATCGATCCGGTCAGCCTTGAAGATTATGTGGCGCACGACGGCTATGCAGCGGCCGTCAAGGCCTTCGCAGAGATGGCGCCTGACCAGGTGATCGCCGAGGTCGCGGCCTCGGGCCTGCGCGGGCGCGGCGGGGCGGGGTTCCCCACCGGCCGCAAGTGGCAACTGGCCCGACAGGCGCCGGGCGAGCCGAAGTACATCATCTGCAACGCCGACGAGGGCGACCCCGGGGCGTTCATGGACCGCAGTCTCCTGGAAGGCACCCCCCACGCGATTCTCGAGGGTATGATCATCGCCGCGCATGCCATTGGGGCGGCGCACGGCATTATCTACGTGCGCGCGGAGTACCCGCTGGCGGTGCGGAACAGCGACATCGCCATTGAGCAGGGGCGCGACGCCGGACTCCTGGGCGAGAATATCCTTGGCACAGGGTTCAACTTCGACATTGACATTCACATGGGGGCCGGGGCGTTCGTCTGCGGTGAGGAAACGGCCCTCATCGCCTCGGTCGAGGGCAAGCGCGGCATGCCGCGCCCGCGACCCCCGTTCCCGGCCCAGGCGGGCCTGTACGGCAAACCCACCAACATCAACAACGTCGAGACGTTCGCCAACGTGCCGCTCATTATTCTCAAAGGCAGGGACTGGTACAGTGCCATCGGCACGGAAGGCTCCAAGGGGACCAAGATATTCGCCCTCGCCGGCAAGGTCCGCAACACGGGCCTGGTGGAGGTGCCTATGGGGGCCACGCTGCGCCACATCGTGTACGACATTGGCGGCGGCATTCCGCGCGGCCGCAAGTTCAAGGCCGCCCAGATGGGCGGTCCGAGCGGCGGCTGCGTCCCGGCGCGGTACCTGGACCTGCCCGTCGACTACGACTCTGTCAAACAGGTCGGCGCAATAATGGGCTCCGGCGGCCTCATCGTCATGGACGAGGCCACCTGCATGGTGGACATCGCCCGCTTCTTCACCGACTTCTGCCAGAAGGAATCGTGCGGCAAGTGCGTTCCCTGCCGCGTGGGAACGCGCCGGATGCTCGAAATCCTGGAGCGCATCACGCGCGGCGAGGGCAAGCCCGAAGACGTCGGCCTCCTGCAAACTCTTGGCGAGATGGTCCGCGACGCCAGTCTGTGCGGGCTGGGGCAGACGGCCCCGAACCCCGTTCTTTCTACGATCCGCCACTTCCGCGACGAGTACGAGGCGCATATCCGCCTGAAGCGGTGTCCCTCGCACGCCTGCGAGATGCTCGCCCCCACGGCCTGCACGAGCGCCTGCCCGGCCCACGTGAACGTGCCCGAGTACGTGGCCCTGGTGGCCGAGGGCCGCTTCGCCGATGCCCTGGAGGTCATCCGGCGCCGCAACCCGTTCCCGTCGGTTTGCGGCCGGGCATGCCACCATCCGTGCGAACTCTTCTGCCGCCGCGGCGACGTGGACCAGCCGGTCGCCATCCGGCACCTGAAGCGCTTCGTGTCGGACCGCGTGCGGGACGGCGGTTCACCGCCCCGCTGGCGGGGAAAGCGGCGCGGGCGCGTGGCCGTCGTCGGCTCCGGCCCGGCCGGCCTCACAGCGGCGTACTTCCTCGCCCTTGCCGGCCGCGAGGTCAAGGTCTTTGAGGCCCTGCCTGTGGCGGGCGGCATGCTGGCCGTGGGCGTTCCATCGTACCGGCTTCCCCGCAATGCGCTTGCCCGCGACATCGACTACATCCGCCGCGCGGGCGTCGAGATCGAGACCGGACGCCGCGTCGGGTCCTTGAAGGAACTGCGCGGCGCCGGCTACGACGCCGTCTTTGTGGCCACGGGGGCCCACGGCTCCGTTCGCCTTGACATTCCTGGCGCGGCCCTTGAGGGCGTGCACGATGCCATCGCAATGCTGCGGCGGGTGACGCTGGGCGAGTTGACGGAACTTGAGGGCCGCGTGGTCGTCATCGGCGGCGGGAACGCCGCCATCGATGCCGCGCGGTCGGCCCTGCGGCTGGGCGCCCAGCCGGTGACCATCCTGTACCGGCGCACGCGCGAGGAGATGCCGGCCCTGCGAGAAGAAATTGAAGATGCTATCCTCGAAGGCGTGGACATACGTTTCCTGGTTGCTCCCCTCGCGATCGAGGGCGAGGGCCGCGTCCGCGCCATCCGCTGCCAGGAGATGGAACTGGGCGAGGCCGACGCGAGCGGCCGCCGCCGCCCCGTCCCGAAGCCCGGCTGCGAACGCTCGGTCGAGTGCGACCACGTCATCGTGGCCGTGGGCCAGTCGCCGGAACTTGAGTTCGCGGCGGCCGACGGCAGTCTCGTCGTCAAGCAGGGTAAGGTTCGCGTGGACCCGCTGACGCAGCAGGCCCAGGAGGGTGTTTTCCTGGGTGGCGACGCGCATACGGGGCCGGCTACGATCGTCGAGGCTATCGCTGCCGGGCAGCGCGCGGCCCAGGCGATTGACGTCTTCCTCGGCGGTAAGGGTGAACTGCCGCTTGACACGGGCTTCGCCTCGCCCGGCAAGCCTTCCGAGGAAGAGGCCGCCGCCGCGCGCCAGCCGGCCCGCGCCCGGCCGCCCAGGCGCCGCCGCGGCAACTTCGATGAAATCGTCAAGGGCTACTCCCTTCAGGCCGCGTGCACCGAGGCCCGCCGCTGCCTCCGCTGCGACCTGGAGTAGGGGACTGTCCGCGCGCGGATCGCGCGGCGGGTCAGCCGGGCCCGCAGCGCAAAGGGATGACGAGAGGCCGCTGCATGGCTGACGAGATTCCGCTGACCATCGACGGGCAATCCGTGACGGCGCCGGCGGGCGCGACCGTCTTCCAGGCCGCGCGCCGCGCCGGCATCGACATTCCGCACCTCTGCTACGACCCGGCGCTGGGCCTTGAGCCGACGAGTTCCTGCCGCCTGTGCGTGGTGGAGGTCGAGGGCGCCCGGGGCCCCGTGCCGTCGTGCTCGTACCCGGCGGCCGCCGGGATGGTTGTTCGCACCGATTCTCCGCGCCTGCGCGAAGTGCGCAAGATGGTGCTGGAACTCCTGCTCTCGGACCATCCGCACGACTGCCTCACGTGCGAGAAGTCGGGCGTGTGCGCGCTTCAGAAATATGCTTATGACTTCGGCGTGAA
>VGYT01000135.1 GCA_016872895.1 Planctomycetota bacterium
CGCGCCCGTCTTGCGGAACCGCGCCTGCGCCGGTCCCTCGGAGAGCGGGTACAGCCTGCACGGCCAAAGGACGCAGTAACTGCCGTACCCCTTCGCCAGGTCGGCCCCGAACCGCGCATCGTACGCCGCAAGGAGCGAGTCCGCCAGCGCCGACCAGTCGGCAGCGTCGTTTTCGTTCCTCATGGCCTGCGCCAGGGCCGCCGCCCGCCACAGGCCCGCGATGTCGAACGCCTCGGTGTATTCCGGGTGCGAGCCGTCGCACCGGCCGGGCTCGAGTTTCTGCCGCTCCTCCTTCGGCAGGGCGTCGCCGAACTTCAGGCTCGTCGGGCTCACCCAGTGCGGCCCGGGCGTGGTCCGGTAATACTTTATCATAGCAGCAATCTTTTGTACGCCCGGATACGCCCGCCGCAGCCACTCCTTGTCGCGCGTGAAAAGCCAGTGCTCGCCCATGACCCACAGGATCTGCCCCGGGTTGTCGGCCTCCGGATAGACGCGGCCGTTGAACGGGTGCGCCAGGAAGTAGTCTATGGCCCTGGCCGCAAGTTCAAACTGGCCGCATTTCTGGAAGATGTTCACCGTGTACACGCCGTCGCGGTTGAAGACGTTGTAGTTGACGACCGCCACGTCGGGCGCCCCCTCGTTCATGGCGATGGCGGCGTGGCCGGCGATGGCCCGCAGCGCCTCTCCCCAGCGCTTGTCGGGAACCGCCACCTGCACCTGGCCCAGGAGGGCCGTCCAGTACGCCTGGGCCTCCTCGGCCAGTTGCTGCAAGTTGAGCCGGCGATAGAAGTCCAGCCCGGGGTCCGGCTGAAGGACGCCGCCGTCAGGCGGGTTCGGCTTCGCGAGGTCCAACTGCGCCCACGCGCTCTTGCCGTCCCACTGGTGAGCGACGGCCCGCCGCCCCGCCAGCACGGGGCAGACGAAGACCGCGGCGCGCCCCGCCGGCGTCTCTTCCAGCGCCGCGATGTCAAGGCACAGGGCGCCTGAGCAGTCGCCGGCGTCGGACTTCGCCTCCCTGCCGGCAGGCATGCCGCCTTCCGCGGCAGCGCTGCCGATGGTGTCGGTGGCAAGCACGCCCGCCGCCGCCGGCTTCGTCAGTGCCACGAGCGCCGGGCGGCCGTCCACAAGCAGCGCGTCGCCCTCCCGGCTGACGGCCAGTTGCCGGACGGGTCCGCCCGCGGGCCCCAGCGGGCGCAGCGCGGCGTAAAGGCGGCCGCTCGACAGGTTCACCGACACGCGGGCAACGACTACGTGCGCCTCGCCGGCAGGGGATGCGCACCGGTGGTGCAGCAGGGCCGTCCGCCCCTCCACGCGCCCCACGCGCCACGCGATTTCAGGCACGGGATACCCGCCTGGGCCGAGGCTGCGCGAGCACTCGGCGCCGTCCATCGTGGGGGCGAAAAGTTTCCTGGACTCGTGGTCATATACCCAGAAGTAAATGCCGTACGTTGCGAAGCCGGGCGAGAAGTTTCCCTCGGCCTCGACGAACGTCTTCAGCGCATCGAGCGCGTCGGGCAGGCCGATGGGAATGTGAATCCTGCCCGCCGGGTCGAGCGGCCCGCGCGCGGGCGCGGCAGGGGCGGGCTCGGCGGCGCAGGCCCGGCCGGCGCAACACGCCGCAAGGCCGGCGACCGCAAGGGACGCCGCGAGCGCCATCGGCGCCTTCACTGAATCGCTCCCTGTGATGATTGCGGCACGGCCGGCTTGCCCGGCCGCGGCGGGCGCCTCGCGCTCTTCCCACGGCCGGACAAGCCGGCCGTGCCGCGTTCACGTGACATCGCGGCGGCCGCGCGCGGGCCGCAAGGCGCTTCGCTTCGGCCCGACCCGCGCGCTACTCGCTCTTGAGCGAAATCTCGGCCCAGTACGCCGCCTCGAACGTCCAGCCGGTCGGCTGGTTGACGAGTTCCACGGCTGCGGTCCTGCCGGCGAAGGCCGAGAGGTCCACGTCCTCCGTCAGCCACCTGGCGGCCTCGTCGCCGGCGTTCACCCTGACGGTCTTCTTGAGGAGTTCCCTGCCGCCCGCGCGCACGATAAGGTCGAAGTCGCCGCGCGGGTCGTTCGCCACCACCAGGCGCAGAACCGTCTTCTTGCCGGCGGGCACATCCACCTGTCTTGATAACACGCAGGCCGTGTCGCGGTTCAGCGGATGCGTCGCCAGGACGCTCTTCTTTCCGCCCCACTCGGCCCGCAGGCCGGGGTCCATGTCGGGGCCGCACTTCTCAATTTTCCAGCCCTGGGCGACCTTGTCGAGGGCCGCCTGGATGTTGACCGCCTGGCCGCCCTTGCCCTTGGCCGGCTCGGGCGGCGGCTTTATCCGGGCCATCTCTTCGGGGGTGAATTTCGAGTCGGCGATCGGCCCCGGCTCCCAGCACTGCTCCAGTCTCGACGGCTTCGGCTCGGCGGCCGGGATCACGAACACCTCCTGGCCGGCCGCGTCCTTCTCGACGCGCCCTCCCGCGCGAACGACCGCCTGGCGCACAAGTTTCTCACATACTTCAATCAATTTCGGGAACGTGTACGGCGTGTGGCTGAACTTGCCCTCCGGGTTCAGGGCCGACTTGTACTCGGCGGGCAGCCTGGCGAAGCCGATGGTCGTAAAGACGACGCCCGCGGCGCTCGAAGGGTTGCAGTCCGAGTCCTGGCCCGCGCGGCAGGAGATTTTTATGGTCGCGTCGGGGTCGCGGTTGCCGTAGAGGACGCCCAGGACCACGTACGCGCCGTTTATCTTGGCGTCGATGTTGTAGTCGCTCTTGTTGCACGAGGCGCGGCGGTAGGCGGGGTTCTTCTGGTACTTTTCTTCAATAAGTTGCCAGGTTTTTTGCCAGTCGGCGGGGTTCCGGCGGTGCCACTCCAGGACGTCGCGGATGCACTCGGCGTACTGGCTGGCGGCGGGGATGCACCGCAGGGCCGCCTGCACGATCTTTTCGGGGTCCGACTCGAAGAACGCCTCGGCGTACATGCCGCCGAAGAACTGCCCGCCGTAGATGCCGTCGCCGTAGTTCATGAGGCGCCCGAACTTCTCGCCCAGTTCGATGACCGTGTTCGGCAGCCCCGGCGCGATGAGGCCGGAGTAGTCCGATTCAATCTGGTAATCTATGTCGTCGGCGTGCTTGTTGAACTGCGGGTGGCCCGAGTCGGGCGGCGCGACGCCCGCACGCAGGTTGTCGCGCCCGGCCCGGTTCGCGTGCCACAAGGGGTAGCCGGAGTTCGCGAAGTCTATGCCCGCCTGGCGCAGGGGCACGTCGAAGCCGTGCTTCTCCAGCGTCTCGACGAACGTCATCTCCACGTAGATGTCGTCCTGGTTGAACTGGTTTATCATCTGGGGCTTCCACTCGGGCATCTTGTCTTCGGGGATGATTGCGCCCTTGAACTTGAACTCCGTCGGCCCGCCCTGGCCGACGCCGGCCATCTGTCCTATCCAGCCGGCCTTCATCTTGTCGAGGTACTCGGCGACCGGCAGGCGGCGCACGGCCGCCGAGTCGGTGGCCGCAATCGCCCGCGGCGCAGGCCCTGCCGCCGCTCCGGCCGCCCAGGCGGCGGTCAGCGCGGCCGGCGTGCCGATAATCGCGAGAATCATCCTGAACTTGCGCATGGCGAAGCCTCCCTTGTTCGGGCGGGCGGCGGCCCTGGGCCGCTTGCCGCGAGCCCGTAGCGCTTGACCCGCGCGGCCGGCACGGGCCGCCGGCCGGCCGGCACGCCCGGCCGCCGCCAGCATAACCGACCCGACGCGGGTTTCAAATCAATAGACGCTGGGCGCCGGCCGCAGCGCCGTCACAGCGCCCCCCACCGTACGGTGAGGTACACAGACGCAACGTAAACGGCAAGCAGAAGCCCACCTTGCCAACGGCGAAACTGTTGCCGGCCGAGCACCGCGTACGCCTGGAACATCATCAGCAGCACCATCATTGTGGGCAGGTAAAGCCAGAGAAACGCCGTCTCCACGGCCAGCGGCGATGCGACGTTGGCGATGCCCGTAACGAAGAACACGTTCAGGACGTCGGCCCCGATGATGTTGCCCACCGAGATGTCTTCGTGCCGCTTTACCAGCGCCGCAATTCCCGTAACGAGTTCCGGCACGGATGTGCCGAAGGCGACCAGCGTTACCGCCAGGACCGACGGCGGCACCTGGTACCGCTCGCAAATCGTCTTGACCGAGCCGACCAGGAGTTCCGACCCCAGGACGACCAGGCCCAGCCCCACGGCCAGCAGGAGCAACTGGAAGGCTGCCATTGCAAGCACGCGGCCGCGCATCGGCGAGTCGTTCTCATCCGGCGGCATCATCAGCGGGTGGCTGCGCGCCCAATACACGGACATATAGAGATATCCTATCAACAGTGCCACCAGCAGCACGCCGAACGCGCGCGGCAGGACGCCGTGCGCCTCGCCGCCGGCCGCCAGGTAGGCAACTACGCACGCCGCCGTCAGCAGGGCGCCCGACCCCAACTGGATCCAGCCGTGGCGGTTCAGTACGAAGCGGTCCATCGGCAGCGGCCGGATAAGGCAGCACAGCCCGAAAATCAGGCCGGTATCAACTATGATTGAACCGACGGCGTTGCCGAGGGCCAGGTCGGGGTTGCCCCGGAGGGCGGCCGCCACGGAGACGCACATCTCGGGGGTCGTCGTGCCCAGGCTGACGACCGTGGCGCCGATGATGGCCTTCGGCACTCCCAGAAGCCGGGCCATGGCCGCCGCCGCAGACACCGTGCGGTCGCCCCCCACGGCCAGCAAGGCGATGCTTGCTGCGGCCGTCAGCCACAGCAGCCACGTGGCCTGGCCGGCAAAGAACTCCGCAGGTATCAGGTCGGCTATCACGAGCGTCTCCCGAAAAACAACCCGCCTTATGTACGGGTTCCGGGGCGGCATTGCAACAAGAACCGGCGGCGGCCGCGCGGCGCGCCCCGGCCGCGCAACCGCCTTCGCCGCCGTGCTTCGCCCTGCATGGTGTCGGGTGCGGCACAAATGGTTGCCTGCCTGCCGGCCGACCGGTAGCATGGCCGCCGTCCAGCCGAGCCAGGAGACGCTCCTTTATGCGAAGCGCTGCCGTGTTCGGGCTTGCCGTAGTGAGCGCGGTTGCGGGATTGCTGCTCGCCGTCCGCGCGGCCGGGGCCGCGGATGCGCCCGCCGTGATGGCCGCCGGGGCGCCGGGCGCCCCCGCAGACGCGACGGGCCCGGCGGGGGCTTCCGCAGCCGCGACGGGCGCGGGCGTCTTCCGGCACTTCGTCACCCGCTCGGGCGACAAACTTATGGATGGCCCGAACGAGTTTCGATTCATCGGCGCGAACATGCCCGGCATGATCCTGCCCTACGATTTCACGCTGAACATTCCGGAGCGCATGGTCCTGGCTACGCCGTGGGAGCAGGAGGACGCCTTCAAGACCTGCGTGCAGATGAACCTGCGGGCCGTCCGCTGGTGGAACCTGCCCATGTGCGGGCCCAAGCAGCAGCCGCAGCCGTGGCACTACGTCCTGGCGCCCGGAAAGTTCAACGACGCGGCCTTCAAGACCGTGGACACCGCGCTGGCCCTGGCGAACCGCTACGGCCTGCGCGTGGTCCTGTCGCTCTCGGCCGAGGCCGGCCGTTACCTGGGCGGCGTGGACACCTACGCCGCCTGGCGGGGCAAGACCATAAGAGAGTTCTGGACCGACCCCGGCTGCAAGGAGGACTTCAAGGCCGCCCTCCGCTACGTGGTCAACCGCCGCAACTCCGTCACGGGCACGCTCTACAAAGACGACAAGGCCATCCTGTGCTGGGAGTTCGGCAACGAACTTCGCAGCGGCCCCGACGCCTGGCAGTCGGAGATGGCCGCGTACCTGAAATCCCTCGATCCGAACCACCTCATCATGGATGCGTACGACACGCGCGTGCCGGCGGAGCCGGACCCCAACATTGACATCCTCAACCGGCACTATTACGGGGGCGACTGGGTGAAGAACCTGCGCAGCGACCTGGCGAAGGCCCGGGGCAAGCGGCCGTTCGTCGTCGGCGAGTTCGGCCTGTCGGCCGACGTGCCGATGGTCGGCAGGTTCCTCGATGCCGTCATCGGCGAAGGCGCCGCCGGCGCCATGATCTGGAGCATGTACTTCCATCGCGAGGGCGGCGGGTTCTACTGGCACCAGATATTCACGCACCCCAGCCTGGCCTCGTACCACTGGCCGGGCTTTGAGCCGGGCGAGGCCCACAAGGAGCGCGAAATCCTGGCCGCCCTGCGCGAGGCGGCGTTCAGAATCCAGGGCCTTCCCCTGCCGCCCGTGCCCGTGCCCGATGCGCCCGTCATGCTGCCCGTGGGCGACGTGCCGCTTCTTTCGTGGCGCGGCTCGGCGGGCGCCTCCGGCTACGACGTCCAGCGGGCCGGGAAGGCCGGCGGACCCTGGCAGACCGTGGCCGAGAACGTCTCCGACGGCGAGACGGCCTACCGGCCGCTCTACAGCGACACGGCGGTGCGAGCGGGGCAGACTGTGTTCTACCGCGTCATCGCGCGCAGCGCCGCAGGCGCATCGCCACCCTCGGACGCGGTCGGCCCCGTGACGGTCAAGGGCGTGTGCTTCGCTGATGAACTTAAGGATCTGTCGCTTGCGTGCGGCAAGTCCGAGGGCCTCAAATTGGCCAACGACCATAACGGGCACTATGCCGAGTATCTCTACCGCGCAAAGGGCGACAAGGGCGACTGGCTCCTCTATAAGATGCCGGCCGCGATTGCCGAGGCGAAAGTGGCGGCGTTCTTCTCCGAGTCTCCGGCCGCCGACCTGGCCCTGGAAGCCTCGGCCGACGGCAAGGCGTTCTCGCCGCTGCCGGCGGGGCGGCGGGAAAGGACCTACGCAGCCAACCCGCAGGCCGCCAGCGGCTCGAAGGTCAGGGCCCGCACGCTGGTTGAATACTCTGCCGCCGTCCCGCGCGGCAGCACGTACTTGAAGATTCTCTGGACCGGCCCGGCGGAACTTGACCGCGTGGAGTTGTACCACCCCGGCGGGCAGGAGACGCGCAAATGAGGCCTCCGCCCGCAGCCGGAAAGGTGCTCGGCCTGCTTGTCGCCGCCGGCCTGCTGGCCGGGTGCGCACAGCAGTTCTACCCCGGGCCGCCGCAGCCGCGCGAGCGCATCGCGGTCGTGCGCGTGGCGGAGGGCGTCTTCTTCCGCGCCGTTGACGGCGCCGCGCGGACGCCCGCGCAGGCGCTCCTCGACATCCGGAAGCCCGTGCACCTGTTGCCCGGGCGGCACACGTTGCGCGTCGTCTGCGTCTGGCGTGCGGCGGCGGGGCAGGAGAGCCTCTCGTCAAGCGGCCTGGTGCGGTCGGAGTACATCGACCTTGAGTTCGACGCCGCAGCCGGCCGCGAGTACGTCATCCGCGCACGGGCCGGGGACTCCGGCCGGCCCGAGGCGGTCCTTCTCGAGGACGCCGCGACGGGCCAGGCCCTCGCCTCGCAGTCGTGCGCTGCCGAGCGCCGCCCGCCGTAAGAGGCTGCTGCGCAACCGCGTGGGGCACGGCCGGGCCTGTCCGGCTGTTGCCCCGTGCCGCCGATGTTTCCCACGGGCGGACAGGGCGCGTAGGCCGGGGCAACGCCCCGGCTTCCGCGCGCCTCACGGCTTGTCGGTGTCGTACTGCACCAGGAGCGCCATGCCCGGCCACAGGACCTCTATGCCGTGATGCTCCGTGGCGGACTTGGTGTACAGCGTGTTCGTGCCGCGGCGGATGAGGGCCAGGGGCGCCAGCACGACGTCCGCGCTGTAATCGTGGTTCTTGCCCACCTTCTGGACGAGCCGCGAGCCGTTGATGCCGAGTTCATCGCACAGGTCGCCGCACCAGGTGGTCAGGACGATGCGCGCGGCCGCGGCGCGCGAAGGGTCGTCCGGCACGTCCACCTTGCAGGAGTGGGTCTTGCCGGCCCGCGTCTGCCAGGCCGGGGGCACGTCGTAGGGCTTATAGAGGCGGACCGACTTGCCGGGGCGGACGAGGCGCACGCCCTCGACGGCCGCCGTGACGCAGCACAGCCCGGAACCGTCGGTGATGCGCGCCAGGACCTTCATCGGCTCGGCCTGGTCGGGCGCCCACGAGGCGTCCCAGCGCGCGGCCCAGGGCGGGGCCGCTGCGGAGCCGAGGTGGTTCTGTATCTTGCCATAACGATACGTATAGTGCCAGCGGCGCCACTGGCCGTCGCCCTCCCAGTTGAAATCGTCGTAGAAGCCGATGAAGTCCACCTGGCGTACGGCCGCGCCGCCGGGCGCGGTCTTGACATCGGCCGCCAGGGCCACCGGGCTTGCCACCGACGCCCCGGCCGCCGGCGCGGTCACGGCCCCCGCCGCGTGCGGCTTGCGGGCAGGGTCGTAGTAGATGCGGAAGGTTACGCCGTACACGCCCCACTGGCCCCAGCCGAAATCGTGGACCACCTGGCCGCCGCTCGTGAACTCGAACGTGTTCGTCCCGGCCTTCAGTTGGGCCAGGGGCAGGGCCGCGCAGGCCTGCTTCAGGTACTGGTACGCCTCCGGCCGCTGGGGGCCCATGAGGGGCGATTCCGGGATTTCGATCCACGGGCCGCCGTTCAGGCGGATGCGTTTCTGGCTGGTGCCGGCGTGCCCGCCCCACTGCTCGATGTGGACCTCGGCCCGGACGGCTTCGGCGAGGTCCGTGAGTTCGACCTTGTTGACGGGGTTGGGCAAAAACTTCTTCGCCCCGGCGTTGCGGGCCTCCGGGTCGGTCACGCGCTGCCAGTTCGCCGCGTTGACCCACGGCCCCGTCCAGGCGTACTCGCGGAACACGTCGCCGGGGCCGAAGTCGGCGCGGGCGGCGGACCACAAGGCCAGCAGCAGGAGGCCACCTCGGACCGCGTGGTTCATGTGCGGACTCCTGATAAGAAAAGCCTCTCCATGAGTTCATCCCGCTAGAGGTTAGCGCGCGCGGCCGCTGCCCCGGCGCGCAACTTGGGCCGGCGCAATTACGTCTTCGGTGCGATCTCGGGCCTGTCCGCGGGCGCCGGCGCCGCCTGGGCGGAGCCCGGCGGCGCGGGAGCGGGAGCGGCCGGCGGCGGCGGAGCAACCAGCGTGGCCGTCACGATGGGAACAGGCTGCGGTGCGGCCGGGGCGGCCGAGGGCGCCGCGGGCGCCGCTTGCGTCGTTGCCGTCGGCGCCGCGTGCGCCGTCGCGGCGGCCGGCCTGGCCGCCGTCCGGCGGTAGTCCTCCGGCGACGGTTCCGGCACGGTCACGAGCAGCCGCTCGATGATCTTCTCGGTGGTGATGCCTTCGGCGTCGGCGTTGAAGTTCGTAAAGAGCCTGTGCCGCAGCACCGGCCGCGCCACCCGCCGCACGTCGTCGCACGTCACGTTCAGGCGGCCGGCGAAGACGGCCCGCGCCTTGGCCCCCAGCACCAGGTACTGCGCGGCCCGCGGCCCTGCGCCCCAGGTGAGCCACTCGTTGATGAACTGCGGCGACTCGGCCGTGTGCGGCCGCGTGGCGCGCGAGAGGCTGACGGCGTAATCGACCACGTGGTCGGAGACGGGCACGCGGCGGACTATCTTCTGGATGCCGAGGATGTCTTTGCCGCCCAGGACGAACCGCAGGTCGAAGTTCTGCTCGGCGGTGGTGGCCTTGACGATGGTGCGCTCGTCCTCCCTGGGCGGATAATCCACGTAAACCATGAACATGAATCGGTCAAGTTGCGCCTCGGGCAGGGGATACGTGCCTTCCTGCTCGATGGGGTTCTGCGTCGCCAGGACGAAGAACGGCAGGTCCAGCGAGTACGTGTTGCCCCCGGCCGTCACGTGGTACTCCTGCATGGCCTGGAGCAGGGCGGCCTGGGTCTTGGGCGGCGTGCGGTTGATCTCGTCGGCCAGGATGATGTTGGCGAACACCGGGCCGCGGATGAACCGGAACGCCCGCTCGCCGGTGGAGCGGTTCTCTTCTATGACGTCGGTGCCGGTGATGTCGGACGGCATCAGGTCGGGCGTGAACTGGATGCGGTTGAACCTGAGTTTCAGCACGCTGGCGATGGTCGAGATGAGCAGCGTCTTGGCCAGCCCCGGGACGCCCACCATCAGGCAGTGCCCGCGCGAGAACATGGCGTAGAGCAACTGCTCGATGACCTCGTCCTGGCCGACGATGACCTTGTGGATTTCCTGCAAGAGCAGGCTGCGCGCCTTGCCGAGTTGCTCTATGACGGCGAGTTCTTCGGGCGTGTGGGTCGTTCCGGCCAAGCAAAGTCTCCTTGAGATGTCAACGGCCAAATGACCAATGACCAGGCATCAATGACCAATCAAACTGCAAACGGCAATGACTAATCAAACCGCAAACGGCGAACAAACACGCGGCGCAGACGCCGAGCGGCACGCGCTGCTGCCGCTGTGCCGTTTGTCTCCTGATTACTCATTGTTTTTTGCCGCTTGCCTCTTGATTGGTCATTGGTGCCTGGTCATTGGTCGTTCTTGGCTGCGGCGGCGCCTCGGGACGATGGCGCCCCGGCGATCAATGCGTCATCGCGTACACGAGGATGTTGATCCCCAGGCGAAGCGCGTCGTTGGTCGCGTACTCGCGGGCGTACGGGTTGGGGGCGCCCGACCACCCGTTGACGAAGCCGAAGGGGCTGTAGATGACCCGCAACTGGTTCTCGATGGCGATTCCCTCCAGCGTCGGGCGGTCGAGGCCCGGGAAGTCGTGCAGCGCAAGCGGCGTGTACTCGACCTTCTGGACGGGGAAGACGCTCTTATAGACGGGGTGGTCCAGGGGTATGCGTTCGAGTTTCCGGTCGGGGACGACGCGGGCGATTTCGCGGCGGAAGGCCTCGTCGAACGACTTGCGGCCGCAGCAGGCGTTCGCCGCCACCACGCCCCCCGCCCCGAGGTACCGGCGCAGATTGTTCACTTCTTCATCCGTCAATTTGAAGTCCTTGTGCCCGGTCATGTACAGGATGGGGTGCGCGAAGGCGTCTATGCTTCGCAGGTCCACGTCCTCCTTCTTGAACTGGACCGAGACGGTGGTGTTCTCGGCCAGGTGCTTCATCAGCGACATCAGGCTTGCCGGCTGCGTGTCCCAGTCGCCGTCGTGGACCACCTGGGCTATGACCAGTTGGTCGCGGGTGGGGTCGCCCTTCTGGTGATAGACCTTCTCGGTGGCCAGGAACCGGCCGAGTTCGTACGTCGCCAGGCAGTAGGTGACGATGTTTGCGCCGAGTTTGCGGGCCGCATCGGGCGAGTACCGCTTGCCCTCGGTGTGCAGGTGGCCGTCCCAGCCGCACGACATGTCGTACCCGCCGCCGTAGATTACGGCCGCGCGGCAGCCGATGCTGACGGCCTCCAGGCGGGGCACGTCGTCCTTCTCGACCTTCTCGACGATGTACCGCACGCCCGTGACGGGGTAGAAAGAGGAGTACAGCGGGTGGTCCATCGGGATGGGCTCCAGCGGCCGCTTCGGGAACAGTTCCGCCGCCAGCGCCCGGAACGACTTGTCGAACGCCTCCGCCCCGCAGCAGGCGTCGCCCAGGATCGTGCCGCCGTCCACGCAGAACTGCCGCAGCCGCGCGATGAACTCCGGTTTCAGCGCGAAGCCGTCGTGGCCCGTGAAGTACAGGATGGGCAGTTCCGTCGGGTCGTACGAGAACGTCGCCAGGTCCGTGTCAACCGCCCGGTAACGGATGTGCAATTGCTGGTTGGTCCACGACAGCAGGTTGCGGATGTCGCTCGGATCGGTCATCCAGTCGCGGTAACTGGAACGGTTGCCCTTCGCATCGGTCTCCCATTTCACCTCGCCCATGATGACCTTGCCGACGAGTGCGGGCGGCGAGGGCTCGCGCTTCTTCTCGCTCCGCCGAAGCGGCGTCGCGGGCAGCGGCAGCGGCGGGAACGATTCCGCCGCCGTACGCCGCTCGGGCTTCGCCGGCGGCGGCGGGCCGCACGAACGCACCTGCGCCTCCGCCTCTGCGGCCAGCGACGCCACCAGCACCGCCACCAGGCCGCCGACCACCAGTTTGGCCGCGCGGCTGCCACCACGATTCGACTGCGACATGGTCAGCACCCCTTACTCGGCCGCCGGACGCCCGGGCTGCACGGCCACCGGGCTGCGGATACACCATCCGCGCGGCATCTCTCTATTAATCGGCTTTCGGCGCGCCCGGTAACGCGCAAAACCTGCACCGGCGCACCCTGCAACTACCTGATTATACTGCATGAACGCCGCGCATGTTGCACGAAAAACCTCCACGCGGGCCTTGCCATTGCCTCCTTGCGGTGGCACAATAGTACCCGTCGTCTTTTGATGTTGTTAGTTTGTGTGAATAGCCGATTCTCACACGGGGGTCAGGATACCGGGGAGGATCGGCATGAACAAGCGATATGTGGTTCGGTTGACAATCGAAGAGCGGCA
>VGYT01000136.1 GCA_016872895.1 Planctomycetota bacterium
GACTCTTTGTCGGCTACGACGGCAACGGCACGCTGAACGTTGAGGCGGAGGGCCAAGTCCGCAATACATATTGCTACCTCGGCTTTGATTCCGGTTCCACGGGCACGGCCACGGTTACGGGGGCAGGCTCAAAGTGGACCAACAGCGGGGCACTCTATGTCGGCTACAACGGCAACGGCACGCTGAGCGTTGAAGCGGGGGGCCAGGTCAGCAACACCGATGGCTACCTCGGCTCCTATTCCGGTTCGGCCGGCGCGGCCACGGTTACGGGGACCGGCTCAAAGTGGACCAACAGCGGGGTACTCTACGTCGGCCTCTACCGCAACGGTGCGCTGAAGGTTGAAGCGGGGGGCCAGGTCAGCAACACCGATGGCTACCTCGGCTACTCTTCCGGCTCCACCGGCACGGCCACGGTTACGGGGGCAGGATCAAAGTGGACCAACAGCGGGGTACTCTATGTCGGCGTCTCCGGCAAGGGCACGCTGAACGTTGAAGCGGGGGGCCAAGTCAGCAATACAACCGGCTACCTCGGCTACAAGTCCGGTTCCACGGGCACGGTTACGGTGGACGGCAGCGGTTCTGTCTGGAACAACTCCGGGGCTTTGTATGTGGGAGGGTCAATAACGTCGGCCGGCGGCGCGGGTTCATTGACCGTTCGGAACGGCGGCCAGGTAACGGTCGGCGGGACGCTTAAACTGTGGAAGGCCGACAGCGCGGTCACCGTCAACGGCGGCACGATGACCGTCGGAGTGCTGGCGGGGACGACGGGGGCGGTGCGCACTACGGATGGTCCCGGGGGCGCTGCGCTGACGGTTGGTTCCGCAGAATCCGGCAGCTTCTCCGGCACCATGCGCGACGACACCGGGCCGGGGTCGCTCCTGAAGGTGGGCAGCGGCGTGCTGACGCTCGGCGGCGTGAACTCGTACACCGGCGCCACGACCATAGCGGCGGGGACGCTGAAGTTGGCGGCCACAAGCACGATGGCGAGTTCCCTTTTCGACGTAAGAGCCGGGGCCTCGCTGGACGTGCGCGACTTCCTGGGCGGATACACCCTGCCGCCGGGGGCGGCCTTGAAGGGCGGCGGCACCGTCCTGGGCGGCGTGGCGGCCAGCGGCACGGTTGCGCCAGGCTCAAGCGCGGGCGTCCTAACAGTTGACGACTTCACCTTTGCCGCCGGAAGCATTCTTGAGATAGAAATCGGCGGCACGGCGCGCGGCACGCAGTACGACGTCCTGGCCGCCGGCGGCACTATTACGCTTCAGAGCGGCAGCGGCCTTTCTGTTGCGTTCATCGGCGAGTACGCGCCCGCACTGGGCGATACGTTTCACGTCATGGACTTTGCCGCGCTTGGCGGCGAGTTCAGCACCTTGAGCCTTCCCGCCCTGGGCGGCGGTCTGGCGTGGGACGCAAGCGCCCTGTACGCCACCGGCACGCTCGGCGTCGTGCCCGAGCCGGCGACGGCGGCGATGGTTCTGGCGGGCCTGGCCTTTGCCGCGCTGCGCCGCGGCTACGTGCGCAACTGGCCGCTGCCATAGACGACCCACTTGTAAGTGGTAAGGTCGCGCAGGCCCATGGGGCCGCGGGCGTGGAGTTTGTCGGTGGAGATGCCGACTTCGGCCCCCAGTCCGTATTCCCCGCCGTCGGAGAAGCGCGTGGAGGTGTTCACCATGACGCTTGAGGAATCCACGTCGCGGACGAACTGCTGGACGTGCTTGAGGTCCTGCGACACGATGGCGTCGGTGTGGCTTGAGCCGTACCGGGCGATGTGGTCGATGGCGTCCTGGATGTCGTCCACGACGCGAACGGCGAGCACGAGGTCGAGGTACTCGGCGTACCAGTCATCTTCCGTTGCGGCCGTGGCCTGGGGCCAGAGGCGGCGTGTGCGGTCGTCGCCGCGGATTTCCACGCCCGCCTCGGACAGCCGGCGGCAGATGCGCGGCAGGAACCTGGGGGCAACGTTCTTATGGACGAGCATCGTTTCCATGGCGTTGCAGGTGGCGGCGCGCTGGACCTTGGCGTTGAAGCAGATGGCCTCGGCCATATCGAGGTCGGCCAGTTCATCCACGTACACGTGGCAGACGCCCTTGTAGTGCTTGATGACGGGGATGGTTGACTGCTCGGCCACGGCGCGGATGAGGTCCTCTCCGCCGCGCGGGATTACGACGTCTATGTTGCGGTCTTCGCGCAGCAGGGCGGCCAGGAGGTCGCGGTCGGGGTTGTCTATCATCTGGATTGCATCGGCGGGGATGCCCTGGGCGGCGGCGGCCTCGGCCAGCGTCTTGTGGACGGCCAGGTTGGAGCGCAGCGACTCCTTTCCGCCGCGAAGGACGGCCGCGTTGCCGCTCTTCAGGCACAGCGCGGCCACGTCGCTGGTGACGTTCGGCCGCGACTCGTAGATGGCGAGGATGACACCCAGGGGCACCCGCACGCGCTGAATCTGAAGGCCGTTGGGGCGGGTGTAACCCTCGATTATTTCGCCGACGGGGTCGCGGAGTTGGGCGATTTCCTCCTGGCTGCATGCCATTTTTTCGATGCGGTCTCTGGAGAGGGCCAGGCGGTCGAGCAAGGCGGCGGAGAGTCCGGCCTTCTTGCCGGCCTCGATGTCGGCGGCGTTCTCTTTGAGGATGGCGTCGGCCGAGGACCGCAGGGCGGCCGCCATGGCCGCGAGGGCCGCGTTCTTGGTGTTCGTGCTGACGGAGGCCAACTGACGTGCGGCCGCGCGGGCCCGGCGGCCGATGGCTCCCGCCTCGTCGGACCAGTCCGTCGGTGCGGCTGCGCCGCCCTTGACGCTCTTGGCCATCAGGTGCTCCTGGGTTCCATGCCGGCTACGGCGCCGGGGGCTTCTCGCTGTTCTGCTTCTCCAGGTTGAAATTGATCGTGGGGAGCGGCTTGGTCAATACGACGGTCGGGGGCAGGCCGGAGACGATGAGTTTGCCCGGCAGCCAGGAGGCCGGGTCGGGCTTGTCGTCGGCCGTCAGGATGAGTTCCACGCGGACGTCCTGGGGCGTGAGGCGTTCGACGTCCGGGCCGGGGCCCTGGACCTGGAGTTCCACGTAACGTTCGGCCTCGGGCTGGAAGACGACGCGGTAGCGGGTGAGCATTTCGGGCGGGGCCGCCAGGAGGATGGGGAACCGTCCGAGCGACTTCGTGGCGAGCGTCGATTCCAGGCGCGCGGTCACCTTGACGATGGGCGGCTCAAAGGCGGCGTCGGGGCCGTCGGGACCGCCCAGGCGGCGTTCGAGGGGCACTTCGCGTTCCACCTGAAGGCTCGGCGGGACGCTGCTGACGGCCAGCGGCGCGATGGCTGCGCGGCGGGCCTCGGGCAGGGCCTTGAAGTCCGACTCGGCCACGGTGGCCAGGACCTCGGCCGGCTGGGCCGTGACGGCGGCCGCAACGGCCCCGGTGACGCGCGGCTCGACTCGCACCTTGAGGCGGACCTGTCGGTCGGGTCGGACGATGACGTCGCCGTCGACCAGGCCGTCGTGCTCGCTGCGGACGTCGGTAACGACTATGCGTCGGGCGGCCCAGTGCCGGAAGCCGTCGCGTGCGTGGATGGCGACGCGGGCGTTCTTGAGTTGCGGCTCGGAGAGTTCCAGGCGGCACTGCATTTCTTCGGGCGATGAGCGGAGGACCTGGATTTCGCCGCGAGGGCCCTTGAACTTGACGGTGACCTGGTCGGGCGTGACGCCGCGAAGGACGTAGTCGGGGGGCAGCGTGACGCGGACTGGGACCTGCTCTTCGGCGTCTCCGGTCTGTTCCAGGTCGGCCCAGATCCAGATGGCTGCCGTGAGGACGGTGACGGCCAGGATGGTTTTGAGGGTCTCGCTCATGGCGGGGAGCGTTCCTGGTCGGCCGGCGGGTCGGCTGGTGCGGCGCCGGCGTCGTTGGGTGCGGGTGGCTGGGGCGTTGACAGGGAATGCTCGGCGAGGGTGGCCTCGGCGGCGCGAAGGAGTTGCATGAGGCGGGTGCGGAGTTGGTCGGGCGCGAGGGGGGTTTCCAGGCGGCCGCCCTCCGAGAGCGAGATATTGCCGGTTTCCTCGCTTACGACGATGACGACGGCGTCGGATTCCTCCGTGAGGCCCACCGCGGCGCGGTGCCGCGTGCCGTAGTGCGGGTCCATGATGGCCTGGTGCGACAGGGGGAACTCGCAGCCTGCCGCGGCGATGCGCCCGCCGCGGATGACCACGCCCATGTCGTGCAGTGGCGATCCTGGCCAGAAGATGGTCGTCAGGAGTTCGCTGGTGAGTTCTGCGTCGAGTGCGACGCCGTTTTCGGCCACGGCCGTGAGGCGTGCGTCGCGCTCGATGGCGATGATGGCGCCGACGCGGTTGCGGCTGAGCGTGCCGACCGAGCGGACGATGCTGTCGACGAACGCCGAGGCCCCGTGTCGCAGGAAGAGCCTCAGGAGCGGGTTCTCGCCCAGGCGCATCAGGCTGCGCCTGAGTTCCGGCTGGAACACGACCACCGTGAGAACCAGGAGCCACGGCACGACCTGGCCGTACAGGTAGTTCAGGCGCTCCATGTGCAGGTACACGGCCAGGATGCGCAGCAGGACGAAACTGGTGACCATGACGAAGATGAAGCCGCGGATGACGCGCGCTCCGCGTGTGCCCCGGAGGCCCCGGTAGGCCAGGTACACCAGTGCGGCGATGAGGGCGATCTCCAGCGCATCCTGGGGCTGGAAAGTCTGGCGAAGGCGGTCGAGATAACTTAGTACGTCCTGCACGTCGCTTACCTCGTTGCGCGGCGTCGTGCGGTGGGTCTCCGCACCCGCGGCGCGTAGATTGCCCACCGCTTCCTGCCGCGCGGCGGGTACGGAGACCCGCCGCGCCCCAGGTTGTCAAACGGTTACTTACTGTCTATGAACCACCCTCGGCGGCCTGGGTGACGGCCGATGCGACGGCGAGGGCCTGGCGCATCTCGGCCACGTCGTGCACCCTGAGGAGCAGGGCCCCGCCCGCCACGGCCAGGGCGCACGCGGCGGCCGTGCCGAGCGTACGCTCGGCGGGCGTCTCGACGCCCGTCAACTGGCCGATGAAGCGTTTGCGGCTGGGGCCGACCATGATGGGCCGCCCCAGGGATCGCAACTCGCCCAGCCGCGCCAGGATCGCCACGTTGTGCCCCGGCGTTTTACCAAAACCGATGCCGGGGTCAATGATGATGCGGTCTTCGGCGACGCCGGCCTCGCGTGCGGCCGTTATGCCGCGGCGGAGGAACCGGCAGATGTCGGCCATGAGGTTCTCGTACCGCGGGTCCTGCTGCATGGTGCGCGGGTCGCCCAGGATGTGCATGACGACCAGGCCGGCGTCCGTTTCTGCGACGGTGCGTGCCATGAGGGGGTCGCCCGTCAGGCCGGTGACGTCGTTGACGAGGGATGCGCCGGCGGCGAGGGCCTCGCGTGCGACGCGGGCGTGGCGCGTGTCGATGCTCAGGGGCACGTCGGCCTCGGCCGCAAGTGCGCGGATGACCGGCAGGACGCGCGCAAGTTCCTCTTCTTCAGGCACGGGGTCGGCGCCGGGTCGGGTGGACTCTCCGCCTATGTCGAGGATGTCTGCGCCCGCGGCGGCAAGTCGGCGGCCGTGCCGGACGGCGGTCTGCGGGTCGAGGAACCGGCCGCCGTCGCTGAAACTGTCGGGCGTGACGTTCACGACGCCCACCAGGGCGCAGCGCGGGCCGACCGCCAGTTGTCGGCGGCCGATGCGGATGGTGAATCTGCGGCGGGCGTGGGCGTCGAGGGCATGATGAATCTCGGCCGCCACGGCCGCCAGGTCGAACGGCTCCTCGGCCAGGCGCGCAAGCAGGTCCGCGAACTGCCGGCGCGAGCCGACCAGCAGGACGTTCGTCTCGGCGGCCTCTTCGGAGCAGATGCCGCGGCAGACGGCGGCGTCGCCGCCTGCGGCCAGCATCTCCTGCTTCAGGACGTTCGCCTGAACGCGGGCCAGGCGCTCCAGGGCCACGGCCAGGAACTCGGCCTTGGTGATCATGCGGCGGACGCCGTGGCCGGCTGCGCCCGTGCGGGCCATTTCGTCCATGACAGGGGCCAGGTTGGTGGCCGAGATGACGCGCGGATTCAGGCGAAGACCTAGCATTTATGGCCATGCATCGCCGCGCGAGGCGGCGGTTGATACTACAACGCGGCTTTGCGCGGCGGCTCTCCTGAGCCGCCGCGCGATCGTCCAGCCCCGGCGCCGTCCAGGTTCGAGCGGCACGGCCAGGTCCGAAGACCCGCAGCGCAAGAGCGGTCCCAGAAGCGCCAGGCGCGCCTAGGAGGCGGCACTGACATCGGGCGGCACGGTTTTATCGAGCGTGAGGCCGGCGATTTCGCGTCGGACCTCGTCGGCGGTCATGACCTCTTTCTTCAGGAGCGCCTCGGCGATGCGCTGGAGCGCCTCGCGGTTGCGCTGGAGGAGGTGCCTGGCCTCGGCGTAGGCCTGGCCGACGATGCGCTGCACTTCCTGGTCGATCTCGCGCGAGGTGGCGTCGCTGTGTTCCTTGGGGCTGAAGTACTCGGTGCCCCAGGGCGTGCTCTCTTCGTTGGAGGCGTAGCGGATGGGTCCGAGGCGGTCGCTCATGCCCCAGTCTGCGACCATGCGTCGGGCGATCTGTGTTGCGCGGCGGATGTCGTCGGCGGCGCCGCTGGAGACGTCGCCGACGAAGAGTTCCTCTGCCACGCGGCCGCCGAACGACACCTTCATCTCGCCCATGACCTGCCGCCGGTAGATGGTGTAGCGGTCCTTTTCGGGCAGGAACATGGTCGCCCCGAGGGCCAGGCCGCGAGGAATGATGCTGACCTTGTGCAGCGGCTCGACGTCGGGTTCCAAGAGGATGTTGACGAGTGCGTGACCGGCCTCGTGGTATGCGATGTTGCGGCGTTCCTGCTCGTCCATGGCGCGGGAACGTTTTGTGCGTCCCCAGCGGACCTTGTCGCGTGCTTCCTCGAGGTCGGCCTGCTCGACGGCGGTCTTGCCGAGCATCGTGCCGATGATGGCGGCCTCGTTGATGATGGCCGCCAGGTCGGCCCCGCTGAAGCCCGGCGTGCCGCGGGCAACGATGGCCAGGTCGACCTTCGCGGCCAGTTTGATCTTCTTGGCGTGGACGGCGAGTATTGCCTCGCGTTCCTTGATGTCGGGCAGGTGGACGACGACCTCGCGGTCGAAGCGGCCGGGGCGCCGCAGGGCGGGGTCAAGCACGTCCGGGCGGTTCGTTGCGCCGATGACGATGACCTGCTCGTTTGTCTCGAAGCCGTCCATCTCGACGAGGATGGCGTTGAGGGTCTGCTCGCGTTCGTCGTGGCCGCCGGTGTAGCCCATGCCGCGGCGGCGGCCGACGGCGTCGACCTCGTCCAGGAAGATGATGCAGGGGCTCGACTCCTTGGCGGTGCGGAAGAGGTCGCGTACGCGGCTTGCGCCGACGCCGACGAACATCTCGACGAAGTCCGACCCGGAGATGGAGAAGAACGGCACGTTCGCCTCGCCGGCGATGGCCTTGGCCAGGAGGGTCTTGCCCGACCCTGGCGGCCCGACGAGCATCACGCCGCGAGGCATGCGGGCCCCGAGGGCCTGGAACTTCTCCGGGTGCTTCAGGAACTGGACGATCTCCCGGACCTCTTCCTTGGCGTCGTCGATGCCGGCCACATCGTCGAAGGTGACCTTGACGCGTTCCTTCCTGACGAGCCTTGCGCGGCTGCGGCCGAAGGAGAGGACGCCGCCGGGGCCCGACGCCGACCGCATCTGCCGCGATACGAAGAACCATATCATCATCAATATGAACAGCCACGGCAGCATGGCGATGAGCGTCTGCCAGATGAACGGGTCCTCGGGGCGGAAACTGCGCTGCTTCTCGTCGTGGAAGACCTTCAGCAGGGCCTTGTTCTGCGTGATGCGCTCTATCAGCGGTTGCACTTCGTACACCTGGAGGTGCACGGTGAAGTCCGCCCCTGCGCCCGGGCCGCCGAACTCGTTCAGGTACTCCGGCACGATCTTGCCCGCCAGGACGTCGCCGCGGACGGAGAACTCCTTGAGGGCCTCGGGCTTCGCCAGGAGGCGCTCCAGGTCGTAACGGGAGATTTCGCGCGCGGAATCGAACTCGCGGGTGACCGCCCAGATGACCAGGATTGCCAGGCCGCCGATAAGGACCCAGCCCACCAGGCCCCGCAGGCGCGGGGTGGGCGGCCGCGGTTCCTCGTCCGTCTGACGGTCTTCAAGGTCGGGATCGCTCATGCGCTGGAACCTGCTCGTCGCGTCGGGCGTCGGCGCCGCCGCCCTGCATGATTACCACGGTTTTTCCATCGCCTCGACGATGCGGCGGGCGACTCGCCAGACGGCGTCGCTGGTGGCGGAGTCCTGCGTCTCGCCGATGGCCACGGCGTACGTGCCCGAGGCGCTCACATCGTCGCGCCGGGCCAGCATCTCGCCGGTCCTGAGGTCCTTCCACTCGAACCAGCAGAATATGGTGACCTCGACCTCGCTGGGGCTGTCGGTCCTGACGGCTTCCGTCAGGACGGGCGCGCTGAGGATAACGATCTCGCCGCGGATTTCGCTGTCGGCCCGCTTCGGGTCGTGGACCACCTTGTAGGGCGTGCGCATCTCGATGGTCTTGACGAGGGCCTGACCCAGTTCGAACTCCAGTTCACGCCGGAACTCCTTGGATGCGAAGATGTTGACCGACACGGTCCGCACGTCGGTCCGATGAAGCGGGGCGGTGGAGTAGCCGCAGCCACCCGCCGCCAGCGCAGCCAGCGCCGCCGCGGACGCCAGGACAACCGCGGCCGCCCGTCCCGAGCGTTTTGCGCGGCGGGTCTCCTGACCCGCCGCGCAAGGCTCCCCGAGTCCGGCTAAGCCGAAGCAACGCGGCGTGATAGTCACGGGATGGGCTCCTCTTTTTTCGGCTCTTCCTGCCGGGGTATTTCCTGCGGGGATTCTCCCCCGGCGGGACGTTCCGCCTTCTTCGGCGCGTCGGACTTCATACTCATGTCGGCCAGCAACTCCCTGGCCTTCTCGCACCAGAACGTGCCAGGGAACCGCTCGATGAGCCGTTCGGCGTAGAAGGCGGCCGCCAGTGGCCGACCGCCCCGGTAGTAACTCATGGCCGTCTCAAAGAGCGCCTCGGCCTGCCTGGCGCGGATTCTTTCGAGCGTCTCCGGCACGCCTTCCCGCTCGGCCTCCTCGGGGAACTTCTGCTGGAACTGGCGCAGCCGGTCGCAGGCCAGTTGCAGGCAAGTGGTATCATACCGCGCCCCGCGGCATCTTTCGACAGCGCAAAGCGCGCGGCGGAGTTCCGCCCGGCGTGCGCCCTGGCCGTTAGGGTACTCGCGGCAGTACTTGTCGTAGTAGTCCTCGGCCTCGGGCCACTGCGCCTTGGACCAGTAATGGTCGGCGATACGCAGGACGACGTCGTCGGCCAGGTCTCCGGCGGGCTGGTGCTCGTACACCTTGCGGAGGATCTCCACGGCTTCAGAGTCGCCGGACGTGAGCGGTATGCCCAGCACCCTCCGCCGCGCTGGGCCGAAGTACAGGTCGGCGATCTCGATCTCCTTGAGCATGGCGTCGCGGTAGTGCGGGCTGCCGGCGTACTGTGCGATGAGTTCCTCGTACTGGTCAAACGCGGCCATGTAGTCTTCGAGGCCCATGAGCGCCGCCGCGCGCAGCCACATGGCCTCCTCGCGGCGCGGCGAGGCGGGGAAACTCTTGATGAGGCTCCTGAAATCCTTGGCGGCGCCGCGGTAGTCGCGGGCCTGGAGTTTGGCGCGGGCCTGGTCAAACAGGGCGTCCTCGTCGCCCGGCTTCGTCAGGCCGTTCCACCAGGCCTTGAAGCGGTCGGACGCGGACGGCTCGGGCGGCTTGGCCTCGGCGGATGTGGCACGGCCGGCTTGTCCGGCCGTGGCTGATTCCGCCCTCGCCGCGGGCGCGGACGCGGACGGCGCAGGCGGCACGGGTGCCGACGGCGCAGGCGGCGCCAGCGGCGAGAGGACGGGCAGAGGGGACGGCTGCGGCTTGGCCGGCGGCGGCTCCTGCACAGGCGGCGTCGGCGCGGGTGGTACCGGCGTAGGATGCGTCGGCGCGGGCGGCATCGGCGCGGGTGGCGCCGGCGTAGGATGCGTCGGCGCGGGCGGCGTCGGCGCGGGCGGCATCGGCGCGGGTGGCGCCGGCGTAGGATGCATCGGCGCGGGTGGCGCCGGCGTAGGATGCGTCGGCGGCGCCGGCGGCTTCTCGGGTGCCGGCTCCGTATCTTTGACGTACTGCCAGCGGCCATCGCGCCACACCCACCGGGCATAGGCCGCGGTGGCGCTCAGGGCGACGCCGGTCACCAGGATGGCCAGCAGTAATCGCCGCACGCCTTCTTTCCTTGCCTCAAGACTCCGGCATTATACGGGCTGCGCGAGCATTGACTAGCCCCCTGCGTAAGCAGGGGCCAGGCATGGCGCGATGCCTGAGTACCGCTCCCCACAAGAGAGGGGCGGAACAGGTGGGTGCCATGCTTTCGCGGTCGTTTGCGAAAGCATGTCGCCCGAAGCACGGAAGTCATGCTTTCGCAACGGCGCGAAAGCATGGCATCCCTGGAACGATGTTGACGCACCACCATCTGAGCGAGGCCGAGGCGCTCAATGTTAAACGTATCTGAGCGATGCAAGTTTCCGCCCGGCGAGTTCCTCGAGGCGGGCCTGGAGGATTTCGCGGACCTGGGCGGCGGTGGCCGGTGCGAGGCGAACGCGGCGGACCTCGTCCCAGGGGGCGGCGAGCAGGAACGCGACGGCCTCCCGCGTGCGTGCGGCGGCGCGGATGGCGGCAGGCGGGCGGCAGGCGGCGCACAGGGGGCCGCCGTGGCCGGGGCTGAAGTCGGCCGGCCCGGAGGCCAGGTGCCGCCCGCACTCCGCGCAGCGGTCCGTCGCCGAGACGTAGCCCAGGCGCTGGAGCACACGCAAGATGGCCGCAAAGGTGAGGGCCGGGCACTCGCGCCCATCGGCCGACGCCAGCCGCCGCAGAGACTCCACCGCCAGGTCGTACAGTTCCGGCTGCCGCTCGGCATCCGGCACGATGGCCAGGATGAGTTCCGTGAGGGCCGACGCCCCGTAGAAGGCCGGGAGTTTTTCGCGGAGGCCGGCGAACCGCTCCGTCTCGAAGAGTTCCATCAGGGTGCTGAGGCGGTTCGGGTCCGTGAGGCTGAAGACGGCCTGGCCGCAGGTCCAGCGTTCCAGGGGTCCGCTGAAAGGGTTGAGGCCCCTGCGGCTGCCCTTGGCGAGGCATCGGAGGCGGCCGGCCTCGCGTGCCAGGATGTGCACGACCTGGCTCGTTTCGCTCCAGTCCTGGCATTGCAGGATGAGCACGCTGGACTTATGTACGGTCAAGGTTTTCTGCTCGTGCGGGGTTCTCGGCGCGTCCGTCTAACCGCTGAGGGCGCAGAGGACGCAGATAGGTGGTTTTCCTAAGTATCTTCTTTCTATCTTTGCGTTCTCCGCGCTCTGTGCGGCGAGTTTACGGTACCGCGCGCTACACTTGCCCCGGCGCTTGTTCAGGCGGCGGAAGGTCGATGCGCACCTTGACGATGCGGCGTGCCTCGGCCTCCACGACAGTCACGCGGGCGCCGTCATGCTCGAAGGCCTCGCCCGCCTTGGGGATGTAGCCCATGCGTGCCAGGACGAAGCCGCCGATGGTCTCGTAGTCCTCGTGCTCCGGGATGGCCAGGCCGAGTTCGCGGTTGAGTTCGTCGATGCGCAGGCGGGCCTCGACCTCCCAGGAGCGTTCGGCCACGGGGCGCACGGGCTTGGGGGGCGCCTGCTCGTACTCATCGACGATTTCGCCGACGATTTCCTCGACGACGTCCTCGATGGTCACGAGTCCGGCCGTGCCGCCGTACTCGTCCAGGACGATTGCCACGTGGACCTTGTCGCCCTGGAACTCGCGGAGGAGTTCGTCGAGCCGCTTGGTCTCCGGCACGAACAGGGGGGGGCGCATGACGTCGCGGACGCGGAGTTCCGTGGCGCCCGCCGTGCCGCAGGCCCGCTCCAGCAGGTCCTTGGCGTACAGGATGCCGACGACGGTGTCGATGTTGCCCTTGGTGACGGGAATGCGGCTGTGTCCTGATGCGGCGACCAGTGCGCGGGCGGCGTCGGCCGAGGCGGAGGCCTCGATGCTGACGATGTCTGTGCGCGGGGTCATGATCTGGCCGGCGTCGGTCCGGGGG
>VGYT01000137.1 GCA_016872895.1 Planctomycetota bacterium
TTCCGACGCATCAAGTTTTGTTACGAGCGTTGGGGCAAACATTTTCAGGCGTTTCACGATCTGGCCGCCAGCATCATTTGCTTCAACCGCCTCCGGCAAGTGACCGGAGGGCTGTGAAACAGCTTCTTAGCCGCCGCGCTCGCGCGGCGCGCTGGCTCGGGGCGTAAGATTGCCGCATATGCAAACCTAACAAGGAGGCCGCAAATGACCGGCATGCGCAGGCGCGAGTTCATCGGCACAACCGTCGCGGCAGGCGTGGGCGCGTGGGCTCTGGGCCGCGGCGTCGCCCTCGGCGAGCAGCCCGCGGGCAAGGCCGTCGTCGTCTCGACCACGCGCGACGACGCCACGAAGGAGAAGAAGCCCGTCGCCAAGCCCGTAAAGGAGATGGTCCACGCCGTTGTCTGCAAACTCTCGGGCAAGGCCAGGCCCGAAGAGGCGTGGGCCGCCTACGTGAAGAAGGACGACGTCGTGGGCATCAAGATCAACTGCCTCTTCGGCGTGGGCGCGGCCACGCACCCGGAGGTGACGGAAGCCGTCATCGAGGGTTGCAAGATGGCCGGCGTGCCCGACGACAAGATCATCGTCTGGGACCGCGAGGACAAGCACATCGAGAAGAGCGGCTACACGGTCGTCAAGGGGCTGGGCGTGCGGATCATCGGCGTGAACACCGACTGGGAAGAGCAGCCGACCGCCATCCACACCTGCCAGGGCCGGCTGGCCAAGATACTGACGCGCGAGATCACGGCCCTCATCAACGTGCCGACCCTCAAGACCCACGTCATCGCGGGCATCACGATGTCCTTAAAGAACCACTACGGCAGTTTCCACAACCCCGGCTCGGCCCACGCCAACGGGTGCGACCCGTTCATCGCGGAAGTGAACGCGCTGCCGTGCGTCCGCCAGAAGACGCGCCTGATCGTGTGCGACGCCCTGCTGCCCGTGGCCGAGAGAGGCCCGCAGGCGCGGCCGGAATTCACCTATGAATACAAGACCATCATGGCCTCGCTCGACCCGGTGGCCATCGACACCGTGGGCATCAAGATCCTGGACGAGCAGCGGGCGAAGATCCAGTTGCCGCCCATCGAGCCGAAGTGCAAGTCCGTCCAGACGGCCGCCGCCAAGGGCCTCGGCGTCGGCGACATCGGCAGGATCGAGGTGGTGAAAATCTAGCGGCGCTGCACACGCTGCGGCCGCGCCAGTGCGATGCGGGCGGAACCGCGGGAACCCGAAGACAGGGGAGAACCATGACAACCGTCAAAGACCTCAAGACGCTTGCGAAGAACTGCAAGCCTGCGGCCGAGGCCGCGCTCGAAGCCGGCGGCGGCATCCTGCGGCTTGCCCCGAACTGGGTGCCGCGCTCGTTCCTCCACCCCGGGCGGCGGCTGAAACTGCACCCGGACGACCTGTACGCCTTCGGCCTGGAGCGCGGCGGCATCGACGAGCGGTGGTTCGCCTCCACCACCGAGGCCGCCAACGAGGGCCGCGTGCCGGACGAGGGCCTGTCCTACGCCGTCTTCAGGGGCGAGCGGTTCCTGCTGCGCGACGCCGTGGCGGAACTCGGCGCGGCAATCGTCGGCGACGCCATCTGGAAGAAGTACCGCCGCTGGCCCGTCTATTCGAAGTTCTTCGACAACATGGGGCCCATCCCCCACCACATGCACCAGAGCGACGCCCTCGCCAAACTCGTCGGCCAGGAGGGCAAGCCCGAGGCCTACTACTTCGCCGTTCAGCACAACAACGTGGGCAACGCCTTCCCGTACACGTTCTTCGGCCTGAACCCGGGCACCACGAAGGCCCAGGTGCGCCGCTGCCTGGAGAACTGGCACAAGGGCGACAACGGCATCCTGGACATCTCGCAGGCATACCGCCTGAAGCCCGGCACGGGGTGGCTCGTGCCCCCGTGCGTGCTGCATGCGCCGGGGTCGCTGTGCACGTACGAGCCGCAGTGGGGCAGCGACGTGTTCGGCATGTACCAGAACATCGTCGAGGGCCGCACCGTGCCGTGGTCGCTCCTGGTGAAGGACGTGCCGCCCCAGAAGCACCACGACCTGGACTTCCTGGTGGACATGCTCGACTGGGAGGAGAATACCGACCCGAACTTCAAGGCCAACCACTACCTGGAGCCGCTGCCCGCAGGCGGCTCGGAGAAGGACGGCTACTGTGACAAGTGGATTTGCTACGGCCGCATCAAGGGCTGGCAGTGCGTCACGGCAAAGGAACTCACCGTCCGGCCCGGCGCCAAGGTCACGGTGCGCGACGGCGGCGCCTATGGCCTCATCACCGTCCAGGGCGAGGGGGCCATCGGCAAGTTGCGCCTGAACGCGCCCAAGGTCATCCGCTTCCACGACCTGACGGACGACGAGGTCTTCGTGGCCGAGTCGGCCGCGAAGGCGGGCGTCGTTTATGAGAACACCTCCGAGACCGAGCCGCTCGTCGTCCTGCGGTACTTCGGCCCCGAGGTGAACCCCGACGCCCCGGACATCGGCGGCAAGCCGCCCGCCAAGGCAAAGCGCGGCAAGTAAGGAGCGCCTGCACCATGGCCGCAAAACGTCCCAACGCATTTCCGAAACTGCACAACGCCGCGTGGCCGGGCGTCGTCGGCAAGGGGTCGCCGGGCGCCGAGCCGTTCATCGACCTCGATACGATGCTCGACCTGACGGCCGCCGCCGAAGTGGACGGCCTGAAGTTCGACGGCGTGGACCTGTTCCTGTTTGAGCCGCACGTGAGCATCGACTCCACGGACGCCGACCTTGCGCGCCTGGCCGACAAGGTGCGCACTCGCGGCCTGGTTATCGGCTCGGTGGTGGCTCCCGTGTGGCCGCCCACGGGCGGCGGGTCGGCCGCCGGCGGCGAGGCCGACCGCAAGAAGTTCCTCGCCCAGGTCAGGAAGGGCTGCCGCATCGCCAGGAAACTCCGCGAACTTGGCGCCCGGCCGTACGACATCGTGCGCATCGACTCGGCCGTCGGCCCCGCCGAGTGGGCCGCGGACCCCCAGGGCAACACCAGGCGCATCGCCGAGACGTTCCGCGAGTCGTGCCGCATCGCCGAGGACCACGGCGAACGCCTCGCCGCCGAGGGCGAAATCTGCTGGGGCGGCATGCACTCATGGAAAAAGATGCTCGCGCTCCTGGAAATGGTGAACCAGCCCAAGACCCTCGGCTTTCAGGCCGACATGGCCCACACGATGCTCTACCTGATGGGCTACAACGCCCCCGAAGACGCCATCCTCCCCGCCGGCGCGGACCTCAAGGACAAGGCCGCCCTGGACGAGGGCCTCCGGAAACTCACCGCGGCCCTGCGCCCCTGGACCATTGACCTTCACATCGCACAGAACGACGGAACCGTCCACGGCTCCGGCAGCCACGATAAGACCGGCCGCCACTGCCTGCCGAACGACCCGAACGGCAAACTCGACATCCCGCGCCACGCCGGCTTCTGGCTGCGCGACGAGAAGGGCAAGGTCACCAGGCGCATCCGGCACGTCTGCTGGGACGGCTGCATGTTCCCGAACGCGGTCATGATGAAGCCGCAAACGTGGAACGATATCCTCGCCGCGTGCATCGCCGTGCGCGACGCGCACGGCTGGAGCAAATAGACGAGCAGAGCCGCGGCCGGGCACGGCGACGCGCATAGTTGGCCGCGAGCCGGCGGCGAGCGCGCACGCAACGGTTCAGGAGACTACGACCATGGCTAAAACGCTCAACGTAGGCCTGATCGGTTACGGCTTCATGGGCCGTACCCACTCGAACGCCTACCGCAAGGTGAGCCACTTCTTTGACGTGCCGTACCGGCCCGTCCTGAAGGTCGTGTGCGGCTTGGTGGAGGCCGAGGCCAGGGCCTTCGCCGAGCGGTGGGGCTACGAGTCGTGGTGCACCGACTGGCGCAAAGTCATCGACCGCAAGGACATCGACGTGGTCGATATCTGCGTGCCTAACAACGTGCACGCCGAGATCGCCGTCGCCGCCGCCAAGGCCGGCAAGATGATCGTGTGTGAAAAGCCGCTGGCCCTTGACTCGGCCCAGGCCGCCAAGATGGTCGAGGCCGTCGAGAAGGCCAAGGTGCCCAACATCGTGTCGTTCAATTACCGCCGCGTGCCCGCCGTCACGCTCGCCAAGCGCCTCATCGAGGAAGGCCGCCTCGGCCGCATCTTCCATTACCGCGCCAACTTCCTCCAGGACTGGACCATCAGCGCCGACGTGCCGCAGGGCGGCATGGCCACGTGGCGCCTCGACGTCAAGGCCGCCGGCAGCGGCGTAACGGGCGACCTGCTGGCCCACTGCATAGACACCGCCACGTGGCACAACGGGCCCATAACGCGCGTCAACGCCATGACCGAGACGTTCATCAAGGAGCGCAAGCACGCCGAGACCGGCAAGGTGGAGCCCGTCGGCATAGACGACGCCTGCACGTTCTTCTGCCGGTTCCAGAACGGGTCGCTCGGCAACTTCGAGTCCACGCGGTACGCGCGCGGGCATAAAGCCTTGTACACGTTTGAGATCAACGGCGAAAAGGCGTCCATCCGGTGGGACCTGCACGACCTGCACCGCCTCCAGTGGTTCGACCACCGCGACGAGGGCAAGTTGCGCGGCTGGCGCAGCATCCACGTCACAGACCACGGCGGCGGCCATCCGTACATGGACAAGTGGTGGGTGCCGGGCCTCCAGATAGGCTACGCCGAGACGTTCGTCCACCAGATAGCCGACTTCCTGGCTGCAGCAGCAAAGGGCGAGCCGTGCCCGCCCACGTTCCGCGACGCCCTGGCCACGCAGAAGGTCTGCGACGCCGTTCTCAAGAGCGCCAAGTCGGGCAAGTGGGTGGAGGTGAAATAGCGCCGCCGGCGGTTACTTGTCGGCGTCGGGCTCTTCTATCAACTTGCCGGTAGCCTTGTCCCATCGCACCGTGCGGACGTTCGCGCGGTGCGAGCCGTGGCAGTCGGTGCAGACCTTTGCCTTTTCTTCGGCCGTCAGGGGCACGAACAGGCAGTAGCGCGCGTCAAGAACCATGCGCTCCATCGGGTCGGGGTGGCACTCCTTACAGGCCGCGCCAATCTTCTCGCGGGCGAACATGATATCGGGCGCGGTTATGTTGCCCTCGTCGGAGCAGTGCTCGTCGGACGGTCCGTGGCAGCGCTCGCAGCCGATGTTATTGGCGGCGTGGCTGACGGACAGGACTTCTTCGCCGAAGTTCACGTGGCAGACGTGGCAGCGGTCGTTGTCGGCCACGCGCCGGGGCGGCGCCGCCGAAGATGAAGCCCCAGGCGACGCAGCGGTCGTGGCGGCGGTGGGCGGCGCGTCATCCTGTCCGGCCGCTCCCGCCGCTGGCGCAGCCGCTGCCCGATTACCGGCCGCGCTCCCGTCAGGTGCAGGCGCCGCAGGTTTTTCCGGCACGGCAGGCGACTCGGCAGCAGGCCGGTTCTCCGTTGCCCTCGGCTGCTGCGCGGCAGGGCGGTTCTCGCAGCCGCCCGCTGCCACCGCCGCCGCCGCCAGGCATGCAGCCACGCAGGTCAAAACATGGCCACGCAGCCGCGTGGCCATGGCGCCTATGTCTCGTTGCGTGATGCTCATGCCGCTCATGGCTCTCCTATACGTACTCCCAGTCCTTGAGCCACTGGTAATCTGGCGGCAGGCTCGCCCAGGCCTCGTCCATCGCCCGGTCAAGGCGCGCCTTCTCGGCCCGGTCAAGTTGCCGGCGCTCCTTGACCGCCAGGGCCATGTTGTCCACCTGGTGCGTGTTGATAAGCCCCGGAATGGGCGCGGTGATGGCCGGGTTGCACAGGATGCAGCGGACGGCCAGGCGCGCCAGTTCATCGTCTTCCTTGGCCGCCGGGCTGTCAAGCGAACCGTCGCCCTTGAACAGAAAGTTGGAGGCGAACGGCTTGATTCCGAAGACGCCCACGTCGTGCTTGCGAACGGTCTGAAAGATGCCGTCCTGCGGCAGTTCCTTAGTCTTGGCCGTGTATGGCGTACAGATGGCATCAACCAGGGGCGAGTACTTCTCGATCATGCGGACGATGTGCGGCCGGTCGTGGGATGAGAAACCGATGAATCGCGCCTTGCCCTGCTTCTTGGCCGTTTCCAGGGCCTTCATCATCTCTTCTACTTCGCCCTCGGTGTGGCGGCCCGACTGCTCGTGCATCGTTATTCGCCACAGGTCGGCGTAGTCAAGGCCGGAGGTCTCCAGGCCGTCTTCAAAAACCTTCAGGAGCGCCTCCTTGGTGCGGTAGTCGGGGTGGCGAATTTCCTTCTCGCACCACGAGAAACCCATATAGATTCTGTCGCGGCGGCCCTTGACCGCCCGCGTGTAGGCGATGACTTCGGCGCCGCAGCAGGCATCAATGTAGTTGATGCCCGCTTCTATGCACCGGGCGACCACGTCGTAGCGGTTCTTCTGGAAGTCGGGGTCGTTGATGTCGGCGGTCAGCCAGCCGACGCCCGCTGCGCGGACCATCTTGTTGATGCGCTTCCAGTGCCCGCCCAGCGAGACGGCCGAGACCATGAGGCCGGTCTTGCCCAGGCGTCGGTATTCCATGTCGGGGTTGTAGTTGAGGATCTTCCTGGTGTCGGCCTGGCCGGCCTGTGCGGCCGTGGCCGCCGCCCCCGCCGCCAGCCCTGCCGCCAGGGCGCCCGCCTGCACGAACTGGCGCCGCGTAAGGCCCTTTTCGGACATGGTCGCCACTCCTGCCTAAAACCACACGGCGCGGCGGGTCGGGAGAACCGCCGCTTGGAAAGCGCTGCCGGGCACAACTGCGCCGGCTCAGACGTACTCCCAGTCCTTCAGCCAGCAGTACTCCTGCGGCAGGCTGGCCCAGGCCTGCTCAGCGGCCTTGCTGAATCTCTCACGCTCGGCCGCGCTCAGTTGCCGCGGTTCCTTGACCGCCTTGACAATGTTGTCGACCTGCTGGGTGCTTATCATGCCGGGGATGGGCGCCGTCAGAGACTTGTTCGTCAGGATCGTGCGAATGGCCAGCCGCGCAAGGTCGTCGTGGTCCTTTGCCGTAGCGTTGCCCTGCGAAGCGCCGCCCTTGAAGAGCGAGTTGCCGCCGAAAGGCTTGATGCCGAAGACGCCCACCTGGTGCTTGCGCACGGCGTCGAACATGCTGTCCTGGGGCTTCTCGATCGTCTTGAACGTGTACGGCGTGCAGAAGGCGTCGACAATGGTCGGGTACTTCTCGATCATTCCTCTGATGTGCTCGCGGTGGTGGGACGAGAACCCGGTGAACCGGACCTTGCCGGACTTCCTGGCGGCTTCGAGGGCCTTCATCATCTCCTCGACCTCGCCATCGGTGTGCTTGACGCTTTGCTCGTGCATCGTGATGCGCCACAGGTCCACGTAATCCAGGCCGGCGTCCTTCATGCCCTTATCGAGCGTCTCCAGCAGGGCCTTCTCGGTACGGAAACTGGCGTTCCGCAACTCGTTCTGGTACCACGAGCAGGCCAGGTACATTTTGTCGCGGCGGCCCTTGAGGGCCTTGCTGTAGGCCATCACTTCCTGGATGGTGCAGGCGTCTATCCAGTTGATGCCCACCTCCATGCACTTGGTGACGACCTCGTAGCGGTTCTTCTGGAATCCCGGGTCGTCGATGTTATATGCCAGCCAACTCTTGCCCGTGAGGCCGGGAACCACCTCCTCGATGCGTTTCCAGTGGCCGCCCATGGCGACGGCCGACACTGTCAGGCCCGTCTTGCCGCAGGGCCGGTACTCCATGTTGGGGTTGTAGTTGAGGACCTTCCTGGTGTCAGCCTGACCTGCGTGGGCGGCCGCCGCGGCCGCCGCCAGCCCCGCTGCTGCGATAGTGCTTTCCTTGACGAACTCACGCCGTGTGATTTTCCGCTCCGACATGGCACTTCTCCTTCCTGCTCGGACCGAGGGACCCCACCTGAAGCCGTGTACAGAGTACACGCGCTTTTGCCCCGCGTCAACAAGGTTTTGGGGCCGATTTAGCGCCGATTCGGCGTGCCGGGGCCTGTCACCTGGCGGAGGGCCTCCTGCGCCTGCTTCCTGAGTTCGGCGTTTGTGGTCTCTGCCGCGAGTTTTTCAAGCGCCGCCCTGGCCTCCGCCCGATAAGTGCCCGCCATGGTCCGCGCGGCGCTTATGACGGCCATCGCGGCCTCGGCCCTGACCGCCTCGTCCGCCAGGCACGACTCGGCCAGGGCCAGCGCCGACGGGTGCGCCACCGTGCCCAGCGCCGCCAGCACCAGGCGCTTCTCGTCCGGACGCCTGGCAAGGGCCATCAGGTCGGCGTAGCCCTTGAGCGTCTCCGGCGACGGCGGTCCCCCCGCCAAACCCAGCATCCGCACGCAACCGCGAAGCGCCACCACGCGCAGCGTGTCGCTGGGCGCCCGGCGGCAGACTTCGAGAAGAGAGGCAAAGGGGCGGCCATCGGGCCAGTCGGCCAGCGCACGGACGGCGGCCTCGTGCACTTTCGGGTCGGCATCCTTGAGCGCGGCCTGCACCGCGCCCAGCGCCTTCGGGTTGCCGATGCCGCGCAGGACGCGCAGGAGCGTTTCCTTGGTCTCCGCGCCGGCCGCCTTCGCGAGCGCGGCAATCGCGGCGTCGGCGCGAGCGGCCTCGTCGGGAACCTGACGGGCCGCGGCTACGGCAGCCGCCTCGGCCTCCGGGCACGCCGCCGCGCCGGCAAGGCTCATCAGCAGGTCCAGCATCGCCTGGAGGTGCTCTGCCGAGGCCAGCCGGCCCAGCGCTTTGAAGGCCGCGCTGCGCACGGCCGCATCCGCCCCGCCGGCCTCCTTCAGGAGAGCGGGCACGGCCACGGCCGCGCCGCGGTCGTGCAGGACATCAATCAACGCCGCGCGCGCCTCCGGCCGCGCAGCCTTCATGCTCTCGACGATGGCGGCGTCCACGTCCCTGGCGGCAAGATTGCGGAGCGTGAAGAGTGCCGTCCGCTTCTCCTCGTCGGTCTCGCCCTCGGCGGCCGCGAGGGCCAGCACGGGCACGCTCGCGGCGTTGCCGACGCGGGCGAGCGCCTTCAGGGCGGCCGTCCGGACCTCCGGGGCAGGGCTGCGCGCGGCCGACATGACGGCGGGGAGCACGGCCGGCTCCTTGCGGCCGGCAAGCGCTTCGATAATGAGCGCCTGGACGGCAGCCGGCTGGCTGGGCATCTCGGCCGCAAACTTCTCGGCGATACCCTCGCCCTGAAGGTTCGGGATCGCCCTGATGGCGGTGGCCCGCATCATGCGGTTGTCGCTGCGCAGCGTCGCAAGGGCCAGCGCGACCGCCGCCGGGCCGTCCAGGTCCAGCAGCCCCGCCAGGGCGCCGCGGCGCAGCAGTTCCGACCCGCCCGCTGCCGACACGCCGCGGTAGATGGCCGCGGCCTCGTCCCTCCTGCCCGCGGCCGCCAGGTGCCGGGCGCACTGAAGCGACGCAAGGCACGCCTGCTGCTTGACCTTCACGTCCGCGCTTGCGCGGAACCCGGCGAGGGCATCGGCGGCCGCCGCGCTGCCGATACGCCCCAGGGCCGCCAGCGCGGCCTCGGCGACCGCCGGATCCTGCAACCCCGCCAGGAGTCCGAGGTCCTCCACGCTTGCCTCGTCGCGCCGGTCGCCCAGGACGCCGATGACGCAAACCAGGGCCTTGCCCTCCGCTGCCCCGAGCGATAGGCGCAGAATCTCGGCGGCCTCCGGCGACGGGTCTGTGCCCATCGCCAGGCACGCCAGGTGCGCCGTCTTCTCGTCCCGGAGCATCTTGCAGAGTTCCGCGCGAGAGGCGGCGCCGCCCGCGCGCCACAACATGCGGCAGATGAAGTACTTACATTCTGCGCTGGCGCGCGACTCAAGCACGCGGACCAGTTCCTCTTCCAGGTGCTGCCGCATGTCGGGCCGGCCGGCCGTGGCGCGCAGGACGCGCTCGACTTCCGTAACGGGCTCCTGCGGCTTGCCCAGGTCGTAGTCGGCCAGGGCAGCAACGGCCTTCTCGATGTCGGCCCACGTGACCGGCTTGTCAG
The DNA here is from genome assembly GCA_016872895.1 of Planctomycetota bacterium. Taxonomy (GTDB): domain Bacteria; phylum Planctomycetota; class Phycisphaerae; order FEN-1346; family FEN-1346; genus VGYT01. The sequence goes on from VGYT01000137.1 coordinate 9,959, forward strand.
GCTGCGGGGCCTCGCCCGCCGCGCCCAGCGAAGCGCCCAGCAGCAGCGCGCAGCAGGCCGCCGGCGCCACCATGAACGTATTCCGTCGAATCATTGAGTTTCACCTCGCCTCGGAGAAGCGCCCGTCAAGACGGGCGGCCGAACGTGCTGAACGCCGCCGCGCCGGCGGCGGGTGAACGTGCCCTGCCCCTCACAGGTGCCACGGCGCGCGCAGGGGCCGGTGCATCATGCGGTTCGCCTCGGCGTCGTCGAACCGCTCCGTCCGCGGGTCGAAGCGTATTTTGCGCCCCAGCCGCAGGCAGATGTTCGCGGCATGGGCGATGGTGGTGGCGCGATGGGCCGACTCCGGATGACACGTCGTCCGCCCGCGCGTGCGCACGCAGTCCAGGAAGTTCCGCACGTGGTCGCCCGCGTCGCCCCATCCCTTCGCCGATATGCCGCGCATCTTCAGGATGGACGCTGGCTGCGCGGTAACCTCGTTCGTGCCGTCCATTATCTGTATCCAGCCCTCGGCCCCCTCGAAACGGATGTAGCGGTCCTCGAACTTGCCGCTCGAGCGCAGGACCATCGTCGGGCCGCCGGCGTAGGTGCAGCGGACCTCGCACGTCAGGGGCGTGTCGCTGAACGCCGCCGGGTCGAACACGCCCTCGCCCTCGTACTGGACCGGCCCCGTCTCGTCGGTCCCCAGGACCATCTGCGCCATGTCGGTCCAGTGGCAGCCCATGTCCATGAGGATGCCGCCGCCCGTGTCCCAAAACTCGGTGCTGCCGCGCACCCGGACGGGCGTGTACGGATGCCAGGGCGTCCAGCCGAGCCACCGGTCGTAGTCGAAGCCGGGGGGCACGGGCTGCGGCGCTTCGGGCTTGTGCGCCCCGCCCGCCCAGTTCTGGCAGATTACGGTGCGGACCTTGCCGATCATGCCCTTGCGGACGACCTCGGCCATGAACCGGAACGAGTCCACCGAGCGCCGCTGGTGGCCCGCCTGGTAGACCGTGCCCAGGCGTTTCATCGTCTCTACCAGCGCGCGGCCCTCGCCGATGGTCAGCGTGCAGGGCTTCTCGGAATACATGTCCTTGCCGGCCTTGGCGGCATAGATGGACGCCAGCGCGTGCCAGTGACACTTGGTGGCGATCAGGAGGGCGTCCAGGTCCGGGCGGGCAAGGAGTTCCAGGAAATCCGTGTACGCGGCGCAGTCGGCGTTGCCGTAATGCTTGTCGACGGCGGCCTTGCCGGCCTTCTGGCGTTCCTGGCGGCAGTCGCAGACGGCGATCCACTGCACGTCCGCCTCGCGCAGGAAGTGCCCCATGACGCCCGTGCCGCGGCTGCCCGCGCCGATGATGGCCATGGCGATGCGGTCGCTGGGCGCCGCCCCGCCGTCCAGCCCCAGCACACGCGAAGGGACGACGTACGGCGCCGCAGCCGCCGCGCCCCCGATGACGAGCCCCTTCAGGAACTCCCGACGTGTCGGCCTTCTCATATGCAACCTTTCCGCGGGCATCCGCCCGCCCTGCCCTGCAATACTTCAAGGATACGCGCCCCGCACCAGTCCTCAAGAAATATTCCGCGGCCGTGCGAACACAGCCGGCGACACTTCGGCGGACCGCAGCGGTTTACACATCGAGAGCATCCGCAAGGAGCCTCCGCCATGGCCAGGCACATCGGCATCGTCGCGTGCAGCGCCGAGGGGGCCGCGCTCTGCTACGTCACCCTGTGCACCGAGGCGGCCGACCGCATGGGCCGCCACAACCATCCAGAAGTTTCGATGCACACGCATCCGCTGGCGCGGTACATGGCGCACATCGAGGCGGGCAACTGGCAGGCCGTGGCCGACCTGATGCTCGACTCGGCCCGCCGCCTGGCGGCCGTCGGCGCGCAGGTGCTCATCTGCCCCGACAACACCATCCACCAGGCCCTGCCGCTCCTCGTGCGCGACAGCCCGCGCCCCTGGCTGCACATCGCCGAGGAGGTCGTGCGCGAGGCCGCCGCCCGGGGATACAGGCGCCTCGGCGTCGTGGGGACGCGGTACCTCATGGAAGGGCCCGTTTACCGCGAGGCGGCCGCCGCCGCCGGAATGGAGACCGAAACGCCGGACGAATCGGACCGCGCCGGCATCAACCGGGTCATCTTCGACGAACTGGTGTACGGCCGCCTGCGGCCGGAGAGCCGCGCATATCTCAACGAGATGATTGCGCGCCTGAAGTCCCGCGGGTG
>VGYT01000138.1 GCA_016872895.1 Planctomycetota bacterium
TGTTCGGGTCGGCGGCTCGCGGCCAGGCGGGGCCGGAGAGCGACATTGACCTGCTCGTTGTGCTTCAGGGGCCGGTGGACGTAGTGAGCGAGACACTGCACGTGGTGGATCTGCTCTACCCGCTTCAATTGGAGAGCGAGCGATATATTTCCGCCAAGGCGGCCGCAGAAGACGAATACGAGGCGGGACGGCTTCAACTCTACCGCAACGTCAGGCGGGAGGGGGTGCCCGTTTGACCTCCGCCCATCCGCTGGATGAAATACGTGCCAACTGGCAGCGCTCGGTGGAGTCCCTTGAGGCGGCCCAAGTGCTCCTGGATTCCGGCCACGCCGACTTCGCCGCCTCTCGCGCCTATTACGCCGCCTTCTATGCAGCCTGCGCGCTGCTGCTCTCGCGGGGCAGGGAGTTCTCCAAGCATACGGGCGTGCAGGCGGCCGTCCACAAGGATTTCGTCCGTACAGGCTTGCTGGCCGAACAACACGGGCGCGCGTTCGGACGGCTTTTCGACCTCCGCGGCATCGGCGACTACGGAGAAACCGTGCACGTAACCGAAGCGCAGGCCCGCGAGGCCCTTGCTTCCGCGCGAATGTTTGTGGAGGGCTGCGGCCGGCTGCTCGGCCCCGGGGAATTCATGACCGCACCGTGAACCTGGGGGGGGCGCCATGCTGTATTGCTTCCGTTCCGCTGCCGAACTGCTCCGGGCACGTGGCGCCCGCGCGCAAGTTGCGGCGGGCGCCGGGCTGCTGCTGTGCGGGGCAGCGCTCGCCGCCGATGCGCCCGACGCCCTGCGGGCCGCCGCAGCCGCTGACCAGCCGCCGCCGTCTGCCCTTGAGTTCCGCAGGATCGCCGGGAAAAAGCCGGGCGAAAGGTCGCTCGCCAAGACGGGCACGCCCGTCCCTCGCGACGCCGTCCGAGTGTTCGCCTACGAAGGCGGGCCGTGCGACCGCGTCGGGTTCTAGGCGCTGCGGGTCGGCCAGAACCGGATAGCCATCGACTTCGGCCGCAGCGGAGTTCTGCTGGACCGCGCGAGCGGGGCGGTGGTCGGGCGCGTGACGGTGGCCGATGGCTGGCCGCGCGTCCGGCCGCAGGGGTTTCCGCCGCCGCCCGACCCTGCCGCGCGTGACATCCACCTGGCGGGGCCGGGCCTGCTGTGCGTCTATTACGCTTCCGGGGAGAAGCGGCCGCCCTACGAAGCGGCGGCCTCGGCGGCGTTTGCGGGCCGGACGTGGCGGGCGATGCAGCCGACGGACTTCCGCAGCAAGGCCGAGACGCCGCAGCCCGGCGAAGCCTTCACGCGGCCGATGACGTGGTCGGGCCTGCTGGCGGCGCTCGACGCCCAGAGTTTCGTGGAGGCCGCGCCCAACGGCGGGGGGCCGCCGGTCCGCTACACCCGGACCGACGGCCTGGCGGGCAACATCGTCACGCACCTGGCGGCGGCCGGCGGGTCGCTCTGGGCCGCGTGTGCAGACATTTACGATCCTGAGAAGGAAGCGTGGGGCGCAGGCGGCCTTTCGCGCTTCGACCCGCAGGCAGGCCGATGGGAGAGGGTCGCAGCCGTCGGCGGCCGCCCCGTGCGCTGGGTCACGCTCCTGGAGGCGGCGGGCGACGACCTGTGGATCGGCTTCCGCGAAGGCGACGGCGTGGCCGGCGACAAGATCTATTTCGGCATGGGCATCTACGTCGGCCGGTACCAGCCGCTGACCCGGGCGGTGGCGCTGGCGCGCCTGGCGGGCGGCCAGTGGACGGTCTTTGCGCGCGACCCGGTCCCGGAGGCCGTCGACCCGCCGGAGGGGGGCACGGGCGCCCGCCAGCCTGGTGAACCGCCGACCGAGGCGCCGCGGAAACTCGCCTGCCTGGGCGACCGCGTTTTCCTCTTCTCCCAGGTGGCCGCCCGCGGCGGCTACGGCGGGTGGAACTCGCCGCAGACCGGGTGCATTTCGATGCTCGCCCCCGCCGCCGGCCGGTGGCGGATCTTCGACGCAGAGAAAGACTTCGGCGCAAACGCCGTCCACGACATGATCGCCGAGGGCGGCGAACTGTTCGCCGTGACCGACCGCGGCCTGTGCCGCTGGTCGGCCGAGCGGTGGACGACCCTGGAGACCGGAAGCCCGGTCCGCAACCCGGCGTTCAGGGCGGCCGTCGCCGTCGGCGAGGAACTCTGGGTGGGCTACACAAACCAGGCGTTCGGCGTCCTGGGCGAGCAGGGGATCAGCCGCTACGACGAAAAGCGCGACAAATGGTCGTGGTCGTCGCCGCAGGAGATCGGCACGGGGTGCCCCGTCCGGACAATCGTGCCGGCCGGGGATGGCGGGGCCTGGGTGCTGTTCCACCGGCGGCCCTGGGGCGGGGCCGCCAGCGAGATGCCCCGTTACCGCGGCGAGGCGTGGGGCGCGCCGGCGGGCCTGGGCCGCTTCGCCGAAGGCCGATGGCAGTTCCCCGCCACACTGCCGGGCGTGCCCCGGACCTTCTCGGGCCAGTACAAGGACGAGAAGGGCGTGCATTCTTACACAATGAAAGCGCCCATCAAGTTCCTCGTGCAGGCCGCCGGCAGGCTCTTTGTCGCCAACCTTACTGGCGCGTACGAGAGGCCGGCGGGGCCGGAGGAGTGGAAGCGGGTCGCCGATGGCGATGTGGGCTGGATGGGTGCAGCCGCGGACGGCCGCGCGCTGGAAATCGTGCGATACCTGCGGCCGAATGGCGAGGTTTCCAAGGAGACCCAGTACGGCCGCTACGACCTGGCCTCCGGCAAGGTGGAGTTCAAGACGCTCGACCCGCAGTCGCCCGACTGGGGACGTTTCACGTGGCTGCCGTGGGGCGAGGTGCGGCCCGGCGAAACCGGAGCCGAGCCGGCGTGGGCGGACGACTGGACGGAACTGCCCCGGCGCGGCCCGGACGCATGGGCGGTGGGCGACTTGCAGACCGACTCCCTCGGCGGCCACCGCGTGGTCGAGACGCCGGAGGCGGTGTGGATACTGTCTGAGGGCGAACTCATCCGCCTGGACCGCGCCCGCTGCGCCAAAGCACAGGCGCCGCTGTAGGAAAAGGGAGGACCTCGGCATGCGGAACAACCCGGCCGTTCTCGCTCTGCTGCCGGCCGCCGCGCTGCTTCTACCCCTTGCACCGGCCGGCGGCGGGCAGGCGCCGATTGCTCCCGCCCGCGGCAGCACTGTTGCCGCCGCTTCTGGCGCAGACGCTGCCGCCGCCGCCGCCGTCCGCGTCCGGTTCAGCGAAGTTGACACGCTCTTCGCCAACGCCGGCCAGGGCTGGATGAGCCAGCAGCGCAGCCCGAAGGGCGAGCCGCGATTCCCCTGCTCCGTCGTCTATATCCGCTTCAACTGGGCCGACGCCGAACCGGAGCAGGGCAAGTACAACTGGAACCTCATCGACGACGTCATCTCCGCCTGGAAGCCGCGCGGCGCCGCCGTGGCCATGCGCGTCATGACCTGTAGCGCCCACAGCGCCGGCTACTACACCTCGCCCAAGTGGCTGTTCGACGCCGGCTGCAAGGGCCACGAGTATCTGCGCGGCGGCGACGACCCCACCAGCGGCGGCAAACGCATCCCGCGCATCGAACCCGAATACGCCGACCCCATCTATCTCGCGCGGCACGGCGAGTTCCTGGCCGCGATGGGCCGCCGCTACGACGGCCGCCACGACGTGGAGTTCCTCGACATCGGCTCCTACGGAATCTGGGGCGAATGGCACACGCCGCACCCCGCCCCCGTCGCCGTGCGCAGGCAAATCGTGGACATGTACCTGCGCGCCTTCCGCAAAACGCCGCTGGTCTTCATGTCCGACGACGCCGAAGTGCTCCCCTACGCGCTGGCCCAGGGAACGGGCTTCAGGCGAGACGGCGTAGGCTCGCCCTGGCACGAGCAGAACTGGATCGGCTCCAAGAAATACGCCGCCGCCGCAGGCATGGCCGACACGTGGAAACGCGCCCCCGTCGTCTTCGAGTGGTTCGGCAACTACGACTATCTCAAGTCGCGCAACTGGCCGTTCGACGCGGCCGTAAACTTCATGCTCGCTAACCACGTCACACTCATCAACGACAACGTCGGCCGCGTGCCGCCGGAAGCCGTGCCTCAACTGGAGAAACTCGCCCGCCTGGCCGGCGCCCGCCTCGTCCTGCGCGAACTGGCCCACGAGAGAACCGTGAAGCGCGGCGCCCCCCTCGCCCTGGACATGAAATGGGCCAACGTGGGCGTGGGCAAACTCTACCGCCCCTATGTGCTGCGCCTTTTCCTGCTCGATGCCGAAGGACGGCCCGCCCTCACGGCCGACGCCAGGGCCGACCCCCGCGACTGGCTGCCCGGCGAACACCACGTGGCCGAATCATTTCAAGTGCCGCCCGCGCTCAGGGCCGGCCAGTACGCCCTGGCGCTCGCCCTGGTGGACCCGTCCGGCCAGCGCCGCCCGTTCCGCCTGGCAATCGACGCCCCGGAAAAAGAGGGCCGCTACACCGTCAGCCAGGTTGCGGTTGAATGATACGGCAAGGCCGCTTGGGCCTTCACGCGGAGCCGCAAGCCCCCGGCACTGCCGGGGGAGGATGCCCGAATGCAACGATGATCAAGCCCCCGGCACCGCCGGGGGAAGATGCTGCCACGATTTATCCCCACGCGGTGCGTGGGGCTTATCGGGCGTCCGCGTCCCGCAATCCCCACGCGATGCGTGGGGCTTATCGGGCGTCCGCGTCCCGCAATCCCCACGCGGTGCGTGGGGCTTGTCGGGCGTCTGTGCTCGGCAAAGGTGAACCATGACCCGAATGAAGCCGTTCCTGCCGGAACTTGCGCTCGCGCAAGTTGCGGCCGCCGCCTGGCTGCTCCTGTGCGGGGCCGCCGTCTCGGCGGAACCGCCGGACGCCTTGCGGGCCGCCGCCGCCAGGAAGGACATCACGCCGGCGAAGCCCGTCACGCTGGCCGGCTACGCATCTCGAAAGGACCTCTCCCAGGGCGTGCACGACCCGCTGTGCGCTCGCGTCGTGGCGTTCGAGCACGGCGGCAGGCGCCTCGTGCTCGTCTCCACCGACTCCATCGGCTTCTACGACGGGACGGCCGACAGCACCCGCAAAGCCATCCTGGCCGCCTGCCGCCTGGAGCCGTCGGAACTTTTCCTGGCTGCCATCCACACGCACAGCGCACCGAGCCTGACGCTGAACAGCGAGAAGGGCCACCCGAATAACGTCGAGTACACCCGCACGCTCCAGGCGCAACTGGTTGACGCGGTGCGCGAGGCGCTTGCCGCCCTCTCGCCCGCCGAGATTGCCGCCGGGTCCGGTTCGTCTCCGGTCGGCGTGAACCGCCGCGAGCCGGCGAAGGACGCGGCCGGCAATCCGCGGATCATCCTCGGCCGCAACCCCGCCGTCCTCACCGACCGCGAAGTCCAGGTCCTTCGGGTCTCCCGTGCGGGCACGGGCGACCTTGCCGCCGTCCTCTTCGCCTACGCCACGCACAGCACGGCGATGGGCCCGAAGAACTACCTCGTCGGGGGCGACGTCCACGGCCTGGCCGAGCAGTTCCTCGAGAGGCGCCTGGGCGCAGGCGTCGTCGCCCCGGCCTTCGCCGGCGCCTCCGGCGACATCGACCCCTGGTTCCGCGTCCTCCCGAAGTTCGACACGGACGGCGGCTGGGTTCCCGAGCCGGTGCTCATGGGCACGATGCTCGGCGAGGAAGTCGTGCACGTATTGAACAGGATGCAGAAACCCGTCGCGGCCGGCCCCGTCAGGACGGCCTTCAAGACGCTGAGCCTGCCCGGAAAGCCTCGCGGCCAGACCGCCGAGACCGCCGCCGATGCGCCCGTGGAGTTCAACGTCACGGCCGGCCGCGTGGGCGAAACGGCGTTCGTCGGCCTCGGCGGCGAGGTCTTCAACGACATCGGCAGGGCCGTCAAGGCCGCGTCCCCATTTCCGCACACCTTCATCATCACGCACTGCAACGGCGCCGCAGGTTACCTGCCGACCAGGGAAAGTTACCCCGCCGGCGGCTACGAGGTTCAGAGCAGCCCGTTCGCCCCGGCGGCCGCCGAGAAGGTCGTCCATGAGGTCCTGCTGATGCTGCGCGACCTGTGAGGCGCTCCTTGCGGCGGGAAAAAACTTGCACCAGGGCGTTCCGGGCCGCAATCTATCGACCGGGCACGTCACGATTGCAAAGGAGCATGCCGATGCTTACGCGCCGCGAGTTCGTCCGCATGGGATGCCTCGCCGCGGCGGGGCGGTTCGTATTGCCGTCCGGCGCCGCCCTTGCACGGGCTGCACCGGCGGGCGCTGCCGCCGCCGCCGCTGGCGCCGCCGACAAGAAAAAGTACAACGTCCTGTTCATCGCCGTGGATGATCTGAACAACGCCCTCGGCTGCTTCGGGCACCCCGTTGTAAAGTCGCCGCACACCGACCGGCTTGCCGCCAGGGGCGTTGCCTTTGAGCACTGCTACTGCCAGTTCCCGCTGTGCAGCCCCAGCCGCACCTCGCTCTTCACGGGGCTGCGCCCCGACCGGACCAGGGTGTACGACCTGAAGACCCACTTCCGCGACACCATCCCCGACGTGGTAACGCTGCCGCAGGTCTTCCGGCGGAACGGCTACTTCGCGGCCCGCGTCGGCAAACTCTACCACTACGGCGTGCCGAGCGACATCGGTACCAGCGGCCTGGACGACGCCAAGTCGTGGGACGAGGTGGTCAACCCGCGAGGCCGAGACAAGGACGAGGAGGGCAAGGTAACCAACCTCCACGCGGCCGTCAGCAAGGGCCTCGGCGCGGCGCTTGCCTGGTACGAGTCCGAGGGGGCCGACGACGAGTACACCGACGCCAAGGTGGCCGCCGAGACCATCAGGCTCATGGAGGCGCACAAGGACAAGCCCTTTTTCCTCGGCTGCGGGTTCTACCGGCCGCACGTCCCCTGGATCGTGCCGAAGAAGTACTTCGATCTCTACCCCGCCCCTGAGCGGATCGAGTTGCCGAAGGACCCGCCCGACGACCGCAGCGACATCCCCGCCGCCGCGCTCCCGGTCAAGCAGCCCAACTACGGCTTCAGCGACCTGGACTGCCGCAAGGCCACGCGCGCGTACTTCGCCTCCATCTCGTACATGGACGCCCAACTGGGCCGCGTCCTGGACGCCCTTGACCGCCTGGGCCTGGCCGACCGCACCATCGTCGTCTTCTGGGGCGACAACGGATACCACCTGGGCGAGCACGGCCTGTGGCAGAAGATGAGCCTGTTCGAGGAATCGGCCCGCGTGCCTCTCATCATTGCCGCCCCCGGTGCGAAGGCCCGCGGCAGGATTTCGCCGCGCATCGTCGAGACGCTCGACCTGTATCCCACCCTGACCGACCTGTGCGGCCTGGCGCCGCCCGACGGCCTGGCGGGCGCGAGCCTCCGGCCGCTCCTGGACGACCCGGCGGCCGCCTGGAACCGCCCCGCGTACACGCAACTCCGGCGCGGCGCGGCACAGAACGCCTTCATGGGCTACAGCGTCCGAACCGAACGCTGGCGGTACACCGAGTATGACGGCGGCAAGCAGGGCGCCGAACTCTACGACCACCAGCGCGACCCGCGCGAACTGACGAACCTCGCCAACGAACCCAGGTACGCAGACGCCGTGGCCGAGATGAAACGCCTCCTGCCCGCGGCGCGCGGCAGTCCTGCCTGAGACGCGACCGTTCAGAGCCGCGACCGTTCAGAGCCGCGACCCTTCAGAGCCGCGACCGTAAGGGAGCGGTGCCGTGGTGTTCCGGCGAAGGCACCGCTCCCTTACGGAGAGCGGCTCTGATTCGGCGCCGGCCCCGACTACCATCGGAAAAAGCGGTACGGATCATCCCACTCCTCGGGCTGATCCAGGTACAGCCCTTCCAGCCACCGCTTCTGGGCGCCGGACCCATCCACAGGGCTGCTGAAGCGGGCCAGGAGCGGCGTCCGGCCCGCTGCCCCCATGTTGGCCACGAGACGGGTCAGGAGAAACGCGGAGCGGCGGAACGTCCTCTTCAGGCCGAAGTTGCCCCGGTACTCGAATTGCCACGGCGCAATCTGGCAGAAGACCGCCCCGGCATCCTTCGAGGCGGCCAGCACGCCGTCGCCCACGATTTCCGCCCCGCCGGTCACCAGCGGAATCGACCGCGGGGCCCGGTTGTGAACGTCGGCCGGGCCTATGCCCGCAAGGGGCGAGTTCGCCGCCTGCGGCTCAAAGAAGGCGTTGATATGCTCCCCGTTCTTCATCGTCACTCTCATCGGCAGGAACCCGCCGGCTTCCTGCTCACTCAGGCCCACGGCCAGCAGGCGCCCGCCGCCCTGGAGGAAGGCCGCCACGGCATCCTTCGCCGAGGCCAGGTCCTTGCCGCCCCCGGGGCCGACGACCAGCACGTTGTCGGCCTTGAGCGGTCCTGCGGCGTACGATGCCAGGGTCAACCCGGCCGACTCCAGGTGCTTGCGGCCTTCCGGCTGGCCCGCGTAGAGCGCTTCGCGCCTCTGCGGGGGCCCCCAAGCGGACACGTACCGAAGGACGTTGCGGACCAGGGTCTGCGCGGCAGGATCGGCCTGGGTGCGGCCGGTTACGTCCATCTGGCAGAAGAGCACCATGCCCTTGCCCTCGCGGTATTCCAGGAGCGGGCTGTACTGGAGGCTGAAGCCCCCGTCGGCGATCGGCAGAAAGTCGCCGCACGCCGGCTTCTCCATCAGGACCGACGCCACGTTGCCCTGGTTCCCGCAGCGCCAGAGCCGCGTCACCGCAATACCGCACCACAGCACGGTCGGGCCGTACATCGGCCGCGTATCGTACTTCAGGCGCGCCGGGCACGCCGTCGCCTCGCCGCGCCAGTCGCGCAGGTGCTCCGTCTCCAACCCCGCCAGGGCCGGGTGGTCCGCGATGCGCTTGAACACCTGGCGCAAACCGTATTCCGCGACGCGGAAGCCCAGGCGCTTTTCCAGCACCTCGGCGGTCTGCTCGAAGACGAGCACCTTCAGGCCGTCGCGGACGCGGCTTATGTCCGGCGCCGCCCCGTCGAGCGTCAGGGCGTGTTTGCCGACGACGAGCATCTCCTGCGCCGACAGGCCGGCGCCCGCCGCGACCGGACGGCATTTGATCCCCATGCCGGCCAGCACTTCGGCCGTCTGCCCCTTCGGGTCCCAGAGCGCGACCGCGGCCGGCGCCTTCGGGGCGCCGGCACGGGGAATGACGTGGATTGCGAAGGCGTCGTTCTGCGTCTCACCGCCGGCGAATCTCGCCTTCATGGTCAGATTGTACCGGCCGGGGGCCGCGTTCGCGGGCAACGCCGCCCGGACCGGAACCAGCGCCTGCCGGCCGGGCTCGACGGACGCCTTCCCGGCCCCTCCGACGGGCTGCGGAAGGCCCAGCGACCACTCCCAGTCGCACGACACCGGCCCGCGCGAGTTGTTGACGACGATAATCTGCTTCTCGACCGCTTCGCCGGGGGTGAAGTTATGTCCCTTTTCCGTGAAGCGGCCGGCCTTGCCGCCGATGTACGCCAGCAGCGGCCGGTTGTTGCGGACGACGGCCTGCGCGGCGGCCGTGGGAACCCAGTCCGAACGCTCGAAGGCCAGGTCCATCCGTTCGTACTGCCGGTCGATGTAGTCCGGGCTGAACCCCGGCCGCTGAAGGTCATCCCAGTCAACCTTGAGGGCCTTGCGGCCCCTGTCCACGCCGTCGCGGGGCTTCCAGAACAGGTGATATTCCCACGGGCTGGTGGCCGACACGCCCCACGTGCGGAATGCCCGCCAGTTGTCCGTAAGGTACATGGCCAGCACCGGATACCGCTCGTCGAAATCGCTCGAGCCGAGTTGGTGGGGGTAGTCCCAGCGACACCACACTTTGCCGTCGCGGAACTGCTGGGCTTCCCATCGCAGGTTTCTCTTCTCCATCGGGCTGATGTTGAACGCCTGGTCTCCGAGGAATTGCGAGTTCCATTCGGCCAGGCAGAACTCCCACGGAACCCTGGCGCTGCCGAACTCGCGCTTGCCCTTGTACCATCCGCGGTACATCGCCCAGTCCCAGGAGAAGGGCGCGGCGTATTCGCACAGGAACAGCGGCTTGACCCCCTCTGCGGCCCAGTGCTCGAACCAGTCGGACATCTCCTGGACCGGCACGAAGTTCGGATAGAAATTGATCGTGTGCATCGAGCCGAGGTTGCCGGAGGAGTGGTGGTAAACGATGCGGCCGGGGTCGAGCCTCCTTATGATGCCCTCGGCCCGCAGGGCCTTCTTCAGGTTGTTCGCGGCCCAGGAGTCCCGCTTGTCGTGCACGCCGTCGATAAGGTCCGGGTTCATGTCCTCGCCGTAGCCGGTGGCGTTGTGGCTGGTCGAGTACATCACCACCGACGGGTGGTTCCCGGCCGCCCCGACGTAGAACTCCGCGTGCCCGGCGTAGCCGTTCCTGGCGTCGGCGTCGGGCGCGTCCCAGGCGTAGTGGCCGAAGTGCGGCTGCGACAGGGCCACCAGCATCCCCACGTCGTCGGCGGCCCGCAGAATCTCCGCGAAACTCAGGTGAGACCCCGGCTGGCAGCCGTAGTTGTGCGTGTAAACGAAGTTGATGCCGAAGGTCTGGAGGCGCAGCAGGCTTTCCTTCGCGGCAGGGTACGTCGCGGCAGCGGCCCCGACCTGGGCGTTGTCCAGCGGAACCGCCGACAGCAGGATGCGCGTCCCGTTCAAGAAGAAGTCGCGGCCATCTATCCAGAACTCGCGGAACCCGAAGCGGACGGTGTGCCAGGCGTCCAGCACCTTGCCGCCCTCGTCCAGCAGCGCAAAATCCAGGTCGTACATGTTCCGGGGCGTGTGAACGTCCCACATCTTGTCGGGCTTCCACGGCTGCGCAAGCGCCCATCGGCCTTCCTTGATGTCCTCCGCCTTGAACCGCCGGCCGGCGAACTCCTCCACGGGGCGGCCGTTGTCGGCGATCCGCGCCCGAACGGCGTACGACCTGCCGGCCTTCAAGCCCCCGAGCGCAGCGTCGAAGGATATCTGCCACTTCCGCACGGACGTGTCCACCTTGACGTCTTCGATGCGTTCCTCTGCGGGCGACGCCGCCAGGTACACATCGCCGCACAGGCCGCGGCGCTCCACCGTGCCCTTGACCTCCCTGGCCGAGGCGGTGTCGCTGTACGAGAGCATGACGCCCGCCAGCGGCATGGCCTCCACGAGCATCGACAGGACGTATGTGCTGCCGGGGCGGCACGCCGCCGTCACGTCCGCCTCGCCCGCGGGAAAGCGGATCTCGCCGACCTTCTTCCCGTCCAGGTACACGGCCGCGTAGGAGTTCAGGTATTCCGCCTGGACGGCGATGCGGCGGCCGGCCCATTCTTTCGGAACGGTCACGTCCCGCTGATACCATGCCGCGCGGATGCCGCCCAGGTTCTCGCCCTTCCAACTCGCGTGGGCGTGGACCGTCTGGCTGTCCTTCTGCATGTAGTCTGTGATTCCCGGCCAGCAGCCTGGAACCTTGAAGTACCCCCAACTATCCGCAGGCGGCTGCTCCGCGCCTTTCCTGGCAGGCTGCCAGCGCCACAGACCGTTCAGGCACACGCGCTCGCGCGTGGGCGTCGTCTGGCGGTGCGCCTTGGCGATGTCCCAGACAGCCCGGACGCCGGGCGGCAGCGGGGCATCGGATTCTGCGCTGCCGCGGCCGCACGAGGCGCCAAGAACAAGCAGTGCCGCAACCAGCCTCCCCAGGTTCCGTCGGATTGCCGTGGCATTGTGCTTGAGCGTCATGGCTCGGCCCCTTTCCGGCATCTTGGGTAACCTTTGCGGAGCCGCTTGTCAAGCGCCGGCGCCCCCGGCCCGCGGCTGCTCGCCATCGCCGTTCGCCGTTGCCGTTGGCCGTTGCCGTTTTCCGGGTCCCGGGTGCCGCCGTTGCCGTACCTGTGGATAACTTTTTGACCGCCCCGGCGCGCCCCGAAAATGCCCGTTTTGGCCCCTTCCGGAGGGGCAAAACGGCCCTGGCGCTAGCGCCAGAGGGGGTGAGGGGGCGAAATGTTAAGATAGGTAAGGCAAAATCGCGCGCTTTTTGAACGTTTTTGATCGATTTTGACCGGAACAGGGTCCGATTTTGCGGTTTTTGATCGTTTTTGGCGGCCTGTCATATTGGCAGTTATAGATACTTCTTTGTGGAAAACTTTTTCCGGGGCCGAGTTTGCCG
>VGYT01000139.1 GCA_016872895.1 Planctomycetota bacterium
CGGCGTCGGTCCGGGGGAATCGGATGGCCTTCTCAATCATCTCCTTCTGGTCTTTGCCGATGACGCCTTCGCGTTCGCCCTCGGCGATGACGCTGCGGACTTCCTCGTCTATGGGCGACAGGGGCCGGTAGCCGCGAGGCACGCCCGCCAGCCTGCGCACGAGGGCGTCCAGCGGCCCCATGCCGCGGCCCAGCGGATAGAAGACCACGCGGAAGAAGTGGCACAGGGGCAGCACGACCACCAGGGCGCTGTCGGCGGCGTACCGTGCCCAGGCCATCGGGATGATGCCGCCGAAGGAGAGTGCTGCGCCGACGGCCGCGGCCACGCCCACGGCCCACCCCAGCGGGCCGGAGCCGAAGTGGTCCAGCGCCCATGCCAGGGCAAGGAGCGTCATGGCCGTCAGGCACGCCAGGTGCAGCAGGCCCGTGGTGCGGAGGAGTTCATCGTGGTGGCGGAAGAGGGCCTTCAGGTCGTCGAGGCGTCCGCGGCGCTTCAGGGCCTCTTCCAGGCGCGAGCGAGAGAAGTTCCCGAGGGCGTAGTGCGCCAGCGCGAAGAAACAGGCAAGGGCTGCGGCGAGCAGGGCGGACCAGAACCAGGCGTTCAGGAGCAGCAGAACCCCCTCCTACCACGAGAACTCGCATTGTTTGTCGCGGCGGGTCAGCCAGGCCGCCGCGGCGGCATGTGCCGTTCTGCCCCTACTGGACCAGGGACCGGCCGGCGTAGACGCAGCCGAGGCCGAAGTCTTCCAGCAGCGCGTCCTCGCGGGCGTGCATGCGTCGTGCCTGGTCGGGCCTCTTGTCGTCGTAGCCCATCAGGTGCAGGAGGCCGTGGACGAGGTACAGCAGCAGTTCCGCGCGCGGGTCGCTGTTGGCGGCATGGGCCTGCTGGACGGCCATCTCGGCCGAGGCGATGATCTCGCCGTTTATGCCGCCGTTGGTGTGGCCGGTGGGCCAGTCCGGGTCTTCCAGGGGGAAACTGATGACGTCTGTGACGCCGTCGCGGCCGAGGTACTCGCGGTTCAGGTCGCGGATGTGGCGGTTATCCGTCAGGACGATGCTCAGGCTCCTGGCGGACCGCCCTTCATCCTTGATCACCCGGCGAACGACTTGCAGGATCAGTTTCTTGTCCAGGCGAACGTGGTCTTGCAGGTCAGTGATCTCGATCTTGGCCATGGCTGCTCCGCGCTGCGGGAAGATTCAACCAAGACCCCACCGCCGGAGGCATCGCTCGTGCATCGGCCGGCGTAAGCCGTGGGGCCGTATCACCCAGGTTCAACCGTTCCCGGTTCGGGACGACCCTTGCTCAAGGCCGCTGGATTGTCAAACCGTGGTCCGCCGTCGGGTTCGCCGGTGCGGCGTTCCACCGGGTAGAAACTTCGCCCATGATAAACACTCAGGAGCGTCTTCGTCAAGGTTTCCTCCACGGTGTGAAGTTCCGTGAGCGTCAGGCCGCTGGAATCCAGTTGGCCGTCTAGGAGGCGTTTCATGACGATTTCGCGGACGGCGGCGCCGACCTTGGGGGCGGTGCGCTCCTTCAGGCTGCGCGTGATGGCCTCGGCAGCGTCGGCCAGCATGACGATGGCGGTCTCCCTGGAGCGCGGCTTGGGGCCGGGGTAGCGGAAACTGGCCTCCGGCGGCGGGTCCTGGTGGGCCTGTGCGGCAAGGCGCCCGGCCTCGCGATAGAAGTACTCCAGCAGGCACGTGCCGTGATGCTCGGCGATGAACTGGCGGATGACGGGCGGCAGGCCGAGGCGGTCGGCCATTTCCAGGCCGTCGTGGACGTGGGCCAGGATGATCTCGTGGCCGGTGGGCGGGACGGGCGCCTCTCGCGGCGTTTCGCCGGGCGGCCAGTTCTCGCCGAACGACCGCGGGCGCAGGGCCTTGCCGATGTCGTGGAAGTAGGCCCCGACGCGGGCCAGCAGGCCCCGCGCGGCGATGCCCTCCGCCGCCGCCTCCGCCAGCGACCCGATGAGCAGGCTGTGCGTGTACGTGCCGGGGGCCTCCAGCGCCAGCCGCCGCAGGGCCGGCTGGTTCACGTCGCACAGTTCCAGGAGGCTGATGTTGGTGGTTATTCCGAAGGCCCGCTCGATGAAGGGCAGTATGGCCAGCATGACCACGCCCGCCGCCAGGCCGACCGCGAAGTACAGAAGCACCGGCCACACGATGACCGTCAGCACGCCGCCGTCGGCGTAATCGAAGCGCCAGAAGGCCAGGGCTGAGCGGGCCGCGGCGAAGGCCGCCCCCGCCATCGCGCCGACCTTGATGAGTTTCATGCGGTTGTTGATTTCGTCGAGCGCCAGGATGGCCACGCTCGTCCCGACCGCCCCCGTGATGGCCCAGTCGAGGTCGGTCCGCGTGGCCAGGGCCACCAGGAGCAGCAGCGCCCAGATGAGGGCCAGGGCGAACATCCGCGTGTAGGCCACCGCCACGGTCATGCCGGCGGTCGCCAGGAGGAAAGCGTGGAACTCCGGCGGGCCGTGGGCCTGCGCCACGAACTTGGCGGCGCCCACCACGAGCACGCACAGCGCCGCCAGGATGAGGCTCCGCGGGAACGACCGGCTCACGTTCGGCTGAAGCCGCACGGCGCTGGCCGCCAGTACGGCCACGAGCAGGCTGATGACGACGGCGGCGCCGACCCAGGCCATCGCGCGGCGGATGACGCCGAGTTCCTTCAGCCGCGCCTCTTGTTCCTGCTCCAGGAGTCGCAGGTCGGCGTCGGTGATTTCCTTGCCCGCCTCCACGAGGGTGGTGTTGGCCTTGTGGAGGACGGAGACGGGCGGGATGGCGTTGCGTGCGTCGGCGCGGCGGTTCTCGGTCTGTGCCTGCTCGTAGATGAGCGTCGGGCCGAGGCGCGGGGCGATTGTCGCGGCGATGCCGGCGGCGCCGGCCGGCGTGAAGATGGGCGCCAGCGCTTCGCCCGCCAGCCGCTCGATGCGGGCCTGGATGGCCTCCGTCTGCCCCTGCATCAGCAGGCTGCGCAGAGGCACCGGCCGGTCGCCGTCGGGCAGGATGACCAGGATGATGCCGGGGCTCTCGTCCGGGATGGCCGCGGCGTCGGGCTTATAGCCTGCGGGGAGGCGGTTGCGCAGTTCGCGGATTTCGGCCAGGCGCCGCGCCGCACGCTGGTAATCATCTTCGCGCACGACGGGCAGGTCAAGCGGCTCGGCCATCGCGGCAAAGGCCTTCGCGATGGTTTCCTGGAGGGCGGCCAAGTTCTGGTTCTGGTCGCCGAGCGCTTTCTTGACGGCGGCGAAGACCTCGGGCGCGGGCTTCCACTCGTTGCGCGCGGCCGCGGGCACCTGTTCCGGCGCAGGGGCCTTCGCGATATCGGCCACCAGCCCCAGCAGACTGTCGCGCAGGACCAGGACCTGCCGCACATCGGCCGTGTACAGGCCGGGGACGCGCACCATCCCGGCCAGGGCGCGGACGTTGGCGGTGGCTTCCTTGTCCACGTAATGGAAGTCGGCCCGCGCGAGGATGGGATGCGTGGCCGGCTGGCCCTTGCGGACGGGCAGGGGGGGCTGCGGCAGTTCGACCACCAGGAGCGTCGCCAGGACGAGTCCCGCTGCCACCCCCAGCCGCGCGAGCGCCTTCGGCCGGCGAAGCGCCTCGCGCCAGGGCGGCAGCAAATGCAGCCCGGCGGCGGGTTCGGGGGGCGGAGAGTTCGGTTCCTTGCGGTTCCAGAAAGCCATGGGCTGCTAGGCCTTGTCCGGTTCGGGCGGGCGGCGGTTCGCGGCGGCGGCGTGCGGACGCGGATGCTCGTCGCCGCCGCCATGCTTCTCGTACGCGTTCACGATGTCCTGCACCAGCCTGTGCCGCACGATGTCGGCCCGGGTCATCTCGTGGAACTCGATGCCGGCGATGTCCGAGAGTTTTTCCCAGGCGTCCACCATGCCGCTCTTTGTGCCGGCCTGGAGGTCCACCTGGGTGATGTCGCCCGTGACGACCATCTTTGATCGCATGCCCATGCGCGTCAGGAACATCTTCATCTGCCCCGGCGTGGTGTTCTGCGCTTCGTCCAGGATGATGTAGGCGTCGTTCAGTGTGCGGCCGCGCATGTACGCCAGCGGGATGATCTCGATGATGTCGCTCTCCATGTACGCGCGGACCTGCTCGAAGCCCATCATGTCGTGCAGCGCGTCGAGCAGCGGCCGCAGGTACGGGTGCACCTTGGCCAGGATGTCGCCGGGGAGGAACCCCAGTTTCTCGCCCGCCTCCACCGCCGGCCGCACCAGCACGATGCGCTTTATCTGCTGGCGCTTCAGGGCCTGCACTGTCATGGCCACGGCCAGGTACGTCTTGCCGCTGCCGGCCGGGCCGATGCAGAACACCAGGTCGTTCTTCTCGATGGCGTTGCAGTATGCCTGCTGGCCGGGCGTCTGCGGGCGCACGGGCCGGCCCGAGACGAAGACCTCAATTGTTTGAAGCGACGGCGTCTGGCCGGAGCGCGTGACCGCGTCGATTATCTGCCGCACTTCGCGCTCGCTTACGACCTGGCCGTCCTCGGCCATGCGCTCGAGTTCTTCCAGCACCACCTGGGCTTCGTGCACGGACTCGGCGGCGCCGAGTATGTGGATGTCGGTCTCTCGTGCCGCAAGGCGCACGCCGAAGGCATCGCGGATGAGCCGCAGATGCCTGTCGCGCGGGCCGAACACCAGGTGGCGGTGCTCGTTGCTCCGCAATTTGAGGTTCTTTTCCATCCGGTTCCCGGTCGGCGCCGCCGAAAGACTGAACAAGAGACCAGGCGCCGACGCGCGAATTCCCAGGCGTTTACGGCTGGCGAAACTGATCCTCGCCGTATTTGGAGAAGTAGTATAGGACGGAGCGCCCGGCGATGTCTTTCATGATGCCGACCATCTCGTCAACCGACCACTTCTCTGGCCGAAAGTAGAAACTCCCGCGGTTGAACTTGCCGCCTTCTTCGTTGTGGAGGTAGGTGGTGTTCAACTTGCCGAACATCGCCATCGTGGATACTCGGTCGAGAATCGAAGAGTCCGCCTCGAAATCGCACCCGTATCCGAAGCAGACGAAGGGGAAGATGCTTTCTCGCATGAGGGCCGCGCGAAGGCCAATCAGGTTCTTGCCGAGCCGCTCTATGGCATTCCCCTTGGCCTGTTTCGGAAGGCCCTCTTGGACCCGGAGGACATTCGTCCCCTGGTTCTTCACTTCGGCGATGAGAATCGGATACGTGAGCGTATCGCCGGGCCTTCCCTGGACGTAGAGAATGCCACCGTCCGGCCGAATGGAACTGCTATCGAAGTGGTAGTGGAACTCGGTATCTGGGTAGGTGCTGCGAAGCTCGGCCACAATGTCCTTAAGACGCCACTGCCTGGCATGGACAAGCGATATCTTCTTGTTGAACTTCCGACCGAGGCACTCAACGACTCGCACGAGGGCTTTGATTACATCGGATTCCTGCTGTTTGGACGTCAGGTTGATCACCGTCCCGGCGCGCTGGACACGAAGTTGGTTCTTTCGTGCCATCGCGTGTTACCTCCGCTCGACCAGGAATAACTGCTCGGTGACATGGACTGGCCGATTGTTGAAGTTTCTGCTCCCACGGAATGCGTTGTACTGCGTCTCGAGGACATCCACCGAGCCAATGTCGCCCAGCATGGCCCGCATCCTGTCCGGTGGTATGAAACCCTCGTTGCTGAACGAGACCAAGAGGAACGGAGCATCAAGGGCGTGAAGAAGTTGCCTCAGGAGGGGCAACGACTTCGAACGCACGTTGTAGCCGGAGCGCCGCCAATCCGTGGGGATGCCGGACACACGACTCACGTGCATCGGCCGCTGATAACGAACCAGCAGGTTGAGCATGAAGTAGTTTGACCCGTACGGGTGTTGGTTGTATGGCGGGTCGATGTAGGCCAGGTCCAAAGCCTTTACTCGTTCTGCGGCGGTGTTGGCGTCTTCGTGAAGCACCTCGTAGTCGCACTCGAAGTTGCTCAGGACCGGCGGCTCAAGTTTGATCTCACCCATGATCCGAACCAATGCGTCAGAGCCGCGGCCGCCGAACTGACCGGCTTGCGTGCGGCGGTTCTTGTAGAATCCTTTGAAGACCCCGGCTGTATTCGCATGGATCGAAGCCTTGCTCAGGAGAGGGCCCAGGAGCATGTCTCTCGTGTTGCCGGGCGCGGAGTCCATGAGCCGGCGATAGTTGTCCAGTCGTCGCGCGTTGTTCCGGGTGTAAAAGACGCGGTCCTCTTTGGTGATATGAGCCTCGTCTCGTGGAGAATACATTTCTTCGATGAACCCGGGGGGAAGCGGTTCGGTCGTAACCCTGGCGTTCAGGTCGGCAACGAGCCGGGAGATGGCGGCAAGGTCAACGGTGCTCCTGTTGCGCAGGTAACAGCGCGCCGTCACGGCGGCGTAATCTTCGATATCGTTGCTGACGAGGTGCGAGGCGTGCGCCTTAAGGAAGCGGGAGACGACTCCCGACCCGCTGAAGGCGTCGAAGGTTCGAAGGCGGCTCTTGCCGAGTCGGCGCTTGACGCGCTCGACGGCTGTACCGATCTGCCCCAGCAGGGCGCGTTTGCTCCCGATGTAGGTGATCAACTGTCGAGACAGGTAGTCGGGGTTCTCGTTGCTCGGATCGTCCGCCCAGAGGGGCATCTGACGGCACCCTTTGACGGCAAACTCAGCCTGTTGCGCGTCGGCCATTACTTCCTCCGCCGTGGTTTCTCGGGCGGCCGACCTCATTATCCTCATTGGGCCTCGCCGGTCAATAGCACAAGTGCGAAGTAGGCCACCGGCGCGGCGCCGAGGAGGGAGTCCAGTATGTCGAGCGCCCCGCCGAAGCCCGGAATGGGGCCGCTGTCCTTCACGCCGCAGGCCCGTTTGATGAGGCTCTCGCCCAGGTCGCCCAGGACGCCCGCCGCGCTGACGGCCAGGCCGAACAGCGCCATCGCCCCCCAGCTGAAGCCCAGCCATCCGCACCCGATGGCCAGGGCCGCGGCCACGCCCCCGGCCATCCCGCCGCCGAGGCCCTCCCACGTCTTCTTCGGGCTGAGCGTCGGCACGAGCGCGTGGCGGCCCAGCGTCGAGCCGATGGCCCATGCCCCGATGTCGCCCACCTTCACCGTCCCCAGCACAAGCAGCAGGTACGCCAGGCCCGACCATCCGTACGGGCCGGGGAAGAACCGGACACGCGCCAGGAACGTGCCCAGCAGGCCCACCGACAGGACCGTCAGGATGGTCCAGGCGGCGCTGGTGGCTGCGCGGCCCATGTCGCCGCCGGGCGTTGCCCCGGCGGAGCGCGGCTTTGTCCCGACCAGGCCGGGGCGCTCCACTGCCACAACCTCCAGCGTATACACCAGGAGCACCAGGAGCGCAAGCGCCATCACGTATGCATTCAGGCCGGCCACGTGCGACCAGCGGGCCAGCGAGACCGGTCCGGCCGAGGCGCCGCCCGATGCCCGGTCGGTCACCTCGGCCCAGGCGCACGCCACAAGGATGGCCGTGAACGCCGTCGCCACGCCCGGGCGGCACGGGTGGCCCTTCAGGCGCAGCATGCGCCCGGTCTCCCACGCGGCCAGCGCCAGGACCGCCAGCAGCAGCAGCCAGAAGCAGGGGGAGACGGCGGCACCGAGGCGCTCGTCGATGGCCACGTCGGCCGCCAGCAGCGCGAGCGTTCCGGTAATCAGCGCCGCCCCGATCGAGATGCGCGTCCAGGCCAGGCTCATGTTGGCGACGTTCCCGTTGCCAGGCCGCCGAAGCGGCGCTGGCGCCCCGCGAAATCGCGGATGGCCGCGTGAAGGTCCGCCTCGCGGAACTCCGGCCACAGCGTCTCCGTCACCCATATCTCGGCGTACGACATCTGCCACAGGAGGAAGTTCGACAGCCGCATCTCCCCGGCCGTCCGCACCAGCAGGTCCGGGTCGGGCATCCCCGCCGTGCACAGGGCCCCGCCGAAGGTTTCCTCGGTGACGGCGGCGGGGTCGATCCGGCCGCGCGCAGCATCCTCTGCCAGCCGCCGCGCGGCGTCGGCGATCTCCTGCCGCGCGCCGTAGTTCACAGCCAGGCACAGCGTCATGCCCGTGCAGGCGGCCGAGGCCGCAATCGTGCGGTCCACTTCCTCCAGGACGTGCTGGGGTATGCCCTCGCGCCGCCCGATGGTCCTCAGGCGGATGTTGTTGCGGAGGATCGTCGGCCGCTCCTGGATAAGATGCAGCCGGTAGAGTTCCATCAGGAAGTCGGTTTCCTCGCGCGGGCGGCGCCAGTTCTCGCTCGAAAAGGCAAACAGCGTGAGTTGCTCAAGGCGCAGCCGGGCGCATTCCTCGGTGACAAGGCGGACGGTCTCGGCCCCGCGGCGGTGGCCCTCGATGCGCGGCAGGCCGCGCGCGCGGGCCCACCGGCCGTTGCCGTCCATGATGATGGCGATGTGTCGCGGCCAGCGCTCGCGCGCCACGCCGGCCAGCGAATCGGGCATGTAGGCGGCTTCGGCCATTTTCGTGACTACTGTTGCGCCGCAGTTCATGTTGTGGGCGCCATGCTTTCGCGCCGTTGCGAAAGCATGGCCGTGCGGGGTCGCAAAGCATGCTTTCGTAAGCGAAAGCATGGCACCCGCACTCACAGTCTCATCCCGTCCCGGTCACGGGCGGCGGATCGTCTGCTCCCGGTCCGGCCCCACGCTTATCACCCGCACCGGCGCGCCGATGATCTCTTCCACGCGCTTGACGTACGCGCGGGCGGTGCGCGGCAGGTCCGTAAACTTGCGCGCGGCAGAAATGTCCTCCGTCCACGGCTCAAGGTCCTCGAGCACCGGCCGCGCCTGCTCAAGCACCGCCGGGTCGTCCGGGAACTCCGCCAGCGGCTTGCCGTCCACCGCGTAGGCGGTGCAGACCTTGAGTTGCGGCAGGCCGCGGAGCACGTCCAGGAGCGTTATCGCGATGGCGTCAATGCCGTTCAGGCGGGCGGAGTAGCGGATGGCGAACGTGTCGAGCCAGCCGCATCGCCGGGGCCGGCCCGTCGTCGTGCCGTACTCGTGCCCCTGCTCGCGTATCTGGTCGCCCAGGGCGTCCTTGAGTTCCGTGGGGAACGGCCCCTCGCCCACGCGGGTCGTGTATGCCTTGACCACGCCCAGCACCTGCCCGATGGCGCGGGCCGGAACGCCGCTGCCCGGCCAGGCCCCGGCGGCCGAGGCGCTCGAACTCGTTACATAGGGGTATGTTCCGTGGTCGATGTCCAGGAGCGTTCCCTGGGCGCCCTCGAAGAGGATGCGTTTGCCCCGCTCCACGGCCCCCA
Organism: Planctomycetota bacterium; assembly: GCA_016872895.1. Taxonomy (GTDB): domain Bacteria; phylum Planctomycetota; class Phycisphaerae; order FEN-1346; family FEN-1346; genus VGYT01. The sequence continues at coordinate 9,246 of VGYT01000139.1, forward strand.
GCAGGTAGGCCGTCGTGTCGGCGATCATGGGGCGGACGGCCTCGCCGTAGGCGGCGTACTCGCGCCAGACGGCCGCGGCATCCAGCGGCGGGTCGCCGTAAATCTTGGTGAACGCCTCGTTGCGGGCCTCGACGACGCGCTCCACCTTCCGCCGCAGGTGCTCCGGACGCAGGAACTCGCCCATCCGGATGGCGTGCACCCGGTTCGCCTTGTCGGCGTACGCCGGGCCGATGCCGCGAAGCGTCGTCCCGATCTTGCCCTTGCCCTGGTGCTTCTCGGAGAGGGCCTCGATCTTGCTGTGCCAGGGCCAGATTGTGTGCGCGCGGCTGGAGACCAGCAGCCGCTGTCGCAGGCGCGGCGCCTGGGCCTCGTGCCGCGCGATCTCCTCCAGCAGCACCTTCGGGTCCACCACCACGCCGCCGCCGATGACGCACGTCGTGCCCTCGCGGAAGAGGCCCGAGGGCACAAGGTGCAGTTTGTACGTGCGGCCGCCGAAGGCCACCGTGTGCCCGGCGTTGTTGCCGCCGTTGTAGCGGACGACGACGTCGTGCTCGGCCGCCAGGAGGTCCACGATCTTGCCCTTGGCCTCGTCGCCCCACGTCAGGCCCACGATCAGGGTGTTGCCTTCTCGGGATTTCACGTCCGGATGCCTCCCAGGAACCGTCGGGTCGGCGCAAAGCGCCGGCGCGCCCCTGCTTGGAGCCGCGCCGTTACGGGAATCTATAGGTCTGCCCCCGCAAATGCCAGCGAAAACCGGCGGGCAATCTCGACCCCGGGCGACTTGCTTCGAGCCGCGACCGTACGAGTGCCAGGAGAGCGGTTCGACACGGCTGCCCGGCCGGTTTTGCTTAAGCCTCGCCCGATGCCTGCCGATATAATCACCGAGGCTGTGGGTCATCCCGCTCTTGCGGGAACAGCCTGCATTGAGGATCCGGGCCACGGCGAACCCGGATCCTCGTTTTTTTACGGCAGAATGACGGCTTTCAGAACGCCATCGGCGTAGTCCGCCACCATGTCGAACGCCTTCTTGGCCCCGGCTAGCGGCACGCGGTGCGTCACCCAACCGGCCACGTTCACGCGCTTCGAGGCCACCAGGTCGATGGCCTGCCGCGCGGCATGGCGCGAGCGGCGGACGTACTGCACGAGGAGTTCCTTTCGGCGCGGCGTGTGCGAATCGAACGAGACCTCGTCCTCTTCGGGGATGCCCGCCATCATGACCCGCCCGCCGATGCCGGCCAGCCCCCACGCCTGGGGCGCCCCGGCGGCGCGGTTCGTGCACTCGAAGACCACGTCGGCCATGCGGCCGCCGGTGAGGCGCGAGACCTCTCCGGCCGGGTCCTTCTTATCAACATTGATCGTGTCCGTGGCGCCCAGTTTGCGGGCCAGTTTCAGCCGGTAATCGAGTTTGTCGGTGACGATGATGCGCCCCGCCCCCGCTGCGCGGGCCACCTCCATGCACGCCAGGCCGATGCATCCGGCCCCGACGACGGCCGCCGTGTCGCCCGGGCGCACGCCCGCCAGGTTGCCCGCGTGCACGCCCACCTGGAGCGGCTCCAGCATGGCCGCCTCGTCCCACGAAAGCGCGTCCGGAATGGGCACGCACTGGTGCCGCTCGATGACCGCGAACTCGCACATGAGGCCGTCGTTGGGCGGCGTGGAGCAGAAGCGCACCGTTGGGCACAGGTTCGGCCGGCCCGTGACGCAGTACTCGCACCGGCCGCACGAAATCGCAGGCTCGATGGCCACGCGCCGGCCCACGGTTAGGCCCTCGACGCCCGGCCCGAGCGCTGCCACCTCGCCCGCGCCCTCGTGCCCGACGATCATCGGCTCGCGGACCACCTGCTCGCCGATGCGGCCGTGCGTGTAATAGTGCACGTCGGACCCGCACAGGCCCACCGCCCGCACACGCACCAGGACCTGGCCGGGGCCGGGCCGCGGCTTTCTCACCTCTTCCACCCGCAGGTCGCGGATGCCGTGAAGCACAAGAGCCTTCATTAGTCGGTTCCTCGCGTTCAGAACTCCGTCGCGCCGGTGAACTGCACGCCGCGCAGGCGGACCGCCGGCACGACGCAGTTGCTCCGCGTCAGCACCACCCGCCGCGACAGGCCGTCGATGCGCCCCAGCGCCTCCAGCGCGTTCTCCGTGTACCGCAGGTTCTTCACCGGCCCGATGACCTCGCCGTTCTCCACCAGGAACGTGCCGTCGCGGGTCATGCCCGTCAGCACGGTCTTCATCGGGTCCAGGATGTTCGTGTAGTGGAACCGCGTAATCAGCAGGCCCCGCTGCGTGTCTGCCACCAGCCGCGCGAGGCTCTCCGTGCCGCCCCTCATGAAAAGGTGCATCGGCAGGCACTCGTAGCCCGTGGAGGCGGGCAGTGCATGGCCGGTGCTGCGCTCATGGCCCAGCCGCCGGGCGCGGTAGTAACCCGTGGCCACGGCCTTCGCCACGCCGCGGTCGATGAGCGTCAGCCGCGAGGCGGGCATGCCTTCGTAGTCGAAAGGCTGCGGAATGGCATGCGGGTGGCGCGCGTCGTCCCATATGGTGACGGCCTCGCCCGTGACGCGCTGGCCGAGGCGGCCGCAGAAGGGGCTGCGGCCCTCCTGGAACGCCTTGCCGCTGAAGGCGATGTACGAGAGGTACTCCAGCCACTCGCCGACGGCCGGCGGTTCGAGGATGACGTCGTAGCGGCCGGGCGGAAGCGCGCGCGGATTGCGTGCTGCGGCGGCCTTCTCGGCCGCCCGCCGGCCGATGCCCCGGCCGCTCAACTCCGCGAGCCTGGTTGACTGGCCCTCGGCGTAGCCCGACCCGTCGGCGCACGTGACTACGGTGTGCACTTGGGCGCGCGTATTGCTCGCCGCGACGGC
>VGYT01000140.1 GCA_016872895.1 Planctomycetota bacterium
ACTGTTGAAGGCCGTCCTGCCGGAATTGGGCCTCCCCTTCCGCTGCACGCACGACCTGCGCGAACTGATGGACCTGCTGTCGGACGCCGGCCATCGGCTGCCGCGAACGCTCGCGGGCCTTGACCGCCTTACGCCGTATGCCACGCTGTTCCGTTACGAGGGCCTGCCTGTGAAGGCTTCGCTGGATCGCCGCAAGGCCCGCGGCAATGTCTGCCGCCTGCGGCGCTGGGCTGAGGGCAAGACCGGTCCGGCGTGACGCGCGTCGCCCGCTCGGGCCGCGCGCCACGACGGCTCCCCCGCCGGGCCGTAACAACTGGCCAACGGCACCGCTCCCTTACGGTCGCGGCTCTGAAATGACAAATGACAATTTCATCCATCACACCCTTCAGGACCTGCGAGGCCGGGGCCTCTACCGCGCCCTTGTGGCAGTCGGCTCCGCCGCCGGGCCGCGAGTGCGCCTGGGCGGGCGAGAGGTGCTCCAGTTCGCCTCGAACAACTACCTGGGCCTCGCTGCCGACCCGCGGGTAAAGGAAGCCGCCTGCCGCGCCGTGGGGCGGTGGGGCTGGGGCGCGGGCGCAAGCCGCCTCCTGGCCGGCCACACCGACGCCCACGCCGCGCTGGAGGCCGACCTGGCCGCCTTCAAGGGCGCGCAGGCGGCCCTGGTCTTTCCGAGCGGCTACGCGGCCAACCTGGGCGTGCTGGCGGCCCTCGCCGGCCGAGGCGATGCGGTCGTCTGCGACCGCGAAGACCACGCGAGCATCTACGACGCCGTACGGCTGTCGGGGGCCGACCTGGCGCGATATCCCCACGCCGACGCCGCCGCCGCCGCGGAACTCCTGCGCGCAGCGCCAGCCGCCCCGCCGCGCCGCGACTCCGCCGCGGCGGTGGCGGGCCGGCGACACGGCGAGCCGGAATCTCTGAAATCTGAAATCCGAAATCTTAAAAAATCCCTCCTTGTCACCGACACCGTATTCTCGATGGGCGGCGACCTGGCGCCCCTGGCGGCCCTGGCCGGCGCCTGCCGCGACGCCGGCGCAATCCTCGTGGTCGACGAGGCCCACGCCCTTGGCATCCTCGGCCCCACCGGCGCGGGCCTGGTCGAAGCGCTCCAGGCCGGGGCGGCCGGCGCCGGCGTTGCCGGGGCCGTCACGGCATCCGTTGGCACGCTCTCGAAGGCCCTGGGGGGCGTCGGCGGGTTCGTGGCCGCCAGGCAGGAAGTCATCGACCTCCTGGTGAACCGCGCGAGGCCGTTCATCTACACGACGGCCCTTCCGGCGGCGGCGTGCGAGGCGGCGCGGGCGGCCCTGGCCATCGTGCGGGCCGAGCCCGAGCGGCGGCGCCGCGTCCTGGCGCTGGCCGCGCGGCTGCGGGCACGCTTGCGGGAGTGCGGCTTCGACTGCGGCCGAAGCGAAACGCCCATCGTGCCCGTCATCGTCGGCCAGCCGGAGGCGGCGCTGGCGATAGCCGGGCGGCTGCTCGATGGCGGCATATTCTGCCCGGCCGTCCGCCCGCCCACCGTGCCGCACGGCTCAAGCCGCCTGCGCGTGAGCCTTACCTCCGAGCACACCGAGGACGACGTTGAGCAACTCGTGCGGGCCCTCGCCGCCGCGCGGGCGGCGACGTGAGCAGCGATGTGTCGAGCCGCCGCTGTGAAGCGGCGGATAGGTTCGCGGCGTTCGAGCCGCCGCTGTGAAGCGGCGGGCAGCAGCGACCGGCGTATGCGCCCGCCGGTTTACCTGCGGCGCCCGCGAGTCTGCCGCTCGGCTGCCGGCGGCGCGAAGCGCCGGCTTGCTGCGGCCGCAAGCGCCGCCTCGGCCGCCACCGCCGCCGCGAAGGCCAGGGCGAACGACGGCGCCAGGGCGCCTGCGGTTGTTCGGGCCGCGGGCGTAAGCCCGCGGGCATCTTCGGCGCGCGAATTCGCCCTCCCCCGCGCGGGTGCTCCCACGACTTCACAGTCGCGGCCCGACCCCGGCGCGAAGGGCGTCCCCGCAGCCTCACGGTCGCGGCCGGATGCCCCGCCGAGCGCCTCGGCCAGCGAGTGGACCAGGACCACGAACTCCGGCCGCGAGGCCAGGTCGCCCCAGGCGGGGGCAGGCCCGGCTGCCAGGAGGATCGCGCGGCCGGCGCCGATGCGCGTCTCCACTGCCGCTGCGGCCCCGTCGCGGAACCGCAGCGCGACCGCCACTTCCGGCTCGAAAACGAGTCGTCGGCGGAAGACCGGCGCCGCCAGGTCGCCGCTCGTGCCGCTCTCGAACGCGGCCACCAGGTCGCTGGCGTAGCCCGCCGGGTCGATGGCCGTGCCGGCTGCAACGTCCTCGCTGCCGGGGCGCCCCCCCGGGGTCCCGCCCGCACCGAGCGCGGCTGCCAGCGCCGCTTCCGGCGGCTGCGCCTCCTCGCCGGGCATCCACACGACGGCCCCGCCGCGCGAAAGGTACGCCGCGAGCGCGGCTGCATCGGGCGGGGCCTGCGGGCCGACCCAGAAGACCGCGTCGGCGTCGGCGAGGGCGGCGGCCGCGACCCCGGCGGCCGCGGCACGCGCGACGTGCTTAGCCGGGCCGGGCGCAGCGGGGTCGGATGCCCGCGGGCTTACGCCCGCGGTTCCACTGCCTGCCGCTCGGCCATCGGCAGGCGAGCCGTCGCCGAGCGCCGCCGCCACGAGGTCGGCCGAGCGAAGGCGGGCCGACTCTGCTCCCGCCGCATCGACTACCAGCACACGCAGAAACGTCGGGGCGCCCGCGTGCGCGCCGCCGTATTGTGCTGGGGGCGCTTGCGCTGCGGGCGATTGAGCACCGGTCGTTCGAGCCGCCGCTGTAAAGCGGCGGCTATCGCCGACTGGCGCAGGCGCCCGCGGGTTCACGCCCGCGGCCCGATCGCCCGCGGCCGCGCTGCTGCGGCTCGGATCGCCCCACCGCGGTCCAGCCAGCGCCAGGACGAGAGCCGTGACGGCCGCCAGGCGGGCGGCCAGCAGTGCCGCCCGCACGAGGCGGGTCCGGCCGCGCGACGCCGCATGTGCCGCCTGCGCCAGCCGGGCGGTCGGCAGCACCAGCCGCCTGGCGCGCCGCCTCGCCAGGAAGTGAAGGGCCAGCGGCACCGCCAGCGCCGCCAGGCCCACGAGCATCATCGGGTCGGCGAAGGTCATACCTTACTTATATCGGCCGGGCCAGGGGCGGACCCCGCCTTATTTAGCCCCCGGTGAATACACCTGGGGCACCGCCGGCCCCGGCGCGGGCGTTTGCCGTTGACGGCGTGCGGCGGGGCGGTTTACAATCGCGCGACTTATCTCGTTAAGGAGTCTTGCCATGACGGATATGCCTCCGCCTGCCGGTCCCGCCGCCGCCCCCGCGTCCGGTTCTGCGGCGGTTCCTGCGTGTTCGCCGCTGGTTCAGCCGCTTGGTCGCCCGCCGTCGGGACCGCCGGCGGGCGGCGCGAAGCCCCGCCGCCGCGTGGGCGTGCTGACGGTGCTGGCGATCGTGCTGCTGGCCCTGTCGCTCGTCGGCAACGTCGCCCTCGTGGTGGCCATTATTCTGATGACCGAGTTCGTGGACTTCGGCCGCACCGAGGATGCGTACACCGAGCACGTGCTGGAGAAAGGCCCGTCGTCGAAGAAGGTGGCGGTCATCCGCGTCGAGGGGCTCATCGACGAGTACCTGGCGCAGTCGCTGCGCGTGCAGATGCAGCGTGCGGCCAGGGACGATTCCGTCAAGGCCGTCATCCTGCGTATCGATTCGCCCGGCGGGGGCCTCACGGCCAGCGACATGATCCACCACGACGTTCAGACGCTGCTGGCCAAGAAGCCCGTCATCGCGGCCATGGACGCCGTGGCGGCGTCGGGGGGCTACTACGTGGCGTGCGCGGCGGACGCCATCGTGGCCCAGCGCACCACCATCACGGGGTCCATCGGGGTCATCGGGCAGTTCTTCTTCCTGAGCGGCTTGCTGAAAGACAAACTGGGCATCGAGATCGTCACCCTGAAGATGGGCGACCAGAAGGACTGGCCGAACATGTTCGCGGCCGGCATGCCCCCCGAGCAGCGCCAGTACATGGTGGACGCGCTGCTGAAACCGGGATACGACCGCTTCATCGACACTGTGGCCGAGTCGCGCGACATGAAGCGCGACCAGGTGCTGAAACTTGCTACCGGCCGCATCTACATGGCCGCCGAGGCGCAGAAGCACGGCCTCATTGACGAGGTCGGCTACTTCGACCGCGCCGTGGCGCTGGCCAAGGACCGGGCCGGCATCCAGGAGGCCCGCGTAGTGGAGTACGTGCTGCCGTTCCGCCTGCTGGACCTCCTGGGCGCCCAGGCGCGCGGGCCGTCGCTCCTGGACCTTAAGCCTGAGAAACTGGCAGGCCTGGCAAGCCCGCGCGTCATGTACCTGTGGACGGGGCACTGACGGAGCATCGCGTGAACACCGGAAAGACGAGCCTGAAGACGGCCCGCTCGGCCGAGGCGATCGCGCGGGCCGAGGCCGTGATGCCGGGGGGCGTCTCCAGCCCCGTGCGTGCGTACCGGGCGGTGGGCGGCCGGCCGCTCTTCATCGCCTCCGGCTACGGGTCGAAGGTCCGCGACATCGACGGCAACACATTCATCGACTACGTGATGAGTTGGGGTCCGCTCGTCCTGGGCCACGCGCCGCCGAAGGTGGTCGAGACGGTCCGCAAGGCCCTTGAGGCCGGCACGTCGTTCGGCGCACCTACGCTGCGCGAGGTGGACCTGGCGGAGCGCATCACGGCCGCCATGCCGCACCTGGAACAGGTCCGTTTCGTCAACTCCGGCACCGAGGCCGTGATGAGCGCGGTGCGCCTGGCCCGCGCCGCCACGGGCCGGCCGGGCATCCTGAAGTTCGAGGGCTGCTACCACGGCCACGCCGACGCCCTGCTGGTGAGGGCCGGCTCGGGCGCGATGACCTTCGGCTCGCCCTCAAGCCCGGGCGTGCCGGAGGACGCCGCGCGGCACACATATGTAGCCACGTATAATGATCTGGTGAGCGTGGAGCGCATCCTGGACGCCGCCGCCGGGCAGATTGCGGCCATCATCGTCGAGCCGGTTGCCGGGAACATGGGCGTCGTGCCTCCCGCCGAGGGTTTCCTGGCCGGGCTGCGGGCGCTGGCCGACCGCGCGGGGGCGCTCCTGATTTTCGACGAGGTCATGACGGGCTTCCGCCTGGCTCGCGGCGGGGCGGCGGCCCTGTACGGCGTGAGGCCGGACCTGGCGACCCTGGGCAAGATCATCGGCGGCGGCCTTCCGGTGGGGGCCTACGGCGGGCGGAGGGACCTTATGCAGCAGGTCTCGCCCGTCGGGCCGGTGTACCAGGCGGGTACGCTTGCGGGGAATCCGCTGGCGATGGCCGCCGGAATTGCTACGCTGGATGCCCTGGCCGAACCAGGCGTGTACGAGGCGCTGGACGAGAAATCGGCCCGGCTCCAGGAAGGCCTGGAGGAGGCGGCGGCGCAGGCGGCCGCCCGGGCGCGGGTTCAGCGCGTCGGCTCGATGCTGACGCTCTTCTTCGCCGACGCGCCGGTGACCGATTACGCCTCGGCGGTCCGGTGCGACACGGAGGCGTTCGGGCGGTTCTTCGGCGGGGCGCTGGCGCGCGGCCTCTTCCTGCCGCCGAGCCAGTTTGAGGCGTGGTTTGTGAGCCTCGCGCACAGCCGGGATGATATTGAGCGGACCATCGCCGCCGCCGGCGAGGCGCTGAAGGACGTGGCCGGCCCGCCCGCCGCCGAAGCGGGGGCGCAGTGAAGGAGGTTCATCATGGCCCAGGAACCGCGGCGGGACCAGCCGGTCCGCCTTCCGAACCCTAGTGCGCAGCCGTTCGTGGCAGCCCTGAAGACGTGCCGGTTCTTCGCGGTGCTGTTCTTCTGGGTGGCGATGGTGTGCGTGCTGGCGTATGCCGTGGCGTTCGTGCTGACGGAGTGGGTGGGGCTGTACGATGCGCCGCGGCCGGCGGCGTCTCCGGCCGCGCCTGCGGCCGTGCCCGCTTCGGCACCCGCCACCGCGCCCCCCGCGGCCCCCTCTGCGCCGTCGGCCGAACCGTCGCCCGCCTCGCCTTCCGCGCCGGGGCCGGCCGCATCGAGCGCCGCGGATACCCGCGACCTTAGGGTCGCGGCCCGTATGGCACGGCCGGCTCGTCCGGCCGTGGGAATCTGCGATGAAGTCGCCACGGCCGGCAAGCCGGCCGTGGCGCATCCCGCCATGCGGCTGCTGTTTTTCGAGCGTGCGGCCGGGGCGGCCGAGCCGTCGGCGCCCGCGCCTGGCGGCACGCCGAAGTTCTTCGGCGTCCCTGCCGTGCCGGCGGGCCAGGCGCCGCCCAAGGAGGCGCCGAAGGATGCGTCCGCCCCGACGCCCGCCGCGCCGAAGGACGCCGAGACCAAGGGCGAGGCCGTTGCGCGGCCGGAAACGCCGCTGCCCGAGCAGCAGCCCCTGACGGCCGAAGAACGCCGCGCCCGCGCCGAGTACTGCTACGACGTGACGCTGAACACCCTGCGGCCCCTGCGCGTCGTGGGCGTGATTGCGTCGTTCCTGCTGGGCGTGACGCTGTTCCTGTACCTTCAGATCGCGCTCTTGGGGCGGCTGTCGGGCATCCGGCAACTTACCAGCGCCCTGTTCTTCATGATCCTTTTCTTCGCGACGGCGCTGCCGTGGGAGAGCATCTTCGAGGGGTTCCGGGCGAACGTGTTCTACGATTTTCCGCGGCTGGTGGCGGCGCACGGCGAGCGCCTGGCGGGGGGCGGGGGCGACTTCTGGGAGCAGGCCAAGTACTTCGCCCGCTTCTTCGGCCTGCCCCTGGTGAGCCTGGGCCTGCTGGTCTGGTCGGGCCTCCAGTTCGCCGCGGGCTACGGCGAGTCGGTGGTGGCTAATGAGTAAGCCGCAGCCGGCGGGCGAGCCGCCCCGGTCCCCGCGGAGGGCGCGCTGCCGCGATTTGTGGCGAAGTTAATGACGAATGAAGAAACTCGAATGACTAATAAATGACGAAACGGCAAAGGCGAAACGGGCCCGCCCGGCGGCGCCCGGCCTTGTTGTTTGGTCGTTCGGCATTGCAGTTTGATTGGTCATTCATGCTTCGTGCTTCGTCTTTTTTTGCGCGGGCGCCGCGTGCTTGCGGCAAGATGCCGTCCGCGCGCGGCGTGCCGAGGCGTTGAGAGGGCTGGCATGATCCGCTTCCGCTGTCCGAAGTGCGATTCGCCGATGGAGGTGGACGAATCGTTCGCCGGGCGTGCGGCCCGCTGCGCCACGTGCGGGTACGACCTGAAGGTGCCGCGGACGGGCGAGGCGCCCACGCCGGCGCGCGGCGTGGTGGAGCCTGCACGGCCGGGGGCCACGGTCGTCAAGGTCCAGGGGGAGAAGGTGGAGGTTGTCCCGCCCACAGAACCGATGGCCGTCGGGGCGATCATCGTGGTGGGCCTGTCGGCGGCGGCGGTGCTGGGCATCGGCCTGAGCGGCTTCTGGACGCCCCCGTGGGCCGTGGCCATGACGCTGGGGGCCCTGCTGGCTGCGCTCGGGGCAGTCATGGCCGTGCCCGCCTATCACAACATCCGCCGCAGCAAGGGGCGGAAGCGCGGCCGGCCCCTGGCGCTGGCGGCCCTGGCGGCCGGGGGCGGCCTGTTCCTGGTGTTTCTCGTGGGCGCCATCATCGGTTTCGTCCTGGCCGAGTGGAAGCCGCCCTGCGAGGAGAATCTCAAACGTATCTACGTTGCACTGCGCAACTACGCCGACAAGCACCAGGGGGCGTTCCCCGGAAACCTCGACGCCCTGGTCGCCGAAGGCTTCTTGGACGGCCGCGACTGGCTCACCTGCCCGGCGTATCACGTGGTGCCGGGCACGCAGACGTACGTCCTGACGCCCCAGGTGAACGTGAAGAACCCGCTGTTCCCGGACGACCTGTTGATTGTGAGCGACGGCCCGCCGTACAGCGCTCACGAGGACGGCCAGGTGCGGGCGCTTCTGCTGAGCGGGGAAATCCGCAAGGTTCCACTGGCCGAGTGGGCCAAGTACCAGGAGGCGCAGGAGAAGCGGTGGAACGACATCCAGAACAAGATCCGCCGCGCCGCCGCCGCGCCGCCGGGCGGCCCGGTCTCCGCGCCCTCGCCCTCGCCGAAGTAGTTCAAGGTGCTTGAAGGCGTCGCCCCGCGCGACGTGGCACGGCCGGCTTGTCCGGCCGTGGGAAGCATCGGCGGTGGTCCGCCACGGCCGGACAAGCCGGCCGTGCCACACGTGCTAATGAGGTCTGCGACAAGTACGCCGGACACATGCAGTTCAAGCCGCCGGCGTTCGCCCGCCGTATGTTCACGGGGGGCGGAATACGGCCCATGGGGCACGAAGCCAGGAGGCACGGCGTGACCCGACCGCTCCCGCAAACCGAAGACCAGGAGCAGGCCGCCCCTGCGCCCCTGATTCGCGTGCTGGCCGGGGTGATGCTGGTCCTGCCCGCGGCGGGGCTGCTGGTGAACCTCGCTGCGTACCTACTCCTGCCGGCCGACTGGGCGGTGCAGTACGTGCGCGGCGTGGGCGTCAGGTCGGCCATCGGCATCGCCTTCGTCAATCTCGTGGGCAACTGGTTCCACTATCGGTACACGCGGATGGGCCTGGATGTCGTCGGCCGCATACTGACCTACTGCTGGATCCTCTCGGGCCTCCTGCTGATGCTTTATTGGGTTAAGGGCCTGGTTCCCCCCGCGCCGTAGGCCCGGCGGCCCGACACTTCTGTGCTGCACGACGCCCCCCGGCGGAGGCAAGAATTGTGCCCCGCGCGGTTTGACTCCGGGGGTTTTATGCGTCATATTTCGGCATGGTTCAAAGCCCCCGGCACCGCCGGGGGATGATCGGCCCGCACCATCCATCCCCACGCGGTGCGTGGGGCTTGTTTGAACCATGCCTATATTTCCACGGGACGGTGTGTGTAGTATCCGCCGGAGACACGTCCTGCCGGCGGTAGGTGCGCTTCTATTGGCCGGGGGAAGAAGGCGGTTTTATGCGCACGGCGGCCATCTGTGGAACGGCGGGCTTGGTCCTCGCCCTTGCAGTCGCGGCGGCGCCGGCGGCCCTGATTGCATCATACAACTTCGAGGAGGCTTCCGGCGCGACCGTCATCGACCTGGCAGGGGGCGACGATAACGGCACAATCGTCAACAACGCCACGCGCATTTACAACGCCGCACGCGGGTCGCAGGTGCTCGACCTGAACGGCTCCAACCAGTACGTCAACCTGGGCGGCAGCCAGGACATGCTCCAGAACGTCGCGGGGGCGACGCTGGCGCTGTGGGCCTACGTCCGCGACCTTCTGGGCACGAGCGGCAACAGGACTATTCTGGGGCTGACGACGACTTCGGGCGGCAAGGCGCGGGCCAGCATCGGATTTGAGAACGCCTCGGACAAGATGCGCGGAGGGGGGCGCGCGGCCGACGGGGAAAGCAGCATGTCCGTCGCCACCGACGACGTGGCGTTCACCTTGAACGAGTGGCACCACATCGCCGTCGTCAATAACTACTCCAGCGTTGCGCAGACCGATGCCCCGGCCAAGTCCATCACCCTTTACATCGACGGCCAGCAGGCGTTCCAGAGGGTCGGCGGCATCTTCACCGGGGGCGACGTCACCAGCAACACGGCCAGCCTTTACGCGGCCATCGGCGCCCTGGGCAACGCGACGCCCACCGAGTACACGAACGCCCTCGTTGACGACGTGATGATCTTCAACACCACGCTGTCGCAGTCGGAGGTCGGCGCGCTGGTGCCCGAGCCGGCTACGATGGCCCTGGTGGGCGTCGGCCTCGGCGCGATGCTCCTGAGGCGGCGCCTCCGGTAGCACTACCCTCCGTGCAGGTCTCTCATGCGGGGCGACTGGCTCCCCCGGCCCCCGTCCCTGGCTGCCCGTTCCTCGTTAAGGTTTAGCGAATTGTTGAACTCCCCCTGCGCCGCCGGTACAGTTCCGGCATGAGCGTTCGGGAAATCCAGCCCGCGCCGGGGCCGGTCTGCGGACGCATACGCCCCCCGGGGTCGCGCAGCCTGACGAACCGCGCCCTTGTGGCCGCCGCGCTGGCCGACGGCACGAGCGACATCCTGGAGGCGGGCCTGTCGGACGACACGCTCGCTTGCGCCGCGGCCCTGCGGGCGCTGGGCCTGGAGGTGTCCGCCGATGAACCTGCCCGCCGCATGCGCGTCGTCGGCTGCGGCGGGCGCGTCCCGCCGGGGCCGTGCGAGTTAAACACCGGCGATTCCGGCACGGCCACGCGGTTCATCACGGCCCTTGCGGCGGCGGGGCGCGGCCGGTACGTCATCGACGGCAGCCGGCGGATGCGCGAGCGGCCCATCCAGGACCTCCTCGACGGCCTGGCCGCCCTGGGCGTGCGGGCGGAGAGTCTCTGGGGCACCGGATGCCCGCCCGTGGTCGTCGAGACGGGGGGCCTGGCCGGCGGGCGGGTGCGCGTCGGCGGGGCCGTCTCCAGCCAGTACCTGTCGGGCCTGCTGCTTGCCGCCCCGGCGGCGCGGTCGCCGCTTGAGATCGAGGTGCGGGGCGACCTGGTCTCAAAGCCATATGTGGATATGACGCTGGCTGTTATGCGCGACTTCGGCGTCGAGGTCGCCCGCCGGGGATACGCCCGCTTCGAGGTCCCCGCCCCTCGGCCCTACCGCGCGCGGCCGTACGCCGTGGAACCGGACGCATCGAGCGCGAGTTACTTCCTGGCGGCCGCGGCGGCGACCGGCGGGCGGGTCACGGTCGAGGGTCTGCGGCCGGATTCGGCCCAGGGCGACGCGCACTTCGCCGAGGTCCTCGCCCGCATGGGCTGCCGCGTGGAGTGGTCCGGCGACGGCGTGACCGTGTCCGGCCCGGCCGAGGGCCTCACGGGCATCGACGCGGACCTGGGCGACATGCCCGACATGGTGCCGACGCTTGCGCCGCTGGCGCTCTTTGCGCGCGGGCGGACGGTCATCCGGGGCGCGGCGAACCTGCGCGTGAAGGAGTCGGACAGGCTGGCCGCGCTGGCGGCGGAACTTTCGCGCCTGGGGGCGGGGGTCGAGCAGCGCGCGGACGGCCTTGCAATCGACCCGCCCGCCGCCGTTACGCCGGCCGAGGCCGCCACCTATAACGACCACCGCATGGCGATGGGCCTCGCGGTGGTGGGCCTGCGCGCGGCGGGGGTGCGCATTGACGGGGCAGAGTGCGTGGCAAAGACGTACCCGGATTTCTTCGAGGACCTTGAGCGATTGGTCGGACGATGATCTGCCGCCGCAGCGCAAGACGGCGTGAAACCGGGCGGCGGGTCGGCAGGCCCGCCGCGCAAAGTACGCGTTTGCGCGGCGGGTCTCGCGACCCGCCGCGCGGGGCCGGAAACAGCGCAAAGAGCGCTAAGGATTCCTCTGTCAACGGACCTCAGTGTCTTTCTTTGCGTTCTTTGCGCCCTTTCTGCTTGAGGTTACTGCCTGTCTTGGCGGCGGCGTTCGTTCTGGTCGGCTGCGGCAATCCGTTCGGAGGTTGGGCGGCGGGCCAGAAACAGACCCGCCGCGACGTGTACATGAGTCTTATGACCCCGCTTCAGCAGGCCCACTTCCAGTACCTGGAGGCCACCGACCGGCCCGCAAGCCTGAAACTGGCGTACCTCCAGGAAATTGGGGTTTATCAAGAATGGGCCGAACAGCCGAAAGACATACAGTCGGCTATCCTGCGCCAGGAGGTCCTGGAAGGGATGACCCCCCTCCAGGTCCGCATGGCCTGGGGCCTGCCTGACGAGCGGCGGGATGAGACCGAGCCGGCCGAGCGGGCCGCCGGCCATGTGAAAACCGTCTGGGAATACCGCGTCCGGGCTCAGAAGGGCGGTGGCGCCAGTTATGAGCGAAGCGTCTGCTTTCTGGATGACCGCGTCCTGTGGGTCCGCCTCAACCGTTAGGCCGCCTCCGGCCGCCCCGCTGACCATCCTGGTTCTGGCGGACCGGCCGGAAGTGGCAGCGCGCCTGTCGTCGCAGATGGACCCATCGTGGGTGGAGGTCCGCGCCGCGGGCGTCCGCCGCCCCCCGCTCGGCATCGAGGCCGACGCCGTCCTTGTGCACGTGCCCGCCGATGACCCGAAGGCGAT
>VGYT01000141.1 GCA_016872895.1 Planctomycetota bacterium
AAGCCGGTGCGAGAAAAAAGATTTTGGGGGGGCGGGGGCCGGCCGGCCGGTCATGGATTCCAGATCGGCGGGACGGCCCGCCGTCACCTGGACCCGCGTGCGACAAAAAACTCATTCGTCAGGGCTGCACTGCCGCGGACAAAATCGTTTGTCTTTGGCCGGGAACCCTCTATACTACCATCACCACCTTTGTTAGGAAGCACGCGGTTCTTGCGTGCGCTGGACGGAACGGGGGCGGAACGGCGACGGAACGCCATGCAAGCGGCTCACGGCAACAAGTCCGGCGCTCCGGCCCTGGCATCCCTGCGGCCCGAAGGGTCGGACCGGCCGGTCCGCAGAGGGCTGGACGCCCTCGCCCAGGTCTGCCAGATGGTCGCCGGCGATCTGGACGTGGAGACGGTCATGCGTTCGGCCATGCGCGCAGCCGAGACGGCCATGAACGCCGAAGCCTGCACGATTTTCCTGCGCGAGCCGGACCCGCCGCATCTTTCTTTTCACATCGTCGACGGCCCGCAGACGGACGGCCTGGCGCGCACCGCCCTGCCGATTGACGACCGCAGCATCGCCGGCTGGGTCGCAGCCCACCAGCAGCCGCTCCTGGTGCCCGACGCCTACGGCGATGCGCGCTTCAACCGCGAGTACGACGCCCGGACGGGCTTCCGCACGCGCAGCATCATCTGCGTTCCCCTGGCGGCCAAGGGGCGGCCGCTGGGCGTGCTCCAGGTTCTGAATCGGCGCGACGGCCGTCCGTTCGACGCGGACGACCTGGAACTGGCGCAGGCCGTGGCCGGCCTCATCGCCGTGGCCATCCACAACGCCGAGGAACACCAGGCCCGCGTCGCCGCGGAACGCCTGGCCACCGTCGGCCAGACCATGGCAGGCATGGCCCACTGCATCAAGAACATCCTGAACGGCCTCCAGGCCGGGTCGTATATCCTGGACCAGAGTCTCCAGTCCGCGCCCGAAAGCGGCGTGGCTCGCGGCTGGGAGATGGTCAAGCGCAACATGGGCCTGCTCTCGAACATCGTCCTGGACATGCTCAGTTACTCCCGCCCGCGAAAACCGCTCTGTCGGCCATGCCAGGTTGCGGAGATATGCCAGGGCGTTGCCGCCCTGCTCCAGCCGCAGGCCGCCGCCAGGGGCGTTGCGCTCGTCACGAGCGGCGAGACGGCCGAGGTCTGCGTCGACGAGGCGGGGATCAAGCGGTGTCTGCTGAACCTCGTGGGCAACGCCATCGACGCATGCGGCCCCAGCGGCGGCCTCGTCGAGATCGAAGCCGGCCCCGCAGGCGCCGACGGCCGCTTCGCCATCCGCGTCCGCGACAACGGCTGCGGAATCGACCCTGCCGCACAGGGCAAGATATTTGCACCCTTCTTTTCGACCAAGGGCAACAAGGGTACCGGACTCGGCCTGCCGGTGACGAAGAAGATCGTCGAAGAGCACGGCGGCGCGATCCAGGTGCGGTCCGCCCGGGGCGAGGGCACCGAATTCACGATCGTCCTGCCGGTGCGCCCCGAGGCCGAGGCGTCCGGTTGAGCCCCAACGAATCGTCTGCGGCAGGGCGCCGCAGACGCCAGCGACAAGGAGCAGGTGCACCTATGGCTACGCCGAGCAACAAGAAAGTGCTGGTCGTGGACGACGAGAGCGACGCGCGGGCCTTCGTCAGGGCCATCCTGGAACCCCAGGGCTGGCAGGTGGCCGAGGCCGTCAACGGCCTCGACGGCCTGAAGCAGGCCAGGGCCCTGCGGCCCGACCTCGTCGTCCTCGACGTCCAGATGCCCGGCAAGGGCGGCTTTGAACTCTTCAACGACCTCAGGGGCGCCCCGGAGACGCGCGGCGCCAAGGTCATCATGCTCACCGGCGTGGCCGAGAAGACGGGCATCCGCTTCTCCGCCAAGGACATGGGCGACTACTTGGGCGAGGAACCCGACGCCTACGTCGAGAAGCCCATCGACCCGGAGGTCTTCAAGCGCACCGTCCGGGACGTGACCGGGGCCGGTGCGTAGGCCGGGATGAAATCCCGACGCCCTTGCCGTGCCGGTGCGACAATGCCGGGATTACGCCCCGGCTTACACGCCTCGCGCAACAGGGTTAGCCGTCGCCGGCACGGCGACGCCCGCGGCCGCGCCGGCCGCGGCTGAACGACAATCTTCGCGCGGGCGGCGCACCGTCACCGACGCATTAGCGCCGGCCACATCTCTTCCTTTACGCGCGGCCCGACGCGCGTTATGGTCGCGCGGCGGGGCCGCGATTTTCTACTGCGGAGCGGAGGACCGCCGATGGACCTTCTTGGCCGCCTGCAAAGCCATCCCCTTTTCGCAACGTTCAAGCCCGAGGCCCTGGCCGAGGCCGTCCGCCTGGGCGCCGCCGCCACGTACGAGCCGGGCGAGGTGTGCATCCACCACGACCAGGCCGGCGACGTCTTCGGCATCCTCATATCCGGCCGCCTGGAGGCCATCCGCGACCACGGGACCCCCCAGGCCGCCCACCTCGGATACATCGAGCCGGGCGAATGCTTCGGCGAGATGTCCATGCTTACCGGCAACCCGACCACGGCCGACGTGGTGGCCTGCGAGAAGTCCGAGGCGGTCGTATTCCTCCAGGAGGCCATCAGCCCCGTCATCGCGGTGAACCCCGAGGCGGTGCGCTTCCTTGCACGCCTCATTGCGCAGCGCCTTGCGCCGAAGCCGGAGCCGTCACGGGCGGCGCCGCGGCCGGCCATTCCGTACAGCCTGGGCGCGGTCGGGCCGATGCGCATCCTGGCCGTCAGTTGCCGCCGCCGCGACGTGCGGTACGCCTATTTCGACACGACATCCGAGTCGGCCCAGGCGTGGGGCAGCGTGGGCGGCCTCGGCGGCCACGAGGCCATTCACATCCACAGGACGGCCGCCGGCGAGAAACGCGGGGCCGTTGCCCCGGCCACGCACGAGGCCGCCATCGAGGCCGCGCTGGCGGCCCTCGCGGCCAAGGACGGCGGCGTCATTGCCCGGACAACGGACCTCTCGGCCATCGGCCACTGCGTGCGTCACGGCGGCGTACGCTTCAACGGGCCGGCTGTCATCGACGATGCGGTCAAGGCCGAGATCCGCAGACTGGTCGCCCTGGCGCCGTACGACAACCCCCATAATCTGGCGGGTATCGAGGCGTGCCGGAAGTTCGCTCCGGGCGTCCCCCAGGTGGCCGTGTTCGACACGGCCTTCCACCTGACGATGCCGCAGGCCGCATGCCGGTACGCCCTGCCGAACGACCTGGCGCACGAGCCGGACCTGCGGCGGTACGGTTTTCACGGCATCTCGCACGAGGGCGCCGCGCGGGCCGCCGCCGCCCGCCTGGGCCTGAGTTTCGACGCCCTGCGCATCATCACCTGCCACCTGGGCGAGGGGGCCTCGCTTGCGGCCATCGACCACGGGCGCTCCGTGGACACCACGATGGGCTTTACGCCCCTTGAGGGCCTCGTGATGGCCACGCGCCCGGGCGACGTGGACGCCGGCCTCATCCTGCACCTGGTGCGCGACCGCGGCCTTGCGGCAGACGACCTGTACCGGCGGCTCTTTACCGAGTCGGGCCTGCTGGGCCTGTCGGGGGTTTCCGGCGACGTGCTGGAGGTCATGGAGGCCGCCAACAAGGGCGACGCCCGGGCCATCCTCGCCCTCCAGGTCTTCTGCCAGCGCGCCAAGAAGCATTTAAGCGCCTACATCGGACTGCTTGGCGGCGCCGACGCCATCGTCTTCACCGGCGGCGTGGGCGAGAACTCGCCCGGCGTACGGGCACGCATCTGCCAGGGCCTCGACTGGATGGGCATCGTCCTGGACGAGGACCTGAACCGCGGCGTCCAGGCCGCGCGCGGCGTAACAGAGCCGCTCTCCGTCAGGGGCGGCGCCGTGGCGCCTTCGCCGCACGCGAAGATCGGGGCGCGCGGCAAGGCGGCGGAAATCTCGGCGCCCCACTCGCGCGCCCGCATCCTGGTCGTCACGAGCGACGAAGAGCACACCATCGCCCGGCACACGGTCCAGGCCCTGTCGCACGCCCGCGTGACGCAGGTCATGCGGCAGAAGGAGAGGCCCATCCCCGTCGGCATCTCGGCGCACCACGTGCACCTGACGCAGGAGCACGTGGAGGCCCTCTTCGGCCGGGGCCGCACGCTCACCTGGCACGCCGACCTGACGCAGCCCGGCCAGTACGCCTGCAAGGAGCAGGTGAACCTCATCGGCCCGAAGGGACGCATCGACCGCGTCCGCGTCCTGGGCCCCGTGCGGCCGGAGAGCCAGGTGGAGATCGCGCGGACGGAGGAGTTCAAACTCGGCGTGGACGCCCCCATCCGCCACTCCGGCGACCTCGACGGCACGCCCGGCATCCAGTTGGAGGGGCCGAGCGGGTGCGTGCGCCTGGCTCGCGGCGTCATCTGTGCGATGAGGCATATTCATATGTCGCCGGAGGACGCCATGGCGTTCGCCGTCCGCGACCGCGACGTGGTGCGCATCCGCGTGCCCGGCGAGCGGTCGCTCATCTTCGGCGACGTGGTCGTGCGCGTCCATCCCGAGTTCCGCCTCGACATGCACATCGACACCGACGAGGCGAACGCCGCCGAACTGGGGGCCGACGCGGTCGGCTACCTCGACTCCATCCAGCAGCGCGCAAAGGCGTAGCGGGCAGGGGGCTTCACATGGGAACTGGCCGGTTTCTTCTTGCCGCCGCAGTGGCGGCGGCCGCGGCGCGCGGGGCCGCAGCGGACGACTTCTCCGTGCCGCTGGGCGTACAGGAACCGGCCGGCGTCGCGCGGCAGGGCGCGCCGATGTCGGGCGGCGTGCCGCTGCCAAGAGGCAAGTTCCCGCGCGACCAGGCGTTCTGGCTCGCGGCTGCCGACGGGCGGGAGGTCCCCTGCCAGGCAAGCCCGCTGGTCGCCGAGACCGACGGCACGCTCCGCTGGGTGCTCCTGGATTTCCAGGACGACATCGCCGCGGGAGCGACGAATACGTACACGCTGAAGGCCGCGCGCTCTTCCGCCAAGCCGCTGCGACCGACCGCCGTGCAGGAAACCCAGGATGCCGTCGCCATCGACACCGGCGCCATGCACCTGCTCATCTCGAAGAAAAAGCCGTTCGGCCTGCTCGACGCCGTGCAAGTTAACGGCAAGCCCGCTGTCACGGGCGGCGAGGTCTCGTACGTCCAGATGCAGGGCCGCAAGGGCTGGAACGACCCCGCTCCCTGGACGCCGCGGAAACTTCTCGCCGGGCCGCCGGAGTCCGTGAAACTGTGGTACTCCGGTCCTATGCGCGTCACGGTCGAGGCCGCCGGCCGCTTTGCTGACGACCCGCTCCGCGCCGGCTACCGCGCGTACATCACCACGTGGGCCGGCTCCACGCGGGCACATCTGAAGTACCTGCTCTGCAACTCCAACGCGGAGCAGTACACGCACATTCTCGTCGGCCGGTCGGCGATTGAATTGCGCCTGGCCTCCGCGCCGGGGGCAGTGATCCTGGGCGCCGACAAGCCCGTCGCAGCAGACGGCGAAGGCTGGCTCCACCAGGGCCTCCGCGCCGAGGGCATCCCGGACGCGGCCGTCCTGGCCAAGGCCGGCGCCGCCGACCGCGTCCTCTGGACGGGCAGCCGCAAGAACCCGGCGGCCGGGTGGATCGCGGCGCCGCCGGGCGTGTTCGTCTGTGACATCCTTTTCTCGGCGAATCCTGCGCGCCGGCTTGCCGTCGGCAGGGACGGCCTGGTGCTGGAAGGCATCGCGGAGCCGTTCGAGGCTGCCAAGGACGCCCGCGGGCGCGCGGCCGGGCGGCCGTGGTCGGCGGCGGGGTCCTGGCTCTTCGACTGCTCTCATCACACATCGGAATATCTTGTCGACTTCGCCGCCCCCGCCGACGGCGCGGCGCTCGACCGCCTTGCCCGGGCGGCGCGCGGCCGGCTGTGGGCCCTGGCCCCGAGCGATTACTACAGCGCGTGCGAGGCCCTCGCCGGCGGCCGCTTCGGCTCGCTGGCCGACGAGAAGGCGTGCTACGAAAAGTGGGGCTGGAAGTTCAGCGAGAAACTGGCGCCCGACGCCTCGCAGCCGCAGCCCGGCGCGTTCGTCCCGAACGAGGACAACCACTACGAGAGCGAGGCCGACAGCGTCCAGGGCCTCCTCCTCATGTACCTGCGCACGGGCCAGCGCGGCTGGTTCGACCTGGCCGAGGCCTGGGCCCGCTACCACATGGACCTTCAGACATGGCGCACCGACGGCTGGCGATGGAATGACGGCGCCATCTGGTTCCCCCAGGGCGGGCCGCTGGGCACCAACCCCGTGCGCGCCAAGTGGAACTTCACCTGGGGCCCCAGGTGGGCCGAGAGGGAGGCGAGCCCCGACTGCATCGACCTGTGGCGCCTGTGCATGGCCAAGAGTTGCTACTGCCACTTCTACGGCTCAGGCCTGGCCGACTGGTTCTGCCTGACGGGCGACCGCGACGCGATCGACGCGGCCGTCGACAACGTCGAGACGAAGGACGACGAGTTCCGCCGCTACCGCAAGTTCGCCCCCGGCAAGACGGAGATCGGCTGCATCCGCGGGTTCGGCCGCGGCTTCGAGGTGCTGATGCGAGTGCTGGAGGCCGACCCGGGCAACACATTCGTTGCCGACCTGGCGCACCTCTGCGCACGCACGCTGTGGCAGAGCCCGCTCGTGGACGAGCGGGGCTTCCATGCCAGCCACGTGGGCGGCGGCTTCAGCGGCATGCCCGCCAAGGAACTCTCGCCGCCCATCCGCCAGTGGATGCAGGAGGGCGGCATAACGTTCACGCAGGCGGGAGACACCGTGGACTCGCTCAGGAAGAGCGACGCCTCGTGGAAGGTCCGATGCTACGGTGGAACGTGGCAACATGTGTACATCCAGAACGGGGCGGACCTGTACGCCCGCCGCTTCGACGACGACGACATGCGCGATTTCACCGTCGCCTTCGCCCGGATGAGCGCCCGCTACATGCTCAGCCCCAAGTGCCGCCAGACGTGGTATTACACCTATTTCGACGTGCCGGACCTGGGCATGGTCTTCGACCCGTGGGCCTTCGAGCACACCGCCACGCAGGACGGCGCCGGCTGCCAGCACGACGGGTGGTACACGCGGTTCTACCCCGACGCCTGCGCGAAGGGCTTTTCGTGGACGGGCGACCGGCACCTCCTGGAGAAGGGCAAGGACTTCTGGTACTACGGCTCCAAGCGCGGATACCACACCAAGAACTGGACCGGCAAGCCCGACGAGGTGGGCATGTTCGCGCGCCACGTCCCGCCCAAGGAGGACCAGGTCCTCTCGACGTCGCGGCTGTTTTACGAGTGGTCGCACCCTCGCGGCGACGCCCGGCCCCCCGCCGCCGTGACGGACCTGGCCGTGCGCGTGCTCGGCGACGGCAAGGCCGAGGTGCGGTTCATCGCCCCGGCGGACCGAGGGGGCGGGCGGGTCGCCCGTTACCAGGTCAAGGCTGCGGCCCTGCCCATCGCCGCGTACGACGACTGGGACTACGCCCGCGACTCCGGCCGCAAACGCAACTGGTGGCGGGCTGAGAACCTCAAGGGCGAACCTGCGCCGGGGAAGCCCGGAGCGCCTGAGAAGTTCATCGTCAGCGGCGTCCCTGCGGGGGAGCGGCTGTATTTCGCCGTATGCAGTTACGACGATTCGTGGAACTGCTCGGAAATGTCGAACGTTGCCTCGCCCTGAGCGAGCAACCCCGCGGCGTTGCACCGTGGCACGGCCGGATTGTCCGGCCGCTCAGATGTGCACCGCCTGGATGCCCGCCAGTTGGCAGTAGCCCTTCAGAAGGCCTGAGTGGTCGCCGTAGAGGAACAACTGGTGGAACCCCTTGACGTCGCGGCAGTCGGGAATGTCGTCGAGCGCGAGTTCCACGCTGGTGCGGCAGCCGCCGGAGGGCGGCGTCTCGATGTTGGCGACCACGCGGCCGGTGCCGATGAGCATCGTCTTGCCGCCGCCCTCGAACTTCATCAGCGTAACCTTCTGGCCGAGGCGCCAGATGACCTGCGGAGAGACGCCGGTAGCCGACTCCGAGTGGCTTCTCAGGACGAACGGCTCGTGCGGCTTATCGAAGCCGTCCAATTTCGTCGGGCACGTGCAGTGTGCGCCCATCAACGTATTGTTAACCGTGTTCGGGGCGGGGTCCTGCATGAAGCCGGGGTGCTCGCACAATTTGGCCACAAGCAGGAGCGACAGGGCGGCACCGACGTCGGCCTCGCAGGCGCCCACCTGCCCCTCGTCCAGCAACCGCGAGAACCCGATGCACGGCGGGCAGGGAATCTTGCGGCTCCCCACCAGGCCCAGGCAGTCCATCGAGATGCCCTGGCAGTTCTCGGCGGCCATCAGGCGCTTGCATGCGATGTAGTTTTCGGCGGCATTCAGCACGTCTTCCTTCGACGGCTCGGCGACCTTCCTGGCTTCCTTGGCGTAGTATTCGGCGACGGCCTTCGCCTCGTCGTTTTCCTGGACCTTCGCCAGTTCATCGACGAACCGCTCGCGCGGCACGTAATGCAGCGTCGTGCCCGTCGGTTCGAGCACCTTGTCTTCCGTCTTGCTGCCGGCGGCGATGGCGATGCGGGCGTTCTTCATGTCCCAGATGGTCCGGTGCATGCGGAGGCCCGTTGCAAGCCACTCGACGTCCTGCGTCGCGCCGACGAACACGCCGGCGGCGCGCGAGGCTTTCTGAAGATGGCCCGTGAACGACGTGCCCATCGGGCTGAAGACAACCATCGGGACGCTGCCGCGCTCATCCACGATGCGGTTCACGTCGCCCCACCGGTCCAGGTGCATAATCGTCAGGAGGATGCCGTTGGGCGGCGAGGATCTCAGGCCTTCCAGGAACCCCGTCACGGCCGCCGCATCGTAGAGCGGCTCGGCGATCTCCAGGGCGACGCCCACCTCCTGGGCGGCCTTCTGGAGCGCCTCGGTGTATGCCTTCTGGTGACCGGCGAGGTCGTAGGAGGCGCCGGGCCAGCCCATCCAGTATCTCTCAATCTTGGGGCGGATGAAGGCGGCCCGGACGGTGGGCTTCTTGCCGGCGTCACCCTCGGCCGCCATGAGCGACGAGGCGAAGTCCAGCAGGCCCATCTTTGCGGCCAGCGCTGATGCACCCGCGGCGCTCGCCGCCCCCAGCAGCGTCCGCCGCTTCATCCGAATCTGGGGGCAACCGGGGAACCCTTGCGGCTCGACGGAATCCATCGCGGCACCTCTTGACCGAAAGTGTAAAGTGCAAAGTGTAAAGTTGCAAAGTGAAAAGTCAAGAAGGGCGACGGCAACGGGTACGCAGGCGGCGGCGAATCAGAGCCGCGACCAATCAGAGCCGCGGCCGTAAGGGAGCGGGGCCGTGGTGTGCGCACACCAACTACACCGCTCCCTTACGGTCGCGGCTCTGTCTTGCCCAACTGGATCCCCGCCGCAGC
This sequence comes from Planctomycetota bacterium, assembly GCA_016872895.1. Taxonomy (GTDB): domain Bacteria; phylum Planctomycetota; class Phycisphaerae; order FEN-1346; family FEN-1346; genus VGYT01. The sequence continues at coordinate 9,421 of VGYT01000141.1, forward strand.
CGTGCCGTTTTTGACTTCTCACTTTGCATGATGCCGCAGGTGCGTGCCCTCGGCGGGGTGGGTCGGGAGGCCCACCGCGCAAACTGCCACGTGGCGTCGTGGCGTTTTGTCGCCCCTGCCGCGGCACCGCGCTCACTCGCCGCCGCCCTCCAGCAGGTCGGCCCACTCTTTCCGGAGGTCCGCCAGTCGCCGCTCCTGCTCGTCGCTGAACGACCCGCGCTGCTGGCCGTACGCATCGAGCCACGTGATGAGCCGCGCCAGGTCGCCGGCCGCCAGGCGCACCTCGTAGTGGCCCTTCTCCCGCGTAAGAAGTGCCAGGAGCGGGCTGCGCAGTGCACCGCCGTCGCCGACGGGCGATCGGCCCTCGCGGTAGCGGGCCAGGACGTGCTCGCGCACGCTCTGCGGACCGCCGTAAGTGATGAGGCCCCGGTAGGCGGCCGCCGGCGTCAGGTTGAACTTCGCCGCCGCCTTGTCGGCCGCATCGGGCCGGTGGCACGACACGCAGTGCCTATCGAGCACGGGCTGGACAAGCCGGTCGAATCGCAGCGGCCACGAGCCTTCCGGCCCCGGCAAGATTTTCGACGGCCCGCGCGCAAGCGCCGCCGGCCGCGAGCCAGCGGGCGCCGTCTCCCGCCGCTCGTGGCATCCGATGCAGCCGAGCGTCTGGCCGGGCTGAACGTAGGTGAGCGTACGCATGGTGCGGACCGCGCGGCCGCCGGCGTCGAGCGCCTGGAAGAACACCGCCACGCCCGACGGCACGCGGAAATAGGCCGACCCGTCGGCCTCGACCGGCACAGTGCCCAGGACGCACTTGCCCGGGTCGTCGCGCGTGACGCCCAGAACGGGCGAGTTCATCTCCGGCTGCGTCTTGGCGGGCATGGCGATGACGCGCAGGCGCTTGACGGCGCCGCGATCAAGGCCGGCGAGCCCCTCGTACACGTCCTGCACCAGGAACCGCCCTTCCTGCGGCCCGTCGAGCGCCACCGAGGTTGCCACGGCCGGCGGCCGAGGCCGCGGCCGCAGCGGAATCGGACAATGGCTTGAAATCTCCGGGTCCCGATAGAGAAGTTCCAGGTTGCCGAACGCGTCGTACAAATACAGCCCCTGAGCGTTCCGCGGATTGCGGTCGTCGTCATCCATCCGGCTGTGAGGCGGAAGGCCCTTGTTGCTCCATGCCACCAGGTAGTATCTCTCGGAGAGCGGCCACGGGCTGGCGTAGTACGTCGCGGGCCAGCCTTCCGTCTCGGGGAAGCAGACCTCGGGCGTCAGGCGCACGAGCGGTTCCTGGCCGTCCACGCCAGCGGCCGGGTCCAGCAGCACCAGGCTCCCGCCCGTGATGGAGTGGTGGCCGCTGGCCGTGAAGATAACCTTGTGCGACCCCGGGATGCCGCGCGCCTCGAACACGCAATGCGGGTTGCGGGTGAAGTTGCCCCAAACGGCCTGCGGGCCCGTGCCGTCGGGGTTGGTGGCCCACAACTTCATGTAGGGCATGTTGTCGCGGTCAACGTAGTCCCAGCGAGCGTAGAGGATGCGGCCGTCGTTGCCCACCGAGGGCGTCCACTCGAAGTTCTCGAAGGGCGACAGGGCACGCAGGCCGCGGCCGTCGCCGTCCATCGCGTGCAGCGTGTAAACGGCCACAGGGCGCGAGGCCCCGCCGCCGCAACGGACGTAACTGTCGGGCATCGTAGCCTGGAGCGTTGCGGCAGCAGTCGCTTTGGTGCACTGAACGAACTGGCCGCGCCGCGTAGAGAGAAAGGCGATCTGCCCGTCGGGGAGGTACCGCCCGTCGAAATCGTCGTACCGGCCGCGAGTCAGTTGCCGCAGGCCCGTGCCGTCAATGTTAATCTCGTAGAGATGATAGAATAGATCCTCCGGCAGGTCATCCTTGACGACCTTGTTCTTCACCGCCGCCGCGTGCGGGTAGTGGCGGGCATAGGCGAAGAGGACGCGCCGGCCGTCATGTGATAGGTCCGGCCGCAGGAAACTGCCGTCCGGCAGCGAGGTCGTCAGACGCCGCAGGCGGGGCGAATCGGTCTTGAACCCGTCGAGTATGAACAGGCCGCCCCCCGGCCGCGACCACCAGCCATAGTACTGGTCCGACATGTGCGGGAAGACCCCCGGGGCGTGCTTGACGAACACGATGGAGTCGAAATCCAGCAGCGGGTTGGCCATCGCGAGCCGCCGCACCGCGCGGCGGGCGGCGAGGTACAGTTCGCGGCGGGCATCCGCCGGAGCGCCGGGCGGAAGGCCCTTTTCCGCCTGCGCGAGTTCCTCGAGCGAACGCTCGGCGGCCGCGGCGTCAACGCCCGCGGCGCGCAAGTCCGCCGCCAGGCGCCGCCCGCGCTCGAACACTTCCGCCAGCGGATAGTCGCCGGCGGCCCCTCGCGGCCCGGCCCCGCCCCTGTGGGAGGCCGACCACCGGCTGACGCTCGACTGGTCAGCCGCGCGGCCCAGCGCCAGGTTCTTCGTCGCATCCGCCGCGCCGTAGACTTCAACCTCATCAAGATGGAGATAGCCGCTGCCGGCCAACTGAACGCGCACGAACCTCGCGGCAGCCCCGTCAAGCGGCACCGCCAGGGGCTTGCCTTCCGTGG
>VGYT01000142.1 GCA_016872895.1 Planctomycetota bacterium
CGCTCCCCTTCCCCGCGGTCGTACATCGCCGGCACGCCGAGGCACTTCAGGACGCGGCTTGCGTAGTAGGCCTGGTGCATGCACACGCCGCCCACCGCCTGGATGGTCTGAAGCGTCCAGACGCGGTCGGATTCCCGCGGCTGGTTCACCTGGCTGTAATCATATGGAACATCGTAATATATTTTGGTCCAGGTCCCCTGCTGGGCGGCGCCGTAGCGGCCCAGGGCCCAGGCCCGCTCGTCGAGGGGCAGGTCGTTGTCGGCCACGAAGACCAGGAGGGGCCACGGCGTGGTCCGCAGCGGCATCTTCATCGAGCGCTCGTTCTTCAGGTACCAGACGAACGACTCTTCCATCGACGGGACGCTGCGGCCCTTCTCCACAAAGTAAACCTCCGGGCCGCGAACCGATTTGCCGGCCGCACGCCCGTACACCAGGGCGAACGCGACGGCCAGGTGGGGGTAAGCCGCCGCCTGGTCGGCGAACTTCGCCCGGAGGGTCTCCAGGCAGCGGAAGACCTCCGGGTCGTACTTCGGGTAGAGGGCCACCAGGAGCGGGTCTCGCAGGTCCTTGTTTGCGGCGAGCCAGTTCCAGAAATCATCGCCGAGGCCGGCGGCCTTGAGGCGCTCGTGCGCTACCGCCGCCGCGAACGCCTTGAATTGCGCAAGGAGGGGGTCCGTCAGGCGGCCCTTCTGGGCCTCGGCAACCAGGCGCTCCTGCATCTCGGGAAGCGAAAGGGCCGGCGCCGGGGGCGCCTGCGCGGCCGTCGCGGGGGCGGCCGCCGGCGCTGCTGCCGGGGCGGTCCCCGGCGGACGCGGGGGCGCCCCGGGGGACGGGGCGGGCGCGGGCCGCGACGCAGCCGCTGCGACTGCGGCCGCGATCGCAGCAAGCAGGACCATCGAGAATACCGGCGCCGCCTTTCCCCTGCGAATCATGCCCGTGCCCTTTCCGGCCGCGAGGCCGCACGCAACGTGCGCGCCCGGCCCGCGGGCGACAAATGCAAATGTTACGATGGCGGGGCGGACGTGTCAAAGGGAAAGACGCGGCGTCAGTTGCTCTCGGGCGCCGGCAGTTCAATCGGGCACGGCGTCACGTGCCAGATGTCGCGGGCGTACTCCAGGATGGTGCGGTCGGAACTGAAGCGGCCCATGTTGGCGATGTTCGCCAGGCTCATGCGGGTCCACCGCTCCGGGTCGCGGTATGCGCGGTCGACGGCCTCCTGGCACTCAAGGTAGGAGTGGAAGTCGGCCAGGACGAACCACGGGTCGCCGTGGTCAAGGAGCGATTCCCACACAGGGCGGTACAGGCCCGGCTGCTCCAGGTTCAGGAAGTGTCCCTGGAAGTAGTCCATGATGCGGCGGACGTCGGGCGAGCGGTGGTAGCAGTCCCAGGGGTTGTAGCCGGAGCGGCGGAGGTCGTGGAGTTCCTCGACGGTGTGTCCGAAGAGGAAGAAGTTTTCGGCGCCGACGGCCTCGCGGATTTCGATGTTTGCGCCGTCGAGCGTGCCGATGGTAAGCGCGCCGTTGAGGGCGAACTTCATGTTGCCGGTGCCGGAGGCCTCGGTGCCGGCGGCGCTGGTCTGCTCGGAGAGGTCGGCCGCCGGGATGATCCGCTCGGCAAGCGACACGCGGTAGTCGCTCAGGAAGACGACGCGCAGCCGCCCGTGCATGTCGGCGTCGTTGTTCACGATAAATGCAAGGTCGTTGATGAGTCTGATGATGAGTTTGGCCATGGCGTAGCCGGGCGCGGCCTTGCCGGCCAGGATGAAGGTTCGCGGCACGGCGTCCTGGGCGGGGTTCTCCTTGAGGCGCGTGTAGCGGTGCAGGATGTGAAGGACGTTGAGCAACTGGCGCTTGTACTCATGTATGCGTTTGACCTGGACGTCGAAGAGCGAATCGGGGTCCACGTGCAGGCTGCACTCCTCGGCCACGAGTTCGGCCAGGCGCTGCTTGTTCGCCCGCTTGACCTCGCGCAGGCGGGCCTTGAAGCCGTCGTCGTCGGCCAGGGGCAGCAGGCGCTCCAGTTGGGCCAGGTCCTTGACCCAGCCGTCGCCGATGCGCTCGGTCACGAGGGCCGCCAGGCCCGGGTTGGCCTTCAGCAGCCACCTTCGCGGCGTGATGCCGTTGGTCTTGTTGTTGAACTTTTCGGGCGAGACCTCGTGGAAGTCGCGCAGCAGGCGCTGCGTCAGGAGGCCCGTGTGGACCTGCGAGACGCCGTTGACGCTGTGGCTGCCGACGACCGAGAGGTGGGCCATGCGCACGCGCTTCTCGGCCCCCTCCTCCACCAGCGACATGCGCGCCAGGCGTTCCACGTCGTTCGGGAACCTGTTGGCCACCTGCCGCAGGAACCGCCGGTTGATCTCGTAAATGATCTGAAGGTGGCGGGGCAGGTGCTCCTCGAACATCCGCACGGGCCAGCGCTCCAGCGCCTCGGGCATCAGCGTGTGGTTGGTGTAGCCGAAGGTGCGCGTGGTGACGTCCCAGGCTGCGTCCCACTCCATCTCTTCGGCGTCCAGCAGCAGGCGCATGAGTTCGGCCACGGCGATGGCCGGGTGCGTGTCGTTCAGTTGGATGGCCACCTTGTCGGGGAACTTCGAGAAATCGTCGTGGCCAACCTTGAAGCGGCGGACGATGTCCTGGAGGGAGCAGGATACGAAGAAATATTGCTGCCTGAACCTGAGTTCGCGGCCCTCCTCGATGCGGTCGTCCGGGTAGAGCACCTTCGTGATGTTCTCCGACAGGGCCTTCTGCTCGTAGGCGCGCAGGTAGTCGCCGCCGCTGAAGAACCGCAGGTCGAACTCCTCGGTGGCCTTGGCCGTCCACAGGCGCAGGTTGTTGACGGTGTTGTTGCCGTAGCCCGCGATGGGGAAGTCGTACGGAATGCCCACGACCGTCTTGTCGGGCATCCAGCGGTGGACCGCGCGCCCGGAGCGGCCGGGGCCGTACTCCACGCGGCCGCCGAAGCGCACGAAGAACTGGTACTCCGGCCGCTCAAGTTCCCACGGATACCCGTGCCGGAGCTAGTTGTCGGGTTCCTCCACCTGGCACCCGTCGCGGATGGCCTGGCGGAAGATGCCGTAGTCGTAGCGGATGCCGTAACCGTAGCCGGGCAGTTCGAGCGCGGCCATGGAGTCGAGGAAGCAGGCGGCCAGGCGCCCCAGGCCGCCGTTGCCGAGGCCGGCGTCGCGCTCCACCTCGCGCAGGCACTGCCAGTCGAGGCCGAGTTCCTCCATTGCGCGGCCGACCGGTTCGTCGAGGCGCAGGTTGATGATGTTGTTGCCCATCGCGCGGCCGATGAGGTACTCAAGGGAGAGGTAGTAGACGCGCTTGACGTCATGGCGGTAGTACTGCTGGCTTGTGGCGATCCAGCGCTCGATGAGGCGGTCGCGGACGGCCATCGCCAGGGCCCAGTAGCGGTCGCGGTCGGTGGCCGAGAACTCGTCCTTCGCCAGCGTGTACCTCAGGTGGTTCTGGAACGAGAGTTTCAGGGCCTCGACCGTGCCCAGGCGCGGGTAGTTCCGCACCAGGTCGCCGCAGACGGCCGGCGTAGAGACTTCCGAAGCGGTCGGCATGAGAGCGCACCCTTATCTTGGCTGGGGTGCGCAAAGTCTAGGGGTATCCTTATCATCGGCTGAAAGCGGCCGGCGGATTAGGCGATTCCTCAGCACATTCGTGCCTTGCGGCGGCGCCGTGGGCGCGGCCATGCGCCTGCGGCTCGAAACGCCGCCCGCTCAGATTGACGCCGCTGCGCACGCCCGATATACTTGCCTTCGGATGCCGCGCACCGAGGCAAGGCAGCGCGCGGCGTGCGCGAGCCGAACATGGGCCTGGAAGCCGTCGGCGAAATCGTGGGCAAGGCCGCACGCGCGATCTTCGGGTCGCGCAACGAGCGTCTGGTGCGCGCCTACCGGCAGAAGGCGGCCCTCGTCAGTGCGCTTGAGCCGCAGTTCCAGGCCCTCTCCGACGAGGCCCTGCTGGCGAAGGCCGAGGAACTCCGCGCCCGCATCCGCCCGGCCATGGACCGCCTGGACCGCGACTTCGCCGACCCCGAAATCTTCGACGACCCGAAGGCGAAGGACGAGTATCGCGCGCGGCTGGCGGCCATGCTGGAGCCGGTGCTGCCCGAGGCCTTCGCCGCCGCCAGGGAGGCCGCCAAGCGCACCGTCTGGCTCGGCTACGAAGAGGCCCCGCCCGATTACCACCCCGAAATCCAGGACCGCATCCGCAAGGCGATGCGCGGCGAGGCCAGCCTCATCGACCCCGCCACCGGCAAGCCGATTGAACTGTTCGGCCTCTACGGCATGAGGCCGTACGACGTGCAACTCATCGGCGCCATGGTCCTGAATGACAGCCGCATCGCCGAACTTGCCACCGGCGAAGGCAAGACCCTGGTGGCCTCGCTGGCGGCCTACCTGAACACCCTGACGGGCCACCCTGTGCACATCGTCAGCGTGAACGATTACCTGGTGCGCCGCGACTGCAACTGGAACCGCCCCATCTTCCGGCGGCTGGGCCTGACGGTGGGCGCCATCCAGGCGCACATGGACAACCGCGACCGCCAGGTCCAGTACGCCTGCGACGTCACGTACGGCACCAACAGCGAGTTCGGCTTCGATTACCTGCGCGACAATATGAAGATAAGCCGCGCAGAGCAGGTCCAGGGCGAACTGGCCATGGCCATCGTCGATGAATGCGACTCGGTGCTGGTTGACGAGGCCCGCACGCCGCTCATCATCTCCGGGCCGGCCTTCGAATCGACCGACAAGTACGCCAAGGCCGACGCCGTCGCGCGGCAACTCAAGCCCGGCCGCGACTTTAAGGTCAAGGAGAAGGAGCACCAGTGCCCCCTGACCGAGGAGGGCACGCGCCGCGCAGAGGAACTCGTGGGCGCCGGCAGTTTCTACGTGGCCGGCAACATGGACTGGCCGCACCTCATCGACCAGGCGCTGCGGGCCCACCACCTGTACCGCAAGGAAAAGGAGTACGTGGTCGTCGGCGAAGAAGTGATTATTGTCGATGAGTTCACGGGCCGCCTGATGCACGGGCGGCAGTGGTCCGAGGGCCTCCACCAGGCCGTCGAGGCCAAGGAGGCCGTCGAGACGCGCGGCCGCGTCAAGGTCAAGGAAGAGACGCAGACCCTGGCCACCATCACCATCCAGAACTTCTTTCGTATGTACAGGAAACTGGCCGGCATGACGGGCACGGCCATGACAGAGGCGGCCGAGTTCGACAAGATCTACAAACTGGAGGTCGTGGCCGTCCCGACGAACCGGCCCCTCTCGCGGGCCGGGCACGCCGACGTCGTCTACCGCACCGGCGGCGAAAAATACAGGGCACTCGTCGAGGAGATCAAACGCTACCACGACGCCGGGCGCCCCGTCCTGGTGGGCACCACCAGCATCGAGAACTCCGAAAAACTCAGCCGCATGCTCGACCGCACCCACGGCATCCCGCACGAGGTCCTCAACGCCAAGTTCCACGAGAAGGAGGCCGAGATCGTCGCCAAGGCCGGCCAGCGGCACGTCGGCCCCGACGGCAAGGAAAAAGGCAACGTCACCATCGCCACGAACATGGCGGGCCGCGGAACCGACATCAAACTCGGCCCCGGCGTCGTCTGGACCAACTGCTTCGGCCCGTGGGACCTGGCGCTCCAGGCCATCCCCTCCGACTTCGGCAACAAGTGCTGCGTGGGGTGCCTGGAGTACGACCCGCGCACCAACTGCGCGCACTGTTTCAAGCCGAAGGTCGACGCCGACTTCCCCGCGCGCGGCCGCACGGAGTGCGCCGCCGACCCGCCGTGCGGCCTTCACGTGGTGGGCACCGAGCGGCACGAGGCCCGCCGCATCGACAACCAGTTGCGCGGCCGCTGCGGGCGCCAGGGCGACCCTGGGTCCAGCCGCTTCTTCCTGGCCCTCGAAGACGACCTGATGCGCATCTTCGCCCGCGACTGGGTCTCGTCGGCCCTCCAGAAACTCGGCATGGAAGAGGGCATGGCCCTTGAGCACCGGTGGCTGACGCGCGGCATAGAGAACGCCCAGAAGAAGGTCGAGGAACGGAACTTTGACATACGTAAACATCTGCTTGAATACGACGAGGTGATGGACCGCCAGCGCAAGATCTTCTACGGCCGCCGCCAGAACATCCTGGAGGCCGAGGACCTCAGGGACTTCGTCTGGCAACTCCTGGCGGAAAGCATTGAGGCCGCATGCGACTCCTACCTCTCCCCCGCCTACAGTTACGAAACCGTTGCCGAGTGGGGCCGCCGCAACCTCTCCGTCCAGGCGGACACCGCGGCCATCCAGGACAAGGACGCCGGGGAACTCATCGACCACCTGCGCGAACTGGCACGCCAGGGCGCGCGCGACGCCATCGAGGAGACGCTGCCCGAGTTCGTCCCGGAAGACCAGGAGGTGGACCTGGGCGAGGACTACGGCCCCGCGGATGCGCAAGAGCAAGAGGATGAAGTAGAAGAAGAGGCCGAACCGCCCGCCCACGCCGATTACCGTGCGCTGGCCGCCTGGGCCCAGACGCGCCTGGGCGTGCGCCTGCGCGAGGCCGACCTCCGGAAACTCGGCCGCGATGAAATCCAGGAGTCGCTCGTCCGCGCCGCCGACGGGTACATCGACGTCGTCGATTGCTCGCCCGTCGAGGGGTTCCTGCGGCCCGACTACCGCCTGGCGGCCCTGGCCGACTGGGCGAACAAGAAGTTCGACTTCGGCCTCGCGCCGAAGGATTTCGAGGGCATGGACCGCGCGGCCGCCGCCGACTTGCTCCTGGGGCGCCTGCGCGGGCTGTACGAGGAGAAGGAGCGCTCCTACCCCATCGAGTCGGCCATCGAGGAGCACATGGCCGCCCAGGCGGGCGCGGGCCAGCAGGACTTCGGCGGCCTGGCCGAGTGGGCGTCGCGCTACTACCTTACGCACGTGCGGCCGGACGACGTCCGCCACCGCGACCCGCGCGAGGTGCGGCGGCGCCTGATGGGCGTCGCGCGCGAGTTCCACGAGTCCGACCGGCTGGCCCGCGCGGTTGACGAAGGCGCCGCCCGGCACATGCCCGCGGCCGACCTGGAGAGGCCCGAGAGTTGGCAGCCCCTGGCCCGGTGGGCCACGGAGCGCCTGGGCATCGAGATGACGCCCGAGGCGTTCATCGCGGCCGCGCGCGGCCCGGCAGAGGCGGCCGAGCGGGCCGAGCCGGTCGAAGGACCCGCCGCGGAAAAAGCCGGCGAGGCCGCCCCGCCGCCCACTCCGCAGGCCGCCGTCACGGCCATGCTCCAGGCCCGCGCCCGCGCCGACCGCCGCGCACGCATGACAGAACTGGAACGCTACCTCCTGCTCCAGGTGCACGACACGTCGTGGAAAGACCACCTGCTGGTGATGGACCACCTGAAGTCGGGCGTGGGCCTGCGCGGGTACGCGCAACTCAATCCGCTCATAGAGTTCAAGAAGGAGGGCCTGGAGAGTTTTGAGCGGATGCTCGATTCGGCCCGCGAAAAGTTCACCGACCTTTTCTTCAAGGCCCGGTGGGTGCGGCAGGAAGCGCTTGCGCGCATCTGGGCGGGCCAGTCCACCGAGCACGCCGCCGCAGCCAGCGCCTACGATGCCCAGCGCCAGGCCGCCCTCGACATGACCCGCAAGGCACAGATGGCCGACGAAGGCCAGGAGGCCGTCAAGACAATCGTCCGCGCCGGCCCGAAGGTCGGCCGCAACGACCCCTGCCCGTGCGGCAGCGGCAAGAAGTACAAGAAGTGCTGCGGGGCCAGGGCGTGAGGACATTTTAGATTTTAGATTTTAGATTGTTGATTGAAAACCGAAACCGCAGGGTGCGTGAGGAGCACGCACCCTACATGCCAACGGTCACGCAGGCTGCCTATGCTCAGACTGTGCCTCATTTCGTTGGCCGCGGCGCTGGTTGTCGGCTGCGCGGAACCCTCGGATAAGCAGGCCCGGATACGGAAGATCGCCGAGCACCTATGCTCTGCCGCAGCAAGGGGTGAGATGCCAGAGACGTGCCCTGATGTTGTGCGAATTGTCGGCGCCGCGAAACTTGCCGTGATGTCTGCCGAGTTGCGACAGGGCTATACCGTTGAGGTGCGTAGCGGAGACACTCCGTATCCGCTGGGGGACGGTTCCGGAACCCATCACGCGCTGATCCGCGCGGGACATTCAGGCGTCGGCCTGCGGTTCAAGTACGACGAAGGGCGCGATCAGTTCCATATTCTCGGATACTGGACACTCGCACCATAGCCGGCTCTCTTGCGCGCGCCGAATATCCTGGCAAGGTTTGGCTGCGCGGCCTAAAATCCATTGTCGATGCCGCACGAACCGTGGCGCACGATAAGGACCTGGACGATGAAGACCTTGCGTCTGCTCGCAATGCTGCTGATTGCCGCCCTACCCTTTCTGCCGCTGGCCATGGCATCGTTCGCGGCAGCGCCGGCGACAAAAGCCGCTGCGCCACCCAGGGCCGCGCCTGCGGCCGAGGCCCCGGCGGCCGCCGCGCCCGCGGCCGACGCCGCTGCGGAACTGGTGCGCACCGCCGACGAAGTGGCCAAGGACGTTGAGGCCATCCGCGGCTGGAAGTTCAAGCAGCCCGTCAAGAAGAAACTCGTTACGCCACAGGAGGGCCTCGCCTGGCTGCGCGCGGAGATAGAGAAGCAGGCCCCGGCGGACCTCCTGGCCCGCAAGCAACTCTTCCTCCGCACCGTGGGCCTGCTGCCGGCCGACTGCGACCTCAAGAAGACGCTCCTGGGGCTCCTCGAAAGCCAACTCGCCGGCTACTACGACACCGACACCAAGACCCTGTGCATCGTCCGGCGCGACAACGTGAAGCCCTTCGGCCTGGTTGAGCGCATCATGCTCGCCCACGAACTCGGCCACGCCCTGGACGACCAGCACGCCGACCTTAAGAAGTTCCTCGAAACGCACGGCGGCCACACCGAGGACGGCGACCTGGCGGCCTCCAGCGTCTCCGAGGGCTCCGCCACCGCCCTGATGATGCGCTACATGATGCGCCTGCAACTGTCGGGCCGCCTCGACATCGCCGAACTCCTGCAATTCAACCAGGAAGAGGAGGCGAAGAACCGCGCGTTCTTCGAAGCCCCGCGCTACTTCACCTCGCTTCTTGGGGCATACATGTGCGGCATGAACTTCCTGGCGAAGGGCAACTTCGCCACGCTGCTCCTGGGCGACCGCGACGTGGGCCAGGAGTTCCTGGCCGCCGTCAAGGACCCGCCGCGCTCCACCGAGCAGATCCTCCACCCGGAGAAGTACTGGGACGCCGCCGCGCGCGACGAACCGGTCCTCGTATCGGACGATGATATGCGGAAGTTACTGGCATCCGCCGGGCGGTTCGTCGTCCACGCCGACACGGTGGGCGAGATGCTCTGCGCCATCCTGACCACCCCGAAAGACGCCAAGGCCGACCCGCTGGCGATGGCCATGTCGGCCTACTGGACGAACCCCGCCGCCGCGGGCTGGGGCGGCGACCGCTTCTTCCTCCTGGCCGCAGGCTCAAGCGCCGAGGAGGCCGGCAAGTCCCTGCGCGACCCGCGGGCCGCCTGGCTCACCTTCTGGGACACCGAGAAGGACCGCGACGAGTTCCTTGCGGCGTGCGAGCAGGCGCCCGCCCCCGGGCGCGCGGCCGTCAAGGTCGGCAGCCTGGGCGCGGCCTTCTTCTACGGCTTTGCCGACGCCGAGCGGCAGGCCGTGACGGCGAAACTCGAGAAGTCGCCCCCGCGGATGACCCGCGCCGCCAAGCCCTGGTCGCCGTGGGCGATGTGAGTGCCGTAGCCAACGAGTGAATGAATCGCGGCGGGTCTCCCTTGCACGGCAGGCGTGCCGGGACCGACCGCACCCGCCGTGCCGTTAGCCCGTCGCCGCGCGCCTCCATTTGCCTCTGCCCCGGCGTTCTGATAACATACTCCGCGCGTGCGGCAAAGGAAGGGAGCATACAAATCGACCCGCGGACCGACATCGCGCACCAGGAGTGCATTAACCCGGGGTGCGGCGCGCGCTTCGGCGTCGAGGAATCCATCTTCGAGTGCCCGAAGTGCGGCGGCCTGCTTGACGTGCGCTACGACTGGTCGCGGGCCGCGCTGCCGAAGCGCCTGAAGGACTTCGAGGCCAAGTGGGCGCGCCAGGACGACCCGCTGGCCTTCTCCGGCGTGTGGCGGTTCCACGAACTCCTGCCCTTCGCGGGGCGCGAGCACGTCGTGACGCTGGGCGAGGGCCGCACCATCCTCCAGCGGGCCGACCGCGTGGCCGCCTTCGTCGGCATGGACGCGGGCCGGCTGTTCCTCCAGTACGAGGGCCTCAACCCGTCGGGCAGTTTCAAGGACAACGGGATGACGGCCGCCTTCAGCCACGCGCGGCTGGCGGGGGCGACGCGCGCGGCCTGCGCCTCGACCGGCAACACGAGCGCGTCGGTGGCCCTTTACTCGGCGGTGGACGGGCGCGTGCCCGCGGTGGTGCTGGTGGGCAGCGGCAAGATCGCCTACGGCAAACTTGCGCAGGCCCTCGACTACGGCGTGCGGGTCATCCAGGTGCAGGGCGACTTCGACGCCTGCATGGAGCGCGTCAAGCAGGCGGCGCGGCAACTCAGGATTTACCTGATGAACAGCCTGAACCCGTTCCGCCTGGAGGGCCAGAAGGCCATCATGTACCGCATCCTGGAGGGCCTGCGCTGGGAGGCGCCCGACTGGGTGGTCGTGCCCGGCGGCAACCTGGGCAACTCCTCGGCGTTCGGCAAGGCCTTCCGCGAACTGGTGGAGACGGGCCTCATTCCGCGCGCCCCGCGCCTGGCGGTCGTCAACGCCGAGGGGGCCGACACGCTTTACCGCATCGTCAACGAGGAGCGCCTGGCGTGGAACGGCGGCCGCGTGGACGATAAACGCATCGCCGCCTTCTACGCCCGCATGGACGCCGAGAACCGCCGCGCGAAGACCCTGGCCTCTGCCATCGAAATAAATCGACCCGTGAATCTGAAGAAATGCCTGCGGGCCCTGGAGTGGACCGCCGGCGTGGTCGAGAAGGTCGCGGACCAGGAAATCCTGGATGCCAAGGCGCAGGTGGGCACGGGCGGCTTCGGCTGCGAGCCGGCCTCCGCCGCCTCCGTGGCCGGGGCGCGCAAACTGCGGGCCGCGGGAGTCATCGCCAAGTCCGACCGCGTCGCCTGCGTCCTGACGGGCCACGCCCTCAAGGACCCGCACGCCACCGTGGCCTATCACACCCGCAAGGAAGGCGAACTGGCCGAGGACTACGGCGCCTACGGCGTGCGCGCGGCCGCGCACGCCAACAGGCCCATCGTGGTCGAGGACAACCTGGACAAGATTGTCGCGGCCATCCAAGGGTGAACGCGAACCGCTTAGGGGCAGTTGGTCATGAGCAAGCCCGCTTTCGCACTGCTGGCCTTTTTCGTTGTCGGCCTCGGCTGCTTGCTGTGCCTGGCTGCCGGGTTTGCCATCGAAGCGATTCTTTGGGCCTTTTTCTCCCACTCGCCAGTCTGCGGGTCCGGGGCGGGGATGCTGATGGCGCTCGTGCATTTCCCTGTGGCTCAGTTCCTGAAAGCCTTCTGGCCGGATTTGAGCGAGTCTTCTTTCCAGCAGGCCATGTTCATTAGTCAGTCATTGATCTGGGGGGTGATGCTCGTGCCAGAGTGGATTTGCACGGCAGCAACGGCTTGGGCTGTGGGAGCCTTTTTCCTTCGCCGGCCGAGGCCGTCGGAACAGACGCCATCCGCCTCATCTGCGCGGCATGCCCCACGGCAGTAGGTCAACTTAACAAGGAGCGACTATGATTCACGTCGTCATCTCCGGCGCGGCAGGGCGCATGGGCCGCACGCTGGTAAGGCTCGTGGCCGAATCCGAGGACACAAGACTTATCGGGGCCGTCGAGGCTTCCGGCCACCCGTGCGTGGGCGGCGACGCGGGCCTCCTGGCCGG
>VGYT01000143.1 GCA_016872895.1 Planctomycetota bacterium
GTCACTTGTCATGTGTCCTTCGTCCCTTTGCCCCTTGAAGGACGCGGAGAGGGCAAAGCAAGGCCCCTCCTGAGCAACGACAAGGGCACTGAATGGCCCAGGCGGGCAGGTCGTTTCTGACCCCGGTTCCCTTTGCGTTCTTTGTGGTCTTTGCGGTTAAGAGCGCCCGTGAACCGCGCTTCGCGTTTCCAGCGGCTCCGCACTCCGAGTTCCCCGGTCCGCGCTGGAATCGCCCATCTTGCCCATCTTCGCCATCTTCCGGCAGCCAGGATCCGGCCGCGCGCCCCGCCAAGACGTGGCACGGCCGGCTTGTCCGGCCGTGGGAATCCGCAGCAAACTCCGCCCCGCGAGGAGTTTTCCACAAAGAAGTATCTATAACTGCCAATATGACAGGCCGCCAAAAACGCTCAAAAACCGCAAAATCGGACCCTGTTCCGGTCAAAAACGATCAAAAACGTTCAAAAAGCGCGCGATTTTGCCTTACCCATCTTAACATTTCGGCCCTGGACCCACTCTGGCGCTAGCGCCAGGGCCGTTTTGCCCCTCCGGAAGGGGTCAAAATGGGCATTTTCGAGGCGCGCGGGCGCGGCCAAAAAGTTATCCACAGGTAGGGCAGCGGCGGGAGGCGGGAATCGCAGTCCGGCAATCGGCAAACGGCAGCGGCGAGAGTCGGGAGTCGGCGCGGCAGCAGGGCCAGCACGCGGGGGCGTGCCTGCGGCGCGCCGGCCCGGCCTTGGGCGGCAAACCCCGCGGCGGGGGCGATTCGGCGGGTTGACGCTGCGGACGCGGGGCTGCTAGAATGCCGCGCGCCATGACCGGCCGCGCACGCCGCTTAATCCGCCCCGTCCTGCTGGTCCTGGCCGCTGGCGGCGCGGCCGGGATGCTGCTTTACTTCGGGGGGCGGCCGTTCGGCGCGGCGGCCGACGGCCGCACGGAACTGGTGGTCTGGGGCGTATGGCGCGGCGAAGGGTGGGAGAAGGCCCTGGAGCGGTTCCGCGAGATGCGGCCGGACGTAAGCCTTGTCATCTCCACGGCCGGCGGGCGGATGGACGAGCAGAAACTGATGTGCGCGATCGCCGGCGGATCGCCTCCGGACGCCATCAACCAGGATCGCTTCTCGGTTGGCGGCTGGGCGGCGCGCGGGGCATTCCGCCCGCTGGATGACTTCATCGAGCGCGACCGGGTGCGGCCCGACGGCATCCGCCCCGAGGACTACTACCCCGCCTGCTGGAACGAGGCCCTCTTCGAGGGCCGGGTGTATGCCATTCCGAACACCACCGACGACCGCGTGCTCTTCTACAACGAGGCCATCCTGCGGCGCGAGGGCTTCGTGGGCGCCGACGGCGCGGTCCGCCCGCCGCGCACCTGGGAGGAACTCAAGGAGTACGCCGTCAGGATGACCAAGCGTGACGAAGTGGGCAACATCACGCAGGTGGGGTTCATCCCGATGTACGGCAACTCGTGGCTGTACCTGTACGGGTGGCAGAACGGGGGGGAGTTGCTGAGCGGCGACGGGCGGACGTGCACGCTCGGCTCGCCGGCCATCGTCGGGGCGCTGGAATACGTGACGGGCGTGTACGATGCGCTGGGCGGCGTGGGCGAGGTGGATGCGTTCTCCAGCACCTTCCAGCAGAACGACCTGGACCCGTTCCTGACGGGGAAGGTGGCGATGATGGTGCACGGCAACTGGATGCTGAGCATCATCGCCACGTACAAGCCGGACCTCGATTTCCGGGTGGCGCCCGCACCGGTGCCCGCGTGGCGGCTGGATGCGGCGGAGAAGGACAAGGCGCTGCCGCCGTACATCACGTGGAGCGGCGGGTTTTCGTGGGCGATTCCGGCCAGCGCCCGGCATCCTGAACTGGCCTGGGAGTTCATCCGGTGGATGACGAGCGCGGAGTGCGCGCGGCTGATGAACGACGCCGAGCAGAGGTTCAACCGCAGCCGGGGCCGGCGGTTCGTGCCCATCATGTCGCCGAACCGGCGGACAAACGAGGTGATCGCGCGGGAGTTCGCCCCGAAGGAAGAGCGGCTGCGCAGCGCCTACGAGTTCTGCCTGAGCATGATGCCGGCCAGCCGGTTCCGGCCCGTGACGCCCGTCGGCCAGATTCTGTGGGACGAGCACGTGCGGGCGACGGACCAGTCGCGCTACCACGCCCTGCCGCCGCGGGAGGCCGCCCTCGCGGCCGCCGGGCGCGTCCAGGCGCAACTGGACCTGGCGCACGAGAATAAGACATATCCGCTTCTCGATACGCGGGCCGTCGGCGCGGCGCTGGCGGCCCTGGCGCTGGCGGGGGCTGCGGCGTTCACGGCGGCGGCCGCCAGGCACGTGCGCCGGCGCGCGCGCGGCCCGGGGCGGCGCGAGGCCATCGCCGGGTACGCGTTCATCAGCCCGTGGCTTTTCGGCTTTACGGCGCTGACGGCGGGGCCGATCCTGGCGTCGCTCGTGCTGGCGTTCTGCGAGTACGACGTGCTGCACCCGGTGCGGTTCGCGGGCCTTGACAACTTTGCCGCGCTGCCGCTGGACCGGATCTTCTGGAAATCGCTCGGCAACACGCTGTGGATGGTGGGAGCCGTGCCGCTGGGGATGGCCGTGGGCCTGGGCGTGGCGCTGCTGCTCGCCATGGAGGTTCGCGGCCAGAAGTTCTACCGGACGGTGTACTACCTGCCTGCGATCGTGCCCATCGTGGCGGCGAGCATCCTGTGGATATGGCTCCTCCAGCCGCAGTTCGGGCTGCTGAACGTCACGCTGCGCCTGGCGGGCGTCCAGGGGCCGCAGTGGCTCCAGGACCCGGACTGGTCGAAGCCCGCGCTCATCCTGATGGCGCTCTGGAGCGCGGGGGCGGGCATGATCATCTGGCTGGCGGGGCTGAAAGGCATTCCGAAGGAACTCTACGAGGCGGCGGCCATCGACGGCGCGGGGCGCCTGTCGAAGTTCCTGCACGTGACGCTGCCCATGCTGACGCCGTACGTCTTCTTCAATCTGGTCATGGGCACGATCGGGGCGTTCCAGGTGTTTACAAATGCGTACATCATGACGGACGGCCTGGGCGGGCCGGTCGATTCCACCCTGTTCTACGTCTTTGCGATCTTCAACCACGCCTTCCGGTACTTCAAGATGGGCTACGCCTCGGCGATGGCGTGGATACTGTTCGTGATCATCCTGGCGCTGACGATGGCGAACTGGCGCCTGCGCAAGAGGTGGGTGTTTACCGAGCGAGGGGACGTCTGAACGGACAATGACGAAGCACCGACTCCTCAAGCGATTCTGCGTGCACGCGGTGCTGCTGGCCGGCTGCGCGGTCTTTGCGTTCCCGTTCGTGTGGCTGGTGGGCACGTCGCTGAAGCGCAACGAGGAACTGGCGGCGTTTCCGCCGCGGTGGGTGCCGCGCGTTCCGTGGCACAGCGAGCGGTCGCCGTTCGTGGACGCCGGCTTCTACGGGCCGGTCGAGGCCCCGGCGCAACTGGCGGCGGCCGACTGGGAGCGCCTGCGTCCGGCCATCGAGGCCGCGCTTCTGGACGCGGGCGGGCGGCGCCTTGAGGAATGGCGCGCCCGCCCCACCGCGTCCGCCGCCGCGCCGTCGGGCGCGTCCGCCGCCGCGCAGACGCCTTCGGCCTGGGCGGAGGCGGACCGCGCGGCGTTCCTGGAGCAACTGAAGCGCGGCCTGTGGGTCCAGGCCCGCGAAGTCGTGCCCGACGCCGTCTGGCGGCAGCCCGACTCGCTGCCCGGCTTTTTGGGCCGCGCGGTCACCGCCGAGATGGTCGCCCGCACGTGGAACAACGTCGTCCGGACGCTGGGCGTGGGCGAGGTCAAGGTTCGCCACGCCGACAACGACCTCGTGCAGCCGGAGTCGGCCGGGGCGTGGGAGCCGCGAGGACCGGCACAACTGGATCCCGCGGTGCTGGAAGGCGAATCGTGCCTGCGCGTGGGCTACGACTTCAGCCGGGCCGAGACGTTCACGCTGTCGCGGACGCTGCGCCTGCCGGTGGCGGTGGGCGACCTGCGCGCGCTGAACATTCCCATCCATTCCGACGAGAGTTGGCACCGCCTGGAGGTGACCGTGGAGAGCGGGGGGCGGGTGTTCCGCGCCGAGCGGCCGCTGTGGATGGACATCCGCACCTGGCAGGAGGCGGAGTACACGTTCAAGGCGCCCGCCTATCGCGGCAGCCGGGCGATCCTGCTTGAGGCGGACGGCGTGGCGGCCACGAACCTGGCGGACCCGCACACGGTGCGCCTGACGCTCACGTGGCGCCGGTCCGGCCGCCTGCGGGCGGCGTTTGACAAATACATCGACAGTTACCGATGGGCCTTGCGGTACATCCCCTTCGACGCGCAACTCCGCAACACGGTCATCCTGGTGGCGCTGAACGTGGCGGGGCAACTGTTCGCGTGCAGCCTTGCGGCGTACGCTTTTGCGCGGCTGAGTTTCTACGGGCGGAACTTTCTGTTCGGCCTGCTGCTGGCCACGATGATGCTGCCGGCGCAGGTGACGATGATCCCGAACTTCATTCTCTGGAAGTCGCTGGGGTGGTACGACACGCTGCGGCCGCTGTGGGCGCCGGCGTGGTTCGGGGGCGCGTTCTTCATATTCCTCTTGCGGCAGTTTTTCATGACGATACCGAAGGAACTGGAGGACGCGGCGAAGATCGACGGCTGCGGGTTCTTCGGCATCTACTGGCGGATCATGCTGCCGCTGGCGGCCCCGGCGCTGGCGACGGTGGCCATCTTCTCGTTCATGGGGGCGTGGAACGAGTTCGTGCAGCCGCTGGTGTACCTGTCGGACGAGCGGCTGTTTCCGCTGTCGCTGGGGCTGAACCAGTTCCGGCAGGAACAGGCGGCCGAGTGGCCGTGGCTGATGGCCGCCGCGACGATGATGATGCTGCCGGTCATCGCGGTGTTCTTCTTCTGCCAGCGATACTTCATCCAGGGCGTGACGCTGACGGGGCTGAAAGGATAGGCACGGAATCATCCCTGAGAAGAAGAACAGAGGCGCGCGGGAATAAGGGGACGGGTGTTGCGTGCCTACTTCCACCGCAGAACGCCGTCGTCGCCCATGGCCTGGAGGCGCGGGAACGGCGGCGGGGTCCGGCCCTCGACCCGCGTTGCGGGCACGACCTTGCCGTCAATCGTGACGTTCTCGGCCTTGCCCAGTCGGTACCTGGCGATCTTCGCATGTTCGGCCGACTCGCCGACGATGCCGTCGCCGAAAACCCGGTCGCCCGCGTCCTGAAACGTGTTGTCCGAGACCTGGATTTCTCGCGGCATAGTGCCTTCCACCACGATATTGTTGTGCGTGCCGTAGCCGATGGTGATGGCCGCCGGCCGGTAGCCCCAGAGGTTGCGGAAGAGGTTGGCCCGGATGATGCCCGCCCCGTCGCGGATGCCCACGCCGTGGCGGAGGTTCTCAAAGAGATTCCCCTCCACCACGAACGTGCCGTCCATGCCGGGGTGCGTGTCCACGGCGCACAGCCGCGACCTGGTGCGGTCGTCGCCCGCGACGCGGTTGTGGATGAACTCCCAGTGGGTCTTGCGCACCTCGGGCTTATGGACGTACTTGCCGAGGCGCGCCGGGCTGCTCCAGTCAAGGGCTCCGTTGGAGGCCAGCGAGTGGCGGTTCTGGCTGAATTCGTTGTCGGCCACCAGGACGTAGGCCCCCGAGTAAACGGCCGCGCCGTATCCGAGGCCGTCGCGCGTGTTGTCGTGGATGAAACAGTGGTCCACCTGGGCGGCGGCCTCGGCGGAGAAGTCCGCGGCGCGCGAGAATCCGAGCAACTCGCAGTGGTCCACGCGAACGTCTTTCCTGCCGGCGACGACGATGCCGTGGGTATCGTTGTCGGCGGCGGGGCTCGTGTCGGCGCCTTGAAGTTTGAGCCGCGTGAAGCGGATGCGGTCGCCGTCGGCGCGAAACAGGCAAGCGTCCTTTTTTGCCGCGCGGCAAAGGCTCCCGGCCCCTTCACCCAGGATGGTGAGCGCGGCGGGGACGCGGACTTCGGCCCCAAAGACGTACTCCCCCGCTGGGATGAAAACCGCAGATACGCCTTCCTGGGCCGCGCGATTGCAGGCCGCCTGAACGGCCGCGGCCGTGCGGCCATCCACGGCAACGCGCCTGGCGAGGCGGATCTTCTCGGCATCCCCCAGCGGGACATCGGGACCGACCGGGCCTCGCGGCCCGAAGGCCGGGGCGGGGGGCGCCTCAGGGGCGCCGCGAGCAAGGTCCGTTGCGCAAAGGAGCGCGGCCAGCAGCACCGCCGTCGAAACCATCGCCATGCGCATCGCAAGGCGCTCCTGCGCGCCGGCGTTCGGGCCGCCACAGCCCGCTCAATCGCCCCTGCCCCTCACGGTCTCAGGAGGACCCTGAAGCCGGCCTGCTCAAAGTGGCGGTCTGCCGTCAGGGCCTCCGTGATGCGCAGCCTGCGCATCACCACGAAGGAGGTGCAGTCGGTCAGGGACCAGTCCTTGTCGGGGCGCTGAGTGTAGAGCACAAGCCCAGCCTCAAACAGAGTCCTGGAGACGGGAATTATGCGGCACAAAGGGTCGCAGCGCAAGTCCGCCACAAGATTCACAAATACCCGGCGCGCGTTCCTTCGGCAGAAAGAGTTGCCGATTTCGAGCAGGACGAAATCCGTCGTCACGACCGGCCAAACACCTTCGCGGCTGAACTGCTGCGCAGCCACGTGGCAGAAATCATCCTGGCTCAGCAACGCCAGATAGTAGGATGTGTCCGCAAAAACGGGCGTCATTTGCACTTAGGCGTCCCGCAGAGGTAGTGGTCGTGATTGATCGACAAATCAGGCGGCAGTCCCTTGATCGCGCCGACGAAAGGTCTGAGGCGCTCGTATAGCGTCGGCGGCCGCTTCTTCTTGGGAGATGGGCGCACGGCCTTGCGTACCGGATGCACCGTGACCTGTGTCCCGTCCGGCGGCCGCGCGCGGCCTTTCAGGACAACGACGCCGTTTTCGACCCGCCCCCTGTAAACCATCGCGCCTTCCTCCAAGACGGATTCTACACTGGTTATTATACCATCATTGAAGCGCGATGCAACTGGAGCATCCGCAGCACAAGGCGCGCGGATACCGGGCTGCAATGCCCCCCGTCAGAACAGAGCCGCGACCGTCAGGGAGCGGTGTTGCTGGCCTGCAACCGCCACGGCACCGCTCCCTGACGGTCGCGGCTCTGATAAGGAGCGACTTCGGCCCGCCGCCCGGGACTCATCGCCAGGGCGCCATGGCCGGCGGCATCACTTGCGGCCGCAGCAGTTCTTGAACTTGCGGCCCGATCCGCACGGGCACGGGTCGTTGCGGCCGGGGGGCGCGGCGGGTGCGATGCCTTCGCTTGCGAAAGCATGTGACTCGGCCGACGCAGGGCCATGCTTTCGGAGCGGCGTGAAAGCCTGCCCGCCGGCTGGCAGGCGGACATGGCTCCCCGGCGCCGGGCCGGGCCGCGCGGCATCGCCCGCCGTCGGCGGCAACCGGCCCGCGCGCAGGTACTCCGCAATGCGCTTCAGTTCCGGCAGCGCACGCGAAAAGAACGCCTTATAGCCCTCGCAGAAGTGGTTGGTGCGGGCGGGGTCGCGGCCGATGGGCCGGTGATGCTTCGGGCATCCGGCCCAGCACATCGAGAGGAACTCGCACTGGCGGCAGGCGGCCGGAAGGTCGGTCTTGAGGGCCGCGAACTCCTCCACGCGCGGGGCCGACGCCAGGTCCGCCAGCGGCGCCTGGTGGATGTTGCCGATGCGCCACTCCTTGTACACGAAGTGGTCGCAGGCGTAAAGGTCGCCGTTCCATTCCAGGACGAACGCCGATGCGCACCGCTGCGAGTGCACGCACGTGGACGCCCGGTTGAAGATGATGCCGTGCAGCGCATCGTCGATGAAGCGGACGGAGACTCGCCCCACGTCGCGCGCCGCCCACTGCTCGAACACGTCGAGCATCCAGCGGCCCAACTGGTCGGGCGTGCAAGAGAAGTCGGTGGGCTCATCCGTGCCCGGGCGCCGCTCGAGAATCTGGATGAACTGAAGGTACTGCACGCCGCGGTTGACGAAGTAGCGATAGATGTTGCCCGCGTGCGGGGCGTTCGCGCGGTTCAGCGTCACCAGGACGTTGAACTCGACGCCCGTGCGTGCCAGGAGTTCCAGCCCGGCCCAGGCCCTGCGCCAGGTAGGGCCCCCCGCGCGGTCGCGGCGGAAGACGTCGTGCACCTGGGCGGGGCCGTCGATGCTTATGCCCACGAGGAACTTGTTCTCGCGGAAGAAATCGCACCACTCTTCGTCCAGGAGCGTGCCGTTGGTCTGTAGTCCGTTGGTGACCACCTGCCCCGCCCCGCCGAACTCGCGCTGGAACCGTACGGCCTTGCGATAGAAGTCCTTGCCGGCCAGCAGCGGCTCGCCGCCCTGCCAGCCGAACTCGCACCGCAGGGGCATCGCCTCAAGGTACTGCCGCGCGTAGAGGGCCAGCGTCTCCTCGGCCATCTGGAACTTCTGGACGCCCGGATACAGTTCCCGCGGCTTCATCGTGTAGTAGCAGTAGCGGCAGTCGAGGTTGCATATGCCGCAGACCGGCTTCGCCATGATGTGGAACGGCAGCACGACGCGACTCAAAGGCTTCTCCCTGCCTCGCATTCCGCTTGGAGTATACAGCACGTGCACCAGGGCGGCTAGAGAGGTTCAACGACGGGGCCGGCACCCGCAGGCGTTCACCCGCCGGCAGGCCAGATGAGCGGCAGGGCGCGCCAGCCGTCGCTCTCGGTGAACTCGCGGGCGGCAAAGCACCAGATGACCAGGCGCTTGGACTTGAGGTACCCCATGTCGGCCCGGATGCGCCGCGAGAGGTTGAGGCCCGCCGCCGTCGCCCCTGAGCCGCGCACCGCCACCACGTCTATCGGCAGGCCGAGTTCAAGGGCAAGTTGGTCGGGCAGGCCGGCCCCTGCGGCGTACATGTCGCCGCCCGCGTGGAAGACGAGGTTGCTGGAGTCGCCCATGAGGACGATGGGGCTGGCGCGGTCGTCGGGCATCGGCTCAAGGCCGCCGTCGGTCCTGCGGCCAACGAAGCGGACGGACGCCTTCTCGGCCGCCGGAGACACGGCCGGCGAAACTGCGGGGCCGACCGGCAGCGGCCCGCCCCCCGCCGGCCCCAGGTCGCCCGCCACTTCCACCGCCCGCCACTCGCTCGCGAGCGCCGCCTTCTGCCGCTCCTTGAGCCACGGGCGGTCCCGCACCGTGCGGCCGATTTCGCGGGCCGCGACCACGCACCCGTTGCCCGACCAGTGCGAGTCCTGACGCAGGAAGAGCGGCCCCTGGATGCTCAGCCGCTCGGCCAGAAAGACGGGCGCCAGGTCCAGCACCTGCACGCCCGCGGCGCGAAGCACATCGTAGAACTCGCGGTCGGCGGCGTCCACGCCCGGCGGCGCGGCCCCCGGCGCAGCGGCCGACGAGGAAGCCCCCGGCATCCCTCCGCCGCTCGCCGCCGCCGCCATCGCGGCCGCAACGCGGTCGGAGAGCATGTCGGGATAGATGGCCGCCTTCGCCGGGACGGGCACAAGCAGGAGTTCCACGCCGGCGGCGTTGAGTTGGCGCTTGGCGTCGAGGATGACCGGCAGCGGGTCGGCCAGGGCCGGGTCGGCGGCGCGAGAGACCCCGGCGGCGGCCCCGCCCCAGAATCGGCCCGCGCCCAGGTGGCGCAGTTCGCCCGCCAGGAAGAGCCAGCCGTCCCTGCCGGCGACGGCCAGCGCGCCCGCCTTCTCGGCCGCGGCGGCACGGGCGGCGCAGTCGGCGGCGAAGGCGGCCGACAGATCGGCGCCTGCTTCGCCGGCGGCCGCGGTTGCGGCGGAGGCGAGCAACAACGCCCACGCCAGCGCACTTTGAACGGCCCGGCCCACGGGCACGCTACGGCTCCTTCACGGTGATTTGCTGGTTGGCGCGGACGCCGCCGAGTCGGAGCGGCTCGGCCCGCCCGGGGAAGACGACCTCCAGGTCAACGGTCTCGCGGCGGCCGAGGCCGAACCGCGCGGCGGGCGGGGCGCTGCCCGAGTATCCCGCGTTCATCGAGAGTTCTCGATAACCGATAAGCGTTCCTCCGGCCAGGGCGCGCACCTTCGCCCCGACGCCCATGCGGTTCATCCGCGTCCCGGCGGCCCGCACCTGGAGCCAGTTGCCCAGGCCGGCCGAGTCGCACCGGACCAGGCGCGATCCCTCCGCGCCCCATGCGCCCAGGAAGAAGTCCAGGTCGCCGTCGCCGTCGTAGTCCACCGGCGGACCGTCAACGTAATAGACCATGCCGCGCGCGCCATCGGGCGCCGCGTTGCCCCTGGCGCCGCGCGGGTCAATCCCGTCCACGCCGGGCACGGCGAATCGCGGCAGGCCGCCCCGGACGCCCAGTCCGCGGCACAGGAACGGCTCGCGCTTCGCACCTTCCGCCAGCCACGCCGACCAGTAAAGGTCCGGCAGGCCGTCGTTGTCGAAGTCCTCGATGGCGCACGACGGCGCCTTCTGCGGAACCGGCGGGATGCCCAGGGCGGCCGTGACGTCGCGGAACTGCGGCACGCCGTCGCGCAGGCCCTCGTTCAGGTACACCCGCACCCGCGAGGGGGCGAAGTGCGTGCCGACGATGAGGTCGGGGTCGCCATCGTTGTCAATGTCGCCGAAGGCGGCGCCGCAGGTGTATTCCTCGGCGCTGCGCGAGCGGATGTCGAAGATGGGAGCCAGGGCCCCGGCTTCCTTGTACTTGCCGCCCGCCTCGCTTACGAACAGCCTGGCGGCCTTGCCGCAGATGAAGAAGTCCGGTCGGCCGTCGCAGTTAACGTCGGCCACGGCCAGGCCGAAGCCGTCGAGGTCCTCCGGCAGTCCGCAGCGGGCGGTCGCGTCCTGGAACCTCATGCCGCCCAGGTTCCGGTACAGACGCGAGCGGCCGCGCGCCCGAAAGACCGTATCTTCAAGCACCAGGAGGTCCAGCAGGCCGTCGCCGTCGAAGTCGAAGACGCCCACGTCGCGGCCGAAGGCGCCGTCCTCCGGGCACGCGCCGCTCTCCTTGCCCACGTTGACGAACCGGCCGCCGTCGTTGCGGTAGAGGGCCGACGGTTCGCTGCGGGCCGCCGCCGCGGACGGCCTCGTGTGGCGGTTGTTATTGACGTACAAATCCAGGTCGCCGTCGTTGTCC
Organism: Planctomycetota bacterium; assembly: GCA_016872895.1. Taxonomy (GTDB): domain Bacteria; phylum Planctomycetota; class Phycisphaerae; order FEN-1346; family FEN-1346; genus VGYT01. The sequence continues at coordinate 11,152 of VGYT01000143.1, forward strand.
AGGTCCGCCAGGACTGCGCCGCTCGTCCGGCCCCGCGTCTCCACCGCCGGCTGCGGGACGTGCGCGAACCGTCCGCCCGGCGCCTGCGCAAGAAGGCGGTTCGGCGGCGTGGGCAGCGGCACAGCGCGGTCGCGGGCGAACTTGTCGCAGAAGTTCCCCAGGAAAAGGTCGGGCAGGCCGTCGCCCGTGAAGTCGCCCCACGCCACGGCGTGGTTCATGGCCTGGGCGAGGTGCTCCGCAAGGCCGGCGGACTCGGTGACATCAACGTAGGCGAGCGGGGGCGGTTCAGCAGCCCCACCCCGTGCGGCCAGGACCGGCAGAACCGCAGCAAGAAACCCCGCGCGGCAGCCCATCGCTCAGCGCTCCCCCGCAGGAATGTCGAGCATCACAATGCACGGCAGGCCGAAGGCGGCGGCCTTGCGGGCGCCCTCTTCCCACGGGGCGCCGTTGAACGTCGCCAGCAGCCGGCCGCCGTCGGCCGCGATCTTCAGGTTGAACGAGCCGCCGATGTTGTACCGCAGGCGCTCGCGCAGCATCGGCCCCAGGAACGCCAGCACCTTCCGCCGCTTGGACGCAATATCGTACTGCACCACGGGCGCGCCGTACGCAGCGCCGCTGCCGTGCGAGCCGGGGGCGTAGTAGATAAACCGCTCGTCCGGGCTCAGGACCATGTCTGCGCAGTAGTCGCCGCCGCGGAAGTTGGGTCCCAGGTCGGTCACGGTCTCGCTCTTCGGGTCGAAGGCAAACATGACGCCCATCCGCGTCATGCCGTAGATGG
>VGYT01000144.1 GCA_016872895.1 Planctomycetota bacterium
TCCGATTTTGCGTTTTTTGAGCGTTTTTGACGGCCTGCCATATTGGCAGTTATAGATACTTCTTTGTGGAAAACTTTTTCCGGGGCCGAGTTTGCTGCGGCACGGCCGGCTTGTCCGGCCGCAGCCAGGTTCGCCGCAGGTTCCCACGGCCGGGCAAGCCGGCCGTGCTATGTCTCGGCGGGCCGGCGGGCGTTTTTTGACCGCCGGAAGATGGGGAAGATAGACAAAATGGGCAAGCAACCGCGGAAATCGGGAATCGTAGTTCGCTGGCCGGCAAGGGCCAACGCAACTCGGCCGCGACCTTATGCGCACCGGTGGAAGGGCGGCGCGCCGTTGAGACCATAAAAAGGGATGCCGCCCTTGACCGAAGCCAGGGGCGGCTCCGCCCCGGGCTTTCGCCCAAGGCGGCACGCCCTGCGGATCCTCTCACGGCAAGCCGTGAGGGCCTTGGTGTGAAAAGACCCGCGGACCAGGGTTGGTTACACCCGGATACACTATGGACAAGTGCCCGGCGTTTGTCAATACTATTCTTGGTTTTTTTCCCGCAGGCATAGAAAGGGGGCGGTCATGACACGGTACACGCTGGGCCTGGACCTGGGGAGCAACTCCGTCGGTTGGGCAATGGTGGCGCATGGGCGCGACGCATTTGCGGAGGGTGGGCGTATCATCTGCGGCGTGCGCATCTTCGCTGAGGGTGTGGACCGCACCCAAAAAGGCACGGAGCAACCCCGCGGACAGAATCGGCGCGAGAAGCGCGGTCTGCGCCGGATGACTTACCGCCGCCGCCAGCGTCGGCGGCTGTTGGCGCGCATCCTGAAAGAGGTCGGGCTCTTGCCCCTTGCCGAGCAGGAACTTGCCGGCGTTCGAGCCATGGACCCGTATGGCCTGCGGGCCAAGGGCCTTGATGACCCGCTTGCCCCTTACGAATTCGGCCGCGTGCTCATGCACCTGTGCCAGCGGCGCGGCTTTAAGTCCAACCGCAAGACGGGCAAGTCCAAGGACGACGGCAAGGTCGCCAAGGCCACCACCTCGCTTGCCGAGGAAATGCAAAGGACCGGCTGCCGCACCCTGGGCGAACTCCTGCACCGCAGGGGTCGGGAGTTTGTGCGCACCGACCCTGCCGCGCGGCGAATGCGTTCGCAGTACACGTTGCGCAGCATGTACGAAGCGGAGTTCGGGGCGCTGTGGGCCAAGCAGTCCGAAAGTATCCCGGTTCTGCACAGTCCTGACCTCCGGGCAAAGGTCGAGCACGCCATCTTCCACCAACGACCGCTTCGCTACGACCCCAACCTTGTGGGGGATTGCGAACTGGAACCGGGGGAAAAACGCTGCCCCAAGGCGCACTGGCTCGGCCAGCAGTTCCGCATGCTCCAGGAGATCAACGCCTTGCGCTTGATGGACCCGGGCGAGGGCGAACGCCCCTTGGCCTCGGCTTGGGTCGAGGCCATCCGGCGGGTTCTCAAGGACGCGGGCGAGGGCGAGCGCCCCTTGACCTCGGCCGAGCGGACGCGCCTGGCCGAGGCCCTGGCGGGCGAGAAGAAAATGACCTTTGATGATGTTCGCAAGTGCCTGGGGCTGCTGGAAGCCCAGCAATTCAACCTTGAGGGCGGCGGCAAACGCGATTACATCCAGGGCAACGCCGTGGAAGCGGCCCTGCGGTCCAGGCCGCTTGCGAAGTGGTACGATGCCGCCCCGCCGGCCGTGAGGGACAAAGTGTACGACGCCCTGGCCGAAGTTGAGACCGAGGAAGAACTCATCGCAATGGCCCCCCCCTGGGGCATGAGCCCGGATCAGGCCCGGCACCTGGCGCGCCTTTCCCTGCCGGAGCGCTACTTCAGCGTTTCCCTGAAGGCCATCAGCAAGATGCTGCCCTACCTGGACCCGGCCCACATTTGCGATGACCGTTGCCGGCGGCTCTGCCCGCAGACCCCGCCGGGCGCCGGCCACGTGGTCAGCGACGCCAAGGCGCTGGCGGGTTACGGCGTTGTGAAGCCGTCTGCCGCGCTCGATTCCCTGCCGCCCCTGAACCGGACGCACAAGTACCTGGCCAATCCGCTCGTCCGGCGCGCCCTGTCCGAGATGCGCAAGGTCGTCAACGGCCTGGCGCGCGAGTACGGCAAGCCGCAGGAGATCGTCGTTGAACTTGCGCGCGAGATGAAGAAGCCCCGCGAAGAGCGCGAGCGCCTGCACTTTGAGAACATTGAGCGCAAGAAGGAGAACGAAGAGATCGCCGCCGTTCTTACGGCCGATTTCGGCATCCTCACGCCCAAGCGCGACGACATCCTCAAGTACCGCTTGTGGCGGGAATGCAAGGCCTCGGCTTACTCGGGCAATCCAATCTCCAAGACGCAGTTGTTTTCTGCGGAAGTGCAGATTGACCACATCCTGCCCTATTCGCGGTCGCTTGAAGACTCGTACATGAACAAGGTGCTCTGCTTCACCAGTGAGAATGCCGAGAAGGGCAACCGGACGCCCCTTGAGGCTTTCGCGCACGACCAAGCGCGCTATCAACGGATTCTCCAGGCGGCCGCCGGGCTGCCATATCCGAAGCGCCGCCGCTTCGTACAGAAGGACATCGACCTGGACAAGTACATTGAGCGGCAACTGAACGACACCCGCTACATCAGCCGCGAGGCCGTCCGCTACCTGGGCCTGCTGGGCGCGGACGTTCGCTGCGCCAGGGGCGACGCCACTGCTGAACTGCGCTGGCAGTGGGGCTTGGCGGGCCTCTGGCCGAACGCCGACGAGCGCCAGCGCGACCACCGCCGCCACGCGGTTGATGCCGTGGTGGTCGCCTTGACCACCCGGTCGGCCCTCCAGAAACTCTCGACCGTCAAGTACAATCCGCTCAGACCGCGATTTGACCCGCCGTGGGAGAACTTCCGCAACGATGTGGATGACGCCATGAAAGCCGTCAACGTCTCGTTCCGCCCCGCCCGCAAACTGAGCGGGGCGCTCCACGAGGACACGGGCCTCGGACCCGTCGAGCCGGCGGCGGGCAGGTACGTCTGCCGCGTCCCCCTCGACAGGCTCACGCTGGGCATGATCCCCCAAATCCGAGACAAGGCCGTCCGCGAACTTGTCGAGGAACGCTGCCGCCAGAAGGGCCTCGACCCCCAGGGCAAAGGCACAGACAAACCCGGCAAGGTCCTGACCGACCCGCCCGTGTGTATGCCTTCGGGCGTGCCTGTTAAGCGCGTGCGCATCGAGAAGACGCAGAAGACGGCCATCCCCATCCGCAAGGTCGCCGGCCGAGCCGTCAAATACGTCCTGCCCGGCGGCAACCACCACGTCGAGATTTACCAGGAAAAGAACGGAACGTGGACCGGACGGTGCGTCTCTCGCTTCGAGGCCCACGAGCGCGTGCGCCGCGGCCAAGCGGTCGTGGACCGCCAACCGACAGGCGGCCGGAAGTTCGTCATGTCGCTGTGCATCAATGACACCGTGCTTATCACCGATGAGCAGACCGGCGAAGCGCGCCTGTACCGCCTACAGAAGGTTACCGCCTTCGGCAGCATGCTGGACATGTTGCTGCGCTTTCACGCGGCGGCGCAGATAGATGACAAGTCCACCGCCCTCAGGGTGACAAGTTGGACGACACTTGCCGCTCTGAAGCCGCAGAAGGTCGTCGTGGACCCCATCGGCCGGGTTCTTCCCTGCAATGATTAAACGCACCGTTGAAATCTCCGGCGACGGCAACCACCTGTCCGTTTCGCAGGGGTCCCTCCTGGTCCGCAAGGACGGCCAGGAGGTCGGCCGCGTGCCCCTGGAAGACCTCGGCGTACTGATCCTCGATGCGCCCAACACTACCTACACGCACTCCCACGCCTATGGAACTGAGCGGATACCGGTTCATGTGGCTCCTGGCCATGTTCGACCTGCCCGTCGATACCAAGAAGGCCCGCAAGGATTACACCCTCTTCCGCAAGTCGCTCATCAAGGACGGCTTCACCATGATGCAGTTCTCGGTTTACGTGCGCCACTGCGCGAGCGAGGAAAACACCGCCGTCCACGAGGGCCGCGTCGTGGGCGCGCTCCCGCCCGACGGAGAGGTCCGCCTGCTCTCCATAACCGACAAACAGTATGAGCGGATGCGGGTTTTCTGGGGAAAAATGCGCAGGCCGACAGAGCAGCCGCCGCGACAACTCGAACTTTTTTAGAGTCCGGTTCGCGGCAACCGCCCTGCCGGCCTGCACTTACGACGCCGCTAGTGTAACCAATCCCGGCCCGCGGTCAATCCACAACTCAAGTCCGGGAACTGGTCAGACCCGTCAAAGTGTAACCAATCCCGGCCCGCGGTCAATCCACAACTAAAGAACGCGACGCCCGTCCCCGGGGCGAAGTGTAACCAATCCCGGCCCGCGGTCAATCCACAACTGTAAAGCCCTCGTCAGCGGCCAGCCCGATAGTGTAACCAATCCCGGCCCGCGGTCAATCCACAACTTTGAGTTGTCACTGGAATACTACGCGGGTAGTGTAACCAATCCCGGCCCGCGGTCAATCCACAACTACACGGCCTGACGGTTACGGATTGCGCGGAGTGTAACCAATCCCGGCCCGCGGTCAATCCACAACGGATTAACAAGTCGGGGTGCAGGCGGCCGAAGTGTAACCAATCCCGGCCCGCGGTCAATCCACAACAGCCAGCCGTCGCACCTCACGAAGGCCGTCAGTGTAACCAATCCCGGCCCGCGGTCAATCCACAACTCTTTTGTCCACACTCGCGTTGCTTTTCCGAGTGTAACCAATCCCGGCCCGCGGTCAATCCACAACTACGGTCGGGCGGCATGGCGCTCCTGAAGTAGTGTAACCAATCCCGGCCCGCGGTCAATCCACAACTGATCCGCTTGACCTGATTTCGCAACTTGAAGTGTAACCAATCCCGGCCCGCGGTCAATCCACAACGCACGATCATCGCCCAATTGCGCGCCCTGGAGTGTAACCAATCCCGGCCCGCGGTCAATCCACAACGCCAGGGCCGGTCGGCAGAAGCACCGCCTTAGTGTAACCAATCCCGGCCCGCGGTCAATCCACAACGGTTCGGCGCGGGGCCAGCGCCGCCGCTCCGATTGCAACGGCCTTGAGCGACGGTTGCCCGGCGGGCACAATCTCCCCGCCGGGAACCGGCGCCTTTCACGGCGCACTGGCGTTGTGGTGCTATCCTGTCCGCGGAATCCCCGACTACGGGCTTGGCGGCGCGATGGCGGAGGGTTTATACTGGGGGGCGTCTTTTGAAGGAGGCGCGAAATGGACCGCCGCGAGTTCTCCACGGGCATGCTCATGCTTGGCGTGGGCGCCGGCGCGGCCCTGGCCGCCGGCCGCGAGGCGCGGGCAGCGGACGCCCCGGACACGTACCTGGAAGCGGCCAGGCGTCTGCCTGTGCGGCGGTTCGACGTCGCGGTGGCCGGGGCCGGGACGGCGGGCGTGGCGGCGGCCGTGGCGGCCGCCAGGCAGGGCGCCCGGACGATCCTGGTGGAGCGGAAGGGGTACGCCGGCGGCACGGCCACGGAGGGCGGCACGGCGCTGCACAGTTTCTACAACCTGTGGAAGGCGTTTCCCGGGGTGGCGAAGCGCCAGGTGGTGCGCGGCATAGCGCAGGAGATGGTGGACCGGCTGGCGAAAATGGGGGGCACGTCGGGGCACGCCGAGATGAGCCGCGGGTACGATTACGATTCCGTGTGCACCGCCATCGACACGGAGTTGTACAAACTCGCGGCAATGGAGATGCTGGAGGATGCCGGGGTGTACGTGTGCCTGAACACGCTGGCGGCGGGGGCCGTCATGGAGGGCCGGCAGGTCAGGGGCATGATCCTGGAGAGCCGCGCGGGGCGCGAGGCCGTGTTCGCCGGGGCGCTGGTCGATTGCACGGCGTACGGCGACCTTGCGGCGTTTGCGGGGGCGAAGTACAGCGAGCCGAACGATTACGCCGTGGCGAACAGCATCGGCGTTGCGAACGTGAGCGTGGAGAAACTGGAGGAGTTCCTGCGGTCGCACGATGCGCTCTCGCAGCGGGCCGAGGGGCGGCGGAGCGGCCGAGAGGGGCAGATCGTGCGGCTCCAGGGCACGCCCGTCCGCCTGCCGGCCGAGTTTGCGCGGGGCGCCAGGGAGATCGGCATGGCGATGGTAACTACCACTGTTCACGATAACTACCTGATGTTCATCAAACTGGACCTGAAGATGCCGGTCAGCCCCACCGACCGCGACGCCGTGTCGAAGGCCGAGTTGGAACTGCGGCGGCGGCAGCGGAAGGCGGTGGAACTCCTGCGCAGGCACGTGCCCGGGTGCGAGAACGCCTTCATCGCGCGCACCAGCCCGTCGCTGTGCATCCGGCGGGGCAGGCTGATACAGTGCGATTACGACATCTCGCACGAAGACGTAGTCGAGGCCCGGCACTTCGACGACGAGGTCATGGTGTACGGGTTCCACGACTCGGCCCCGCACCTCCAGATCAGGAACGGCGGCACGTACGGGATACCCTACCGGGCGCTGCGCGCGGCGGGGATCGAGAACCTGCTGGTGGCAGGCATGATGATAACGTCCGACCGCCGGGCCCACATGTCCACCCGCAACACGGTGTGCTGCATGGGGCAGGGCCAGGCGGCGGGGACGGCGGCGGCCCTCTGCGCCCGCAAGGGGTGCACGGCGCGCCAGTTGCCGTACGCCGACCTGCGTGCCGCGCTGGAGGCGGGCGGCGTTTACTTCGAGAGTTGACGCGGCGCCGCAGAGGCGTCGGCCGTGGCACGCCCGGCGGCGCAGAGGCGTCGGGAACGGTTGTCGGCGGCCGGCGGGGGCGGCGGCGTGCGGCATAAGCGGCCCGCAGCCGCGCGGGAAGGGGATTGCGATGAGACTCCAGGCAGCCGGTGGGGGCGCCTGCGCGGCCATCGTGCTTGCGGCCGCCATCGCCCACGCGTGCCTCGCCGACAGCCTGACGCGCGAAAGCGAGAACAGGATGAAGGTGGCGCCGAAGGCCGCCCTCAAGGCGTACGCGTTCCACCTGAAGGACGTGCGGCTGCTGGACGGGCCCTTCAAGCACGCCCAGGAACTCGACCGCGCGTATCTGCTGAGCCTGGATGCGGACAGGCTGCTCCACAACTTCCGCGTGACGGCGGGCGTGCCCAGCGCGGCCCAGCCGCTCGGCGGATGGGAGGCGCCGAACTGCGAACTGCGGGGCCACTTCGTCGGCCACTACCTGTCGGCCTGCGCCATGATGTACGCGAGCACCGCCGATGCGCGCCTCAAGGAGCGGGCCGGCCTCATCGCGGCCGAACTGGCCAGGTGCCAGGACAAGTTCCCCAGCGGATACCTGAGCGCGTATCCGGAGGAGTTCTTCGACCGCCTGGAGGCGGGCAAGCGCGTGTGGGCCCCGTGGTACACGCTTCACAAGGTCCTGGCGGGCCTGGTGGACGTGTACGTCCTGTGCGACAACGACCAGGCGCTGGCGGTCGCGAAGAGGTTCTGCGGCTGGGTCAAGACGCGCACCGACCGGCTGACGGAGGCCGAGATGGAGAAGACCCTGGGCGTGGAACACGGCGGCATGAACGACGCCCTGGCCGAGATGTACGCCGTCACGGGCGACGAGACGCACCTGGCCCTTGCGCGGCGGTTCAACCACAAGGCGGTGCTTGAGCCGCTCGCCCGCCGCGAGGACAGGCTCACCGGCCTTCACGCGAACACGCAGTTCCCGAAGGTCATCGGCGCGGCGCGGCAGTACGAACTGGCGGGCGACGAGGCGCTGCGCGCGGCGGCCGCGTTCTTCTGGGACGCCGTGACGAAGGAACGCTCGTACGTCATCGGCGGCAACAGCGACGGCGAGCACTTCTCGCCCAAGGAACGGCTCTCCCGGGCGCTCGGCCCGAACACCACGGAGACATGCAACACGTATAATATGCTGAAACTTACGCGCCACCTCTTCGCCTGGGAGCCGCGGGCCGATTACGCCGACTACTGCGAGCGGGCCCTCTATAACCACATCCTCGCCTCGCAGAACCCCGAGACGGGCATGATGTGCTACTACGTCCCCCTGCGGACCGGCAGCGCAAAGACCTTCTGCGGGCCGCTCGACGCCTTCTGGTGCTGCACCGGCACGGGCGTTGAGAACCACGCCAGGTACGGCGAGAGCATCTACTTCCACGACGGCGGGCGCGGATTGTATGTAAATCTCTTTATCGCCTCGGAACTGGAGTGGCGCGGGCAGGGCGTGCGCCTGCGCCAGGAGACCGCGATGCCGGAGGCGGCGTCCGCGAGGCTGGTCTTTGCGTGCGAGAGGCCGGTGGAACTTGCGCTGCACGTCCGCCGCCCCTGGTGGGCCGCGACGCGCTTCGAGGCGGCCGTCAGCGGCGCTCCGCAGCCGGCCGGGGCGGGCCCCGGCGGCTTCGTCACGCTCAGGCGCACGTGGAAGACCGGCGACACGGTGGAAATCTCGATGCCGATGACCGTCAGGACGGAGGCGTTCCGCGACGACCCGCGGCGGCTGGCCGTCATGTACGGCCCACTGGTGCTGTGCGCCGAGGCGCAAGGCGGCAAGGAGTTCCCCGTGATGGGCGGCGACCCGGCGGCCGTGGCGGCGGCCGTCCGGCGGAGGGCCGCCGCGCCCCTGGAGTTCACCCTGCCGGGCGCCCTGCTGCGCACCGCCGGCGAGGCGGCTGTGCCCGACGCGGTTCTCGTACCTTTCTATCAAATGTACAAGAAGCCGTACATCGTTTATTGGGACGTCCTGACCGACGAGCAGTGGAAGGCGCGGCTGGCGGCGCACCGGGAGGAAGAGGAGCGGCGCGCGCGCCTGGCGGCCCGCGCGGTGGACGCCGTCGAGATCGGCCGGGCCGACTCGGAGCGAGCCCACGACCTGCGGGGCGAGCGCACGGGCGCCGGCGAGTTCGGCGGCCGCCGCTGGCGCCACGCCACCGACGGCGGGTGGTTCGCGTTCCGCATGAAGGCGCTGCCCGACGCGCCCCTTGAACTCCTCGTGACCTACTGGGGCAGCGACGGCGGCGCACGCACGTTCGACGTTCTCGCAGACGGCACGAAACTGGCCACCGAGAAACTCGCCAGTAACCGGCCCGGCGCGTTCTACGACCAGGCGTACGCGATTCCGCCCGACCTGACGAGGGGCAAGGACGCCGTCACCGTCAGGTTCCAGGGGCACCCCGGCAACATCGCCGGCGGCATCTTCGGCCTCATGGTGCTGAGGAAAGAGTAGCGGACGGCCGGCCGTGCCACACATGCTGTCAAGGAAAGGAAGTGTCTTATGTATCACGAGGCGATTATCCTCATGGGCGCGCTCGTCCTCGGCCTGGCGGCCGCGGCGGCGAGCGCGGCCGATCCCGCCGCCCAGGCGCCGGTCAACGCCCTGGGCAATCCGTCGTTCGAGCAGGAGGCCAGGGGCCAGCCCCGCGGCTGGAGGACCGAAAAGTGGGGCGGCGAGCCCGCCTACGAGTTCGCGTCCTCCGGCCGCACCGGCAAGCGCAGCGTCTGCGTTTCGTCGGAGAAGGGCGCCGACGGGGCCTGGGCGGCCACGGCCCCGGTCGAGCCGTGGTCCACGTACCGCCTCTCGGGCTGGATAAAGACCGAGAACGTCAAGGCCGCGGGCGGACGCGGGGCCCTGCTGAACGTCCACAACATCCAGGGCGTCGCGACCAAGGCGATTGTGGGCACGAACGACTGGACGCGGGTGGAGGCGACCTTCGAGACGAAGGACCTCGGCTCGGTGCAGGTCAACTGCCTCCTGGGCGGCTGGGGCCTGGCCAGCGGAAAGGCGTGGTACGACGACCTTGCGCTTGAGCAGGTGGGCCAGTCGGCCCCGCCCCCGCCGCGCATCGCCATCGACGCCGCCAGGACGGGCGAACCTATCTCGAAGTATATCTACGGCCAGTTCATCGAGCACCTGGGCCGCTGCATCTACGGCGGCATATGGGCCGAGATGCTCGAGGACCGCAAATTCTACCATCCCATCACGCCCAGGTACGCCCCCTACGGGGCCGGCAAGGCGCCGACGAAGGAGAACCCCTTCCCGGTTGTCTCGGCCTCGCCGTGGCAAATAGTCGGGGCCGACGACGGCGCCAGGATGGTCAAGGACGCGCCCTTCGTGGGCGAGCACACGCCCCACGTCGCCGCCGGAAGCGGCATCCGGCAGAACGACCTCGGACTGGTCAAGGGAAAGAAGTACGACGCATATTTATGGCTGAAATCGGCGCAGGGGGCGGCAACGGTCGAGGTCGCGCTGCGCTGGGGCGACGGGGAGAAGGACGCCGACCGCGGCGCGATTCAGGCCGGCACCGACCGCTACGAGAAGCACCCGCTGCGGCTGGCGGCCGGCGCCGACACCGCCCAGGGCAGCCTGGAAATCCGCGTAACGAAGGGCGGGCCGTGCCTCGTGGGCACAGTCTCGCTGATGCCCGCCGACAACGTCCAGGGCATGCGGGCGGACACGCTGGCGGCGCTGAAGGACCTCGGCTCGCCCGTGTACCGCTGGCCGGGCGGGAACTTCGTGAGCGGCTACGACTGGCGCGACGGCGTCGGCGACCGCGACCGCCGCCCGCCGCGAAAGAACCCCGCCTGGACCGGCGTCGAGCACAACGACTTCGGCCTCGACGAGTTCCTGGCCTTCTGCCGCCTGGTCGGCGCCGAGCCGTACATCGCCGTCAACAGCGGCCAGGGCGCCGCCGCCGCCGCCGTGGAGGAGGTGCAGTACGCCAACGGCGCCGCCGACACGCCCATGGGCAGGCTGCGCGCCGCCGCCGGCCATCCGCAGCCCTACGGCGTCCGGTGGTGGGGCATCGGCAACGAAATGTACGGCGCCTGGCAACTCGGACACATGCCGCTGGATAAATACGTGCAGAAGCACAACGAGTTCGCCGGGGCGATGCGCGCGGCGGACCCGTCCGTCAAACTCGTCGCCGTGGGCGACGCGGGGCCGTGGAGCGAGGGCATGATGCGCGGCTGCGCCGGCCACATGGACCTGATAAGCGAGCACTTCTACTGCCGCGGCCTGCCGGGCATGCCGAGCCACGTGGCCCAGATCCGCGACGCCGTCCGCCGCAAGTGCGAGGCCCACCGCAGGTACCGCCGCGACTTCGACTCCCTCAGGGGCAAAGACATACGCATCGCCATGGATGAATGGAACTACTGGTACGGCACGCACGTCTTCGGCGAACTGGGGACGCGCTACTTCCTGAAGGACGCCCTGGGCATCGCGGCGGGCATCCACGAGTTCGCCCGCCAGAGCGACATGGTCTTCATGGCCAACTACGCGCAGACCGTGAACGTCATCGGGTGCGTCAAGACCAGCAGGACCGCGGCCGCGCTTGAGACCACCGGCCTGGCCCTGAAACTTTACCGCGAGCGGTTCGGCACGATTCCCGCGGCCACCGAGACCTCCGGCCTCGTGGACGCCCAGGCCGCATGGACGGCCGACCGCAAGACCCTTACCATCGGCGTGGTCAACCCCACGCTCTCGGCCGCCGACGTGCCGCTCCAGGTCAAAGGCGCAAGGCTCACCGGGGCCGGCACTCGCTGGCAGATTGCCGGGGCGGACCCGATGGCGTACAACGACCCGGACGAGCCGCCGAAGGTGAGAATCGAGGAGGCGGCCGTCAGGGGCGTGTCCGACAAACTCACGGTCGCCCCGTGCAGCGTGACGGTGTTCGCCCTCAGCGTGGAGTAGGCCGGCAGGCGCCGCAACACTGTTTTGCGCGGCGGCTGCTAGTACCCGTCGTCTTTTGATGTTGTTAGTTTGTGTGAATAGCCGATTCTCACACGGGGGTCAGGATACCGGGGAGGATCGGCATGAACAAGCGATATGTGGTTCGGTTGACAATCGAAGAGCGGCA
>VGYT01000145.1 GCA_016872895.1 Planctomycetota bacterium
CCGCTGAGCATGCCACCCGCCGCTTGACAACCCGGCGGCGGGGCGGTACAGTATCATCGGCACACGGCATTTCTTCGCCGCCGACGGCCTGACCCGCTATTTCAGGGCGACGGAGGGGGCGTTTTTTCGTAAGGTGCGCTCGTTGCCGCCCGTATATCCCTTCAGGGGAGCGGGCCGACAGGCTCGGGCCGGCACGTCGCGCGGGGCCATCGGGAAGGTCATGCCCACACTTACGGTCATTCAGGGGCCGGACCACGGCAAGACGTTCGACCTCGACGGGGAGTCGCTGGTCATCGGCCGCGACCCGTCGTGCGACATCGCCCTGATGGACCCCGGCGTCAGCCGCCATCACGCCCGCCTGGAACTGCGCGCCAACCACTACGTGCTGAAGGACGCGGGGAGCGCAAACGGCACGTTCATCAACGGCGTGCGTGCAACCGAGTCGGCGCTGGAGACGGGCGACCAGATCCGGCTGGGCAACACCATCCTCTCGATGGGCCTGCCGCCGGCGGAGGTCGCGCCGGTGGAACACCGCGGCCTGCCCATCCGCGTCGACACCGAGGGCAAGGTCGACAGTTCCATCATGGCCACCGCCGCCGCCGCCGACGAGCCGCACCTGGCGTTCGCGGGCGGCGAGAACCTGGCCGAGATGCGCACCAGCCTGGTGGGGCTGGGGGCGCTGTACCGCATCGCCGAGATGCTGGCCCGCGACTACGACATCGACCGCCTCCTCGGCGGCGTAATGAACATGATCTTCGACGTCGTGGACGCCGACCGCGGGTTCATCCTCCTCAGGGACGAACGCACGGGGGCCATGGCGGCGAAGGCCATCCGCTACCGCGAGGAACTCCTGGAGCAAATCCGCCGCGAGCAGGCCGGCGCAGACCCGCACCCGACGCCCATCGACGGCGCCGGGCCGCAGCAGCCGCTCATCACCGTCAGCCGCACCATCATCAACTACGTCCTCGCGCGCGGCGAGGGTGTCCTCTCGACCAACGCCATGCAGGACCAGCGGTTCGAGGATGGCGAGAGCGTCCAGGACTTCGGCATACGCAGCGCCATCGCCGTGCCCATCAAGAGCCGGGGCGAGACCCTCGGCGTCATCCACGTGGATACGCACGTCAGCCAGGGCCGGTTCACCGAGGACGACCTGAGGCTGATGACGGCCATCGGATGCCAGACGGGCCTGGCGGTCCAGAACGCCCGCCTCATGGCCAGCCAGGTGCAGCAGGAACGCCTTGCGGCCGCAGGGCAGGCCATCGCCAGCCTGTCGCATTACATCAAGAACCTTCTCCAGGGCATCCAGGGCGGCTCGCACGCCGTCGAGACGGGCCTGGAGAAGACGGACCTGGACTCCGTGGGCAAAGGGTGGGACATCGTCCGGCGGAACCTGACGCGCATAGGCAGCCTCGTCCTGGACATGCTCTCCTACAGCCGCCAGGCGGCGCCCTGCCTCGCAAAGACCAGCGTCAACGCCATCCTGCGCGAGGTGGCGGAACTGGCCCAGTCGGCGGCAAGGGAGCGCAGGGTCTCACTGGCGACGAACCTCGACACCACGATCCCCGAAATCCGCGTGGACGCCGACGGCCTGCACCATGCCTGCCTGAACATCGTCACGAACGCCATCGAGGCCGCCCCCACCGTGACCGGCAAGGTCCAGATAAGCACGCGCCTGTCTCAGGCGGCGGGCGAGATCGTCATCACCGTTACGGACAACGGGCCCGGCATCCCGCCCGAGGAGCAGCCGAAAATCTTCCAGGCCTTCTACTCTACCAAGGGCCAGAAGGGGACCGGCCTGGGCCTTGCGGCCGCCCGGAAGATCGTCGAGGAGCACGGCGGGCGAATCCTGGTCAAGTCCAAGCCGGGCGAGGGCGCATCCTTCCTCATCCGCCTGCCGAAGAGGTAGTCGAACCAGAGGTTCGCTTTGCTTCTTCGCACCGCCGTGCTAGCATTGCACCCGCACGCGCCGGCGGAGAGCGCTGCGATGAGAACAGTGACCCTCATGGCCCTGGTCGTCCTTGCGGCAGGCGTGGTATGCGCGGCCGGCGAGGCGCCCCCGCCCCCAGCGCTCTGGTACCGCCGGCCGGCCGCCAAGTGGACCGAGGCCCTGCCGGTGGGCAACGGGCGGCTGGGGGCGATGGTCTTCGGCAGCCCCGACAAGGAGCGGCTGGCGCTGAACGAGATAAGCCTGTGGTCGGGCGGCCCGCGTCCCGGCGCCGACCGGCCCGAGGCGTACAAGGCCCTCCCCGAAATCCGCCGCCTCCTGGCCGAAGGCAGGTTCGCCGAGGCCGCCGCGCTCACAAATAAGTACATGACTAACCAGGGGGGCGGGTTCGACGGGGCGTACAACGGCTCTTACACCGCCCTGGGCGACCTCAGGCTTGACTTCGGTGCGCCGGCCCCGGCCGGTCCGGCCGCGGGAAACGCCGCCGGCGCCGCGTCGCGGCCGGACAAGGCGCCGAGGCGGCAAGGCCGACCCGGCGACGCCGCGCCCGCCGCGGCTTCAGGCCCCCCGGCCGAGTACCGCCGCTCGCTCGATTTGGACGCCGCCATCGCCCGCGCGGAGTACACGGCGGGCGGCGCGCGATTCACGCGCGAGGTCTTCTCAAGCGCCCCGGACCAGGTCCTGGTGGTGCGCCTTGAGTGCGACAGGCCCGGCCGGCTTACGCTGGCCGCCTCGCTCAGCACGCCGCAGGAGGGCGCCGTCGAGCCGGCCGCGTTCTCCCCCGCCGCGGGGCCGCCGGCCGCAGCGCGCGCGGCTGCCGCGCCCGACGCGCCGCGGACCCCAGGCGGGGCCGCCGCGCTG
Organism: Planctomycetota bacterium; assembly: GCA_016872895.1. Classification (GTDB taxonomy): domain Bacteria; phylum Planctomycetota; class Phycisphaerae; order FEN-1346; family FEN-1346; genus VGYT01. The sequence goes on from VGYT01000145.1 coordinate 2,807, forward strand.
GTGATGCGCGGCAAAGTGAAGAACGGCGAGATGAAGTTCGAGGCGCACCTTGCGGCCGTCACGGAAGGGGGCAAGGCGGCGGCGACCGCCGACGGCTTGCGCATCGAGGGCGCCGACGCCGTCACCCTCCTTCTGGCCGCCGGCACGGACCACCGCCTGAGGTACCCGGATTACAAGGGCAACGACCCCGGCCCGCGCTGCCGGGAGCAACTGGCCGCCGCCGCGATGAAACCGTATGCGGCCCTGCGCGAGGCCCACGTGGCCGACTACCGCCGCCTCTTCCGTCGCGTGACGCTCGACCTGGCAAATCCGCCGAGCGGGTCCGCCGGAAGCGTCCTGTCCGCCGACGAACGCCTGGCCCGCGTCAAGGGGGGCGCAGACGACCCCGACCTGGCGGCCCTGTACTTCCAGTTCGGCCGCTACCTGCTGATTTCGAGCAGCCGCCCCGGCGGCCTGCCGGCCAACCTCCAGGGTCTCTGGGGCGAGGGCCTCGCCATGCCCTGGCACTCGGACTACCACGCCAACATCAACGTCCAGATGAACTACTGGCCGGCCGAGGTCGCGAACCTGTCGGAATGCCACCTGCCCCTGGTGGACCTGACGGAATCGCTCGTCCAGCCCGGCCGTAAGACCGCAAGGGCCTACTACGATGCCCCCGGCTGGGTCTTCCACATGATTACAAACGTCTGGGGCTGGACCTCGCCGGGCTGGAGTTACGGCTGGGGGTTCTTCCCGGCGGGCGGCGCCTGGATGTGCCAGCACCTGTGGGAGCACTACGCCTTCACGGGCGACCGGGAGTACCTGAAGCGCGTTTACCCCGTGCTGAAGGAGTGCTGCGAGTTCTTCCTGGCGTACATGGTCGAGGCCTCCGGCGGCCGCCTCATCACGTCGCCCTCCACGTCGCCGGAGAACCGTTTCCGCACGCCCGACGGCAAGACGGCCTCGCTGTGCGCCGGGGCGGCCATGGACCGGCAGATTATCTGGGACCTGTTCACCAACACCATCGAGGCAAGCGAGGCGCTGGGCGCCGACGCCGACTTCCGCCGCAAACTCCTGGCCGCTCGCGACCGCATCCTGCCCCCCGCCATCGGCAAAGACGGACGCCTGCTTGAGTGGAGCGAAGAGTTTGAAGAGCCCGAGCCGGGGCACAGGCACATGTCGCACCTGTTTGCCCTGCATCCCGGGCGGCAGATAACCGTGAGCGGGACGCCGGAACTGGCCGCAGCCGCACGCAAGTCGCTGGAGTACCGCCTCTCGCACGGCGGCGGGCACACAGGCTGGAGCCGCGCGTGGGTCATCAACTTCTGGGCCCGCCTGGCCGACGGCCGGCTGGCCCACGAGAACTTGCAGGCCCTCCTGGCCAACTCCACGCTGCCGAACCTGTTTGACACGCACCCGCCGTTCCAGATCGACGGCAACTTCGGCGGCACGGCGGGCATCGCCGAGATGCTCATTCAGAGCCACGAGCGCGTCGGGCCGTCGGGCGCACGCCTGGTCCACCTGCTGCCCGCGCTGCCGCCCGCGTGGCCGCAGGGGAGCGTGACGGGCCTGAGGGCCCGCGGCGGGTTCGAGGCGGACATCGCGTGGAAGGACGGCAGGATTACCCAGGCGGCGCTGCGGTCGGCGCTGGGCGGCAAGGTGCGCGTGCGCTCGCCTGCCCCGCTGGTGGTCGCGCGGGGGCAGATGTCGGTCAAGTCCTCGCGCCCGGAGCCCTGCGCCGTGGAGTTCGACGCCGCCAGGGACGCCGCCTACCAGTTCGCCCCGGCGCCGTGAGCCGCGCCGGCCCCCGCCGCCGAGCGCCGAGCCGTGCCTGTTTAGCCGCGGCCGGCACGGCCGCGGGCGTCGCCGTACCGGCGACGGCTGAACAACAGCGGGTGGCATGCCCACGCCGCTGTACGCGTGGGCATGCTTGGCGCCGGCGTCGCGAACATGCTTACCACGGAGGCGATATGCGAACATACGGCTACATGTTGCTGGCCCTCCTTCCCGCGGCGGCCGCGGCAGCCGCACCCGCCGCCGAGTTCCGCAGCGCCTGGCCCGAGGGCGCCGAGCGCACCTGGGTCGGCCCGGAGTTCTGGGCGAACCGCCTTCAGGACTGGCGCCTGGCGGGCGGGCGGCTGGAGTGCCTGGAGGCGGCCAGGCCGATGCGCACGGTCCACTTGCTGGCGCGGCGCCTCGGCCCCGCCGAGGCCGAGTTCCAGATGAGCGTCCGCCTGGGCCTCGCGGGCGACGCCGCCCCCGCCCAGGAGGCGCCGGCCGCGCCGCAGGCGGGCGCTGCGCAGGAAACACCACGGCCGGACAAGCCGGCCGTGCCACAACCTCCGGCCGTGCCACAGGCGCCGGCCGCGCCGCAGGGTGGGGCAGCCGGGTTCCTCATCGGCGCGGGGCCGGACGTGGACTGGCGCGCCGCGGCCCTTGTGCACAGCGCCCCCGGGCCTGGCGGCGGCATCTTCTGCGGCATAGACGCACAAGGACGCCCCTTCTTCCGCGACAACACGGCCCCCCGCGGTCCGGCGGCCGCCCCCGGCGCAGCACCGGCGCCAAAGACCAAGGCCGGCAAGCCGCGCAAGGCGGCGCAGGCTAAGCAGGAAGCAGCCGGGCCGGGCAAGCCGGCCGTGCGACCCGCCTCGCAGGAAGCGCCACGGCCGGCCGCTGCGCAGGAATCGCCACGGCCGGACAAGCCGGCCGTGCCACAGACGCCGGCCGTGGCACGTGCCGCTGCCGAGGCGCCCCCCGCCGCCCCAGCCGATGCCAGGATGCCAGCCCACGCGGAACTTCGCCTTGCGGCCAGGCCCGCCGGCGGCAAGTACGCCCTCGCGCTTACGAGCCACGACCCCGCCGACGGCCGGGAACTCGGCCGCGCCGAACTCGGCGACGTGGCCCCCGCCCGCCTCATCGGCAGCATCGCGCTCGTTTCGGATCCCGGCGGGGCCCCGGCGGCCCGTCCCGCCGGGGGGAGCGACGCCGCGGCAGGACCGGCCGGCGCAAGGTTCTGGTTCAAGGACTGGCGCGTCTCCGGCCCGAAGATCGAGGCCCACGACGACCGCGCCGCCGGCCCCATCCTCTGCACGCAGTACACGCTGAGCGGCGGCATCCTGAAACTGGCCGCACAGTTGATGCCCGTCGGCAAGGACGACGCCCGCACGGCCGCGCTACAGGTCCGCCGCGGCGATGCCTGGCAGACCGTCGCCACGGCCGACGTCGTCGAGCCCGGCTGGGTGGCCCTGTTCCGCGTCGAGAACTGGGACGCCTCGGCCGACGTGCCCTGCCGCGTCCTGTACGAACTTAAGGAAGCCGGCGGCCGCACAAGGCCCTGCGAGTCGGCCGGCACAATCCGCCGCGACCCGGTCGACAAGCCCGTCATCGTCGTGGCCGGCTTCACGGGAAATCACAACGCGGCCGGAGGCGTGGAAGGGGCGTCGTTCCCGTGGACGCCCGAAATGATGTGGTTCCCCCACAACGAGGTCGTCCGCCACGTGGCCGCGCACAAGCCGGACCTGCTCTTCTTCAGCGGCGACCAGGTGTACGAGGGCGCAAGCCCCACCGCCCCGGACACGCAGAACATCATGCTCGATTATCTCTATAAGTGGTACCTGTGGTGCTGGGCGTTCGCGGACCTGGCGCGCGGCACGCCCTGCGTGACCACTCCCGACGACCACGACGTGTACCAGGGCAACCTGTGGGGCGGCGGCGGCCGGGCCATCGACAAGGACGACAAGGGCGGCTACGTGCACCCGGCCGAGTTCGTCAGGATGGTCGAGCGCACGCAGACCAGCCACCTGCCCGACCCGTACGACCCGGCGCCCGTCGAGCAGGGCATCGGCGTGTATTTCTGCCGGTTCCTGTGGGGCCGCATAAGTTTCGCCGTCGTCGAGGACCGCAAGTTCAAGTCCGGCCCGAGCGGCCTTGCGCCGCCCACCACGAGCGGCCGGGCCGACCACGTGGTTGACCCGAACTTCGACCCGCGGACGGCCGACGTCCCCGGCGCAGAGATGCTCGGGCCCCGCCAGGAAAAGTTCCTGCGCGAGTGGGCCGCCGACTGGCAGGGGACCGACATGAAGGTCGAACTCTCGCAGACGCTCTACGCCAACGCCGCCACGACGCACGGCGCAGGCCAGGAGCGCCTCGTGGCCGACCTGGACTCGTGCGGCTGGCCGCAGTCCGGCCGCAACAGGGCCCTGGACGCCCTCCGCCGCGGCTTCGCCTTCATGCTCAACGGCGACCAGCACCTGGCGACCATGGTCCACCACGGCATCGACGACTGGGGCGACGCCGGGTGGTCGCTCTGCGTCCCTTCGGTCGCCAACTTCTACCCCCGCGCCTGGCTGCCGGAGAAGCCCGGCCGCAACCGCGCCGAGGGCATGCCCGACTACACCGGAGAGTTCCTCGACGGCCTGGGCAACCGCATCACCGTGTGGGCGGCCACCAACCCCACGCCGCAGGGCCGCGAGCCCGCACGCCTGCACGACCGCATGCCGGGCTACGGCATCGTCCGTCTCAATAAGCGCGAGCAGACCGTCACCATCGAGTGCTGGCCCCGCTACGCCGACCCCCAGGACCCCAAGACGGGCGGCCAGTACCCCGGCTGGCCGAAGACCATCGCGATGGAAGATAACTACGGCCGCAAGGCCGCCGCCTACCTCCCTACCATCGAGGTCCGCGGCATGGAGCGGCCGGTCGTACAGGTCGTCGATGAGAAGGACGGCGACATCGTCTATACGCTGCGCATCAAGGGCGCGAGTTTCCGCCCGAAGGTCTTCCGCGAAGGCACATACACGGTGCGCGTAGGCGAGCCGGGAACCGACCGCATGACCACGCTGACGGGCCTGAAGTCGCTGCCGGCCGACCAGGAGAAGAAGGTCCAGGTGGTTTTCTGATGCCCGCACGACGCATCGAGCCGCCGCTGTGAAGCGGCGGGCAGGTTCGCGCGGGGAGCGCAATTCCGCGCATGGGCGCGTGCCCGCGGGTTTACACCCGCGGCTCGAACTGCCCACCAAGGAGGCAATATGCGAACATGCGGTTACCTGATAGCCGCGCTTGCGCCCGCCGCGGCCGCGGCGGTTGCGGCGCTGGCCGCAGCAGCAGCCCTCGCCGGGGCGAGGCCGGCGGAGCCGGCCGTGCCTGCGGTTCCGCTCTCGGGCGAGGCCCCGCCGCCCCCAGGGGCGCTTGTCGCCTGGTACCGCCGGCCCGCCGCCAGGTGGACCGAGGCCCTGCCCGTGGGCAACGGCCGGCTGGGCGCGATGATCTTCGGCGGCGTCCTGGAGGAGCGCATCCAGTTCAACGAAGACACGCTCTGGACCGGCCGGCCGCACGAGTATCACCACGAGGGCGCCGCCAAGTTCCTGCCGGCCATCCGCCAACTCCTGACCGACGGCAAGCAGAAGGAGGCCGAGCAACTCGCCATGCAGGAGTTCATGAGCGTGCCCCTGAGGCAGCAGGCGTACCAGCCCTTCGGCGACCTGCGCCTCAGGTTCCCCGGCCACACTGTGGCCGCCGACTACCGGCGCGACCTGGACCTGGACACGGCCGTCGCCGCCGTCCGCTACAAGGCGGGCGACGTAACGCACATGCGGCAGGTGTTTTCGAGCAACCCGGACGGCGTGCTGGTGGTGCGCCTGGCGGCCGACAAGCGCGGCTCGCTAGCCTTCACGGCCGCGATCGACAGCCCGCACAAGTCGGCCCAGGTCCGCGTGGCGGCCGGGCAACTTGCGCTGGCCGGGCAGGTCGAGGATGGGGGCCTTAAGTTCGAGGCGCGCCTTGCCGCAGCGGCCGAGGGCGGCAAGGTCGCGGTCAAAGACGACGGCATCAGCGTCGAAGGGGCCGACGCCGCAACCCTCATCCTGGCCGCCGCCACGAGTTTCAGGAACTACCGCGATATAGGCGCCGACCCGGCCGCCCGCTGCGCGGCCGCCCTGGCGGCCGCCGCCGCCAAGCCGTTCGACGCCCTCCTTTCGGCCCACGTGGCGGACCACCAGCGCCTCTTCCGCCGCGCGGCCATCGACCTGGGCACGACCGACACCGCCCGCCGCCCCACCGACGAGCGCATCCGCGACGCCGGCAAACAGGACGACCCGCAACTGGCCGTCCTGTATTTCCAGTTCGGCCGGTACCTTCTCATCGCAAGCAGCCGGCCCGGATGCCAGCCGGCGAACCTCCAGGGCATCTGGAACGACCAACTCAAGCCCCCCTGGGACTCCAAGTGGACTGTCAACATCAACACCGAGATGAACTACTGGCCGGCCGAGGTAACGAACCTGGCCGAGTGCCACGAGCCGCTCTTCGACCTCATCGCGGACTGCGCCGTCACAGGCCGCAAGACCGCCCAGGCCCACTACGGGGCGCGCGGATGGGTGCTCCACCACAACACGGACCTCTGGCGCGGCACGGCCCCCATCAACGCCTCAAACCACGGCATCTGGGCAACCGGCGGCGCCTGGCTGTGCCACCATCTGTGGGAGCACTACCAGTTCACCGGCGACCGCGAGTTCCTGGCGAAGCGGGCATACCCGGCCATGAAAGAGGCGGCCCTGTTCTTCGTGGACTTCCTGGTGAAGGACCCGAAGACGGGCCGGCTCATCAGCGGCCCGTCGAACTCACCCGAGCAAGGCGGCCTGGTGATAGGCCCCACGATGGACCACCAGATTGTCCGCGACCTCTTCGCCAACACGGCGGAGGCCGCCGCCATCCTGGGTGTCGATAAGGACCTCGCCGCCAAACTGGCCGACATGCGCGGGCAAATCGCCCCCAACCAGATCGGCAGGCACGGCCAACTCCAGGAGTGGCTGGAAGACAAGGACGACCCTAAGAACCAGCACCGGCACGTGTCGCACCTGTGGGGCGTGCACCCCGGCTGGGACATCACGCCCCGGACGCCCGACCTCTTCAAGGCGGCGCAGCAGTCGCTCATCCTGCGCGGCGACGGCGGCACGGGATGGAGCAAGGCGTGGAAGATCAACCTGTGGGCCAGGTTCCTCGACGGCGACCACGCCCGCAAGATGCTCATCGAGGCCCTGGCCGGCAACACCGCCCCGAACCTCTTCGACATGCACCCGCCGTTCCAGATAGACGGCAACTTCGGCGGCACGAGCGGCGTGGCGGAGATGCTGCTTCAGAGCCACCTGCGCGACGCGGCGTCGGGCGCCTACGTCCTTCACCTGTTGCCCGCGCTGCCGGCCGCCTGGCCGGCCGGGTCGTTCAAGGGCCTCTGCGCCCGCGGCGGATTTGAAGTGGACGCCGCGTGGAAAGACGGGCGCCTGGCGCAAGCAACCATCCGCTCGAAACTGGGCGGAGTGTGCCGCGTCCGCACGCCGTCGCCCGTGCTCGCGGCCGGCGGACCGGGCGGAGAGTTGTCCATCAAGGCCGCGCGGCCGGAGGCGAACGTCCTCGAGTTCGCTACCACGGGCGGGCAGATGTACGTGTTGCGCCCGGCGCGTCCGGGCACGTGAGATGTAGGCCGAGACGGACTGCGCCCAGGCGGACGCAATCCCGCCGTCCGGCGGCGCTCGCCCGCAAGGCGCCGGGATTTCACCGCGGCCTGCGCAGACCGCGTTATCCGGTAATCGTGAACGCCGGCAACTTGACGATCCGGCCCCCCGCCAGCGCCGACCGATGCGCGCACAGGCCGACGCAGGTCCAGTTCGCCGACTGCCGGGCGTTGGGGAAGGGATCGCGGTCCTCGACCAGCGCCGTCACGAATTCGTGGACCAGGTGCGGGTGCGACCCGCCGTGGCCCGCGCCCTGCGTGAAACTCAGGTGCGTTTTCTTCGCCAGGTCGTAAATGCCTTTCGTCGTGAACCGGCGAATCGGCTCGGGCAGCCGCTGCGCAAAGTCGGGCGCGGCGACCTTCTGCGGGATCTCCGGCTCGGGCCGCTTGGCGGTGTGCAGCACGTGCGGCTCGCCCTCGACGAGCGTCCACTCGAACGATTGCTTCGAGCCGTACACGTCGATGCTCTCGCGGTACTGCCGGGCCACGTCGAACAGCGACCGGTAGATGCGGGCCGTCAGGTCGGAATCCTTGAACTTGAGGTGCGCCGTCTCCACGGCATACGGAGAGCCGTAGTGCCTGATGAGTTCCTCGCGAATCGTGCCGGAGCCGAAACACGAGACGTATTCGGCCGTGGCGCCGGTGAGCGCGAGCATCGGCCCGACGCAATGCGTCGCGTACCACATGGGCGGCAGACCGGGCCAGTAGTCGGGCCAGCCGTCCATGTCCTGCTGATGGCTCGCCTGGAGGAACTGTATCTTGCCGAGGTCGCCCCTGTCGTAGAGTTCCTTGATGTATAGAAACTCCCGGGCATAGACGACCGTCTCCATCATCATATATTTAAGGCCCGTCCGCTTCACCAGGTCCACGATCTTCTTACAGTCGGCCACGCTCGTTGCCATCGGCACCGTGCAGGCGACGTGTTTGCCCGCCTTCAGCGCCGCGACAGACATCCACGCATGATCGGGAATGGGCGAGTTGATGTGCACCGCGTCCACGTCGGGGTCGCGGATCAACTCCTTGAAATCGTTGTATCGCTTCCGTACGCCGAACGCCTCGCCGACGCGCTTGAGTTTCTCCACGGTGCGCTGGCAGATGGCGTACAGGTTCGCCCGCGGATGGCGCTGGTAGATGGGGATGAATTCCGCGCCGAATCCCAGGCCGACGATGGCGATGTTGGGTTTCTCTCGCGTCATGGCGCCCCTCCTGTCGCTGGTGTGCCGATGAAGCCGGGACTTCCCGCATGGCCTCCGGCCCGCCGCCGCGGGCCTTTTCGCTGATTTTATCCGATCCCCAGGTCGTGTCAACGACGTCGGGCTTCCGTCGTGCCTAGTACCCGTCGTCTTTTGATGTTGTTAGTTTGTGTGAATAGCCGATTCTCACACGGGGGTCAGGATACCGGGGAGGATCGGCATGAACAAGCGATATGTGGTT
>VGYT01000146.1 GCA_016872895.1 Planctomycetota bacterium
TACGCGCGACTTCAGGCAAGCCGGCCCGTGACCCCGGAACCACCCGGAAGGAGATATCACCATGAAAATGAAAGACCTGATCCTCGTGGCCCTCGTTTGCGCGAACGTGACGCTGGCGGCCGTGGCGCTGGCGCTTTACGCGGGCGGGTCGGAACCTGCCGCCGTGGCGGCCACCGAGTCGCGCTCCGGCGACTACGTCATGGTAACCGGCCCCCTGTCGAGCACCCGCGAGGGCGTCCTCGTCATAGACGTCATCGCGAAGCGGGCGAACCTGTACATGCCGAAGGCGGCCGCGGGCGCCAGCCCGGGGTCCCTGTGGGACCTCGCCAGCACCCGCGACCTGGCCAAGGACTTCGCCGGCGCGCCGAAGTAGCGGTCGCCGGGCATGACTGCCGACGGCAAGAGGACTTCGCGCGGCCGGTCTCTGCATCCGCCGCGCGGCGCGCGCCTTGGTTACAGCGCCGCATGAGGGCTTTGCGCGGCGGGGCTTCTGACCCGCCGCGCACGCGCGGCGGCGGCGAGACAGAGCCGCGACCGTCAGCGAGCGGTGTTGTTGACTTGCGCACGACACGGCCACGGCGCCGCTCCCTGACGGCCGCGGCTCTGATAAGAAGCCGCTCTCGGCCGTGCGCGCCTTGGGTCCGCCGGGGGAGCCGGAGCATCCGTGGAAACCGTTCTGGCGGAAGAGTGTGCGCGCCGCGTGGAGGCAGGCCGGCGCCTGGGGCGCGACGACGCCCTCGCGCTTCTCGCGCAGGCCGAGGGCGACCCGTGGCCGCTCCTGGCGGCCGCCGACCGCATCCGCCGCCGCTTCCGCGGGCGCACCGTCTACCTGTGCAGCATCGTAGCGGTGAAACTGGGCCGCTGTGGCGAGGACTGCCGCTGGTGCGCCCAGAGCGCGCACTGGCCGACGGGCCTTGAGCCGCACGGCCTGCTTCCGACGGAGCAACTCGTGCGGGCGGCGGAGTCGGCTGCGGCAGCGAGGGCGCGCAACTTCTGCCTCGTCTCAAGCGGCGCGAGCCTCTCTCCGGGCGAGTTCGACGCCGTCCTTGCCGCCGGCCGCGAAATCCGCCGCCGCACCGGCCTCCAGATGTGCGCAAGCCTGGGTGCGCTGGCGCCCGGCGCCGCCCGCCGCCTCGCCGGGGCGGGCTTCGTCCGCTATAATCACAACCTGGAGACGTCGCCGCGCCACTTCCCCAGCGTTTGTACAACACACACATATGAAGATCGCTTGCGCTCGGCCCGCGCCGTGCTGGAGGCCGGGCTGGAGCTCTGCTCGGGCGGCCTCTTCGGCACGGGCGAGACCGACGAAGACCGCGCGGACCTTGCGCTTGCCGTCCGCGGCCTGGGGGCGCACGTCGTGCCGCTGAACTTTCTGCATCCCATCCCGGGGACGCCGCTGGCCGGGGCGCCGCCGCTTGCGCCGCTGAAGATCCTGTCGATTATCGCCGTCTTCCGCCTGCTGATGCCCGACCGCGTCATCAAGGTGGCGGGCGGCCGCGGGCGCAACCTGCGGGACCTCCAGGGCCTGATGTTCATGGCGGGGGCCGACTCGTGCATCATCGGCAACTACCTGACCACCGCCGGCCGGCCCCCGCAGGAAGACCTGGCGATGATCCGCGACCTCGGCCTCCAGCCGGCGGCCCCGGAGAACCCCGAGCGGGCCGCGGCAGGGGCCCCTTCCGGTGCCGACCATGCCTGAAGGGCAGGGCATCGTGGTTACGGGCCTCGGCCTGGTCCTGCCGCACGGGCCGGGCCTGGCCGCCGCCGATGCCGTTTTCGCGGGCCGCAGCGCCGTAGCCCTTCTGCCCGACGTGCCGGGCATCCCCGACGCCGCCGGCGCTGCCGTGCGCGGCTTCGCGCCGCCCCCGTATGCGGCCCGCGAGGACCGCGCAGTGCAGTTCGCCCTCGCTGCCGCCGAGGAAGCCTGGGCTGCGGCCGGCCTCGCGCATGCGGGCATCGCGCGCGAGCGCATCGCCGCCGCTGTCAGCCTGAGCAAGGGATGCGTGCCGGCGATTGCGGACCTTGCGGCCCGCGGCGGCTGGAACGGCGAGGCCGGATGGCTTCGCGGCTCGCCGGATGCCGCGGCCCGCGCGGTTGCCGCGCGCCTCGGCCTGAGCGGACCGACGCTTGTCCCGGTCACGGCGTGCGCGTCCGGCGGCCACGCGCTCATATGGGGCGCGGCCCTTGTTGCTCGCGGCCGGGCGGACGCGGCCGTCGTGGGCGCAGCCGAGGCGTCGCTGCATCCGCTGGTCATCGGCTCGTACCGGCGGATGGGCGTGCTGGCCGATGCCGGGGCGGACCCGGCGGCGTCGGTGCGGCCGTTTTCGGCCACGCGGCGCGGCTTCGCCATCGGCGAGGGTGCGGGCATCCTTGTTCTTGAGTCCGAGGCGTCGGCTGCGCGGCGGGGCGCGCCCGTCCTGGCCCGCCTCGCAGGCTGGGCCGCCGGCGCTCATGGCGCCGGACTGGCCGAGATGGAACCCGGCGGCGAGGCGATCGAACGCATCATGGCGGCGGCCCTGGCTCGCGCCGGAGTTGCACCCGAACAAGTCGACTACGTCAACGCCCACGGGACCGCCACCGTCGGAAACGATGTTGTCGAGGCCGGGGCCATCCGCCGCGCCCTGGGCCGCGCGGCCGACCGCGCCAGCGTGTCGTCAACTAAGGGCGCGCACGGGCACCTGCTTGGCGCGGCTGCGGCGGCCGAGTTGGTCATCACCGTCCTGGCGATGCAACGGGGCCTTGTGCCGCCCACGGCAAACCTGACGGACCCCGACCCGGCGGTGGACCTGGACTGTACGCCGCTCGTGCCCCGACGGCGGCCCATCGGCTGCGCGATGAAGGTCGCCGGCGGCTTCGGCGGCCAGATGCTCGCGGTCGTGCTGGCCGCGCCGGGTGCAAGGTAAAGCACCTGATCGCGCGGCGGGTCTCCTGACCCGCTGCTGACATGCCCAAGCCGCAGGAGACTACTTGAGGTCGGGTCGCGGCAGGTCCTTCAACTGCTCGGCCAGGTTCTCGTAGGTGAGTTCCGCCTGGAGGGCCTCAAGCCGCCGGGCGGACTGGTCCGCCTCGGCGTGGAACTTGCGGTAGTTGACGAGCAGTTCGGTCACCGCGCCGGCCTTCTCGAAGCGGTCGGCGTGCTGGAGCCATTCGCGCTGGGCCCAGCGCCAGGCGCGGACGGCCTGGGCGAGGAGTTGCTGCCCCTCGGCGAACTGGCGGCGGGCGTCGGCCTCGCGGCCGCCGCGGCGGGCCTCGGCGCTTGCCGCAAGCGCGTCGTGCATGTCCTGCGTCAGTTCCGTCGCGTAGAACGACAGGGCGTGGCACGCCTGGCTGTACGCGACCACCGGTGCGAGGCCCCGCCCCCCCAGCGTGCCGTAGCGGTCGTGGGCCTTGCGTGCGCGGTCGAACCACTCGTAGGCGATGAGGAAGGCGCTGCGGCCCTCGTCCTCCTCGACGCGGCGGCGGTAGTAGGCGGCCTCCTGCGACCGGCCGATCTTGTCCATGTACCCGCGGCCCATCTCCATCATTATCTCGGCGCTGTGCGGGTTGCGCCGGTAGCCCTCGCGCAGGAACCTGATGCCCAGGCGTATCCACTGGTACTTGCGCTCCGGCGACTGCCACTGGACGGTGATGTTCCAGAGCATGTTCCAGTAATGATACGCCCATACCTGCGGATAGTCGCCCTGGAGCATGGCGATCTTGGTGTAGCGGTCCAGCAGGTCGAAGTGGACCTTCTTCTGCTTCTCCTCCTCGGCCCTGATCCACAGCCACACGACGTACGGGCCGCGGAAGCCTCCCAGGATAAGCGTGGCGGCCTCCGCCGGCATGTCGCCCAGTTCCAGCCGCGAAGCGCCGGGCACGAGGCTGGAGCGATCGCCCGCCGCCGCGTCGAAGCCGAACTGCGACACCAGCGCCAGCCGCCGCCCAGGCGGCTCGCGGCGCCCCAGCAGCGCCTGCCGCCGCGGCTCCACCACGTGCCCCCGGAGCGGGTGCACGGCGGCCGCCGCGAGAACAAGGACCACGAGCGCGTACAGGATGGTGCGCGGCCAGTCGGCGGCAGGGCGCCCGCCGGCGGGCAGGGGGGCCTCGGACCGGATGGCCCCGGGCGGGAGGGCGCCGGGCGGGGCCTCGGGCGGCAGCGCCGCGGGCCGGGGTTGCTCCCTCATGCCGCCACCTCCCGCCGCTTCAGCAGCCACGCGCCCACCAGCACCAGGACCACCGAGCCGGCAGCCGTCCAGGCGGCGGCCTGGCCCAGGTCCGCCAGCGGCAGCACCTGGCCCATGCTGAGGCTCTCATCGGGCACCAGGACACGCAGGTCCGGCAGCGGAACGACCACGTACTGCGCCACCCATCGCCACCCGTCCCACGCCAGCCGGTCACAGGCGAACTGCGCCAGGCGCCGGGCCGCCGGGCCGAGCGGCGTCGAACCCAGAATAAAGCCCCGGCACATGCCCAGCACAAAAAACGTAATCGTGGCCAGGATGCTCACGAACCACGACAGCCGCGCGCTCATCACCGTGCCGATGGCCACCAGGACGGTCCCGAAGAGCCACACCATCGCCGCGCCGCGCGCAAAGTTCAGCACGTGCGGCCCGCCGTCCAGCCGCAGGCGCACGCTATCCGGCACGAGGCCGAAGTAGTCCTCGTCCGTCAGGCACTCCAGGCGCACCTGGAGCGGCCCGCCGCGCCAGAACTCGCGGTCCAGGTACAGGATCGTCGAGTGGTGGCTCTCCGGGTGGAACAGGAGCGTCCGCTCCTGGCCGTCGGACCGGATGAACGTCAGCCGCGCATCGGGCTGCACCGTAGGCGGCGCCCAGGCGTCCAGAGAGAAGCCCACCTCGAACGCCGGGTCGGCCGACCCCAGCCGCCCGGGCCTTACGTCGTCGAACCGGAAGAGGGCCGTCTGCCGCGGAGCGATTGAGCGGCCGGCCAACAGCACCCGCCGCCGCATCTCGCCGGGGTTGACGGCCGGCGCCGCCTCCACGAGGCGCTCCTGTCCGCCCGGCCCGACGATGCGAAGGCTGCCCCCGCGGGCGCCCACGAGCATGCCGGAAGATGCGGCCAGAACGTGAAGCACCAGGTCGCCCCCGGCGGGCACGTTCAACGCGCCCTTGACGGGGGGCGCGTCGGCGGCAAGCACCGTCACCTCCAGAACGCCGGAGGCGGACAGGTCGAAAAAGTCCTGATACACGGGCTCGCGCGGGTCGGTCGGGATGCGGCCGATATCCCGGCCGGCCGGCAGCAGCGCGGCGAGGACCTGCACGGGGGCGTCGGCGGGCTTCTCGTCCGGCGCCGCCTGCTGCGGCGATTCCGTCGAAGGCTTGGCCGCGCAGGGCGCGCGTTCCACCAGCAGCGACGCCGTCACGCGGCACGGCCCGGAGGCCGACCATTCCCGCACCGGCGCGGCCGCCAGGGACCACGACAGACGCATGCCCGTCTCCGCCAGGACCCACCGCGCATCGGCCGGGCCGCGCCAGTCGGGGCCGTACTCGATGCCGATCTCCGGGCCTTCGTCTGCGGCGTGATACCGGTAAGTCTGGAGCGGTCCGCGGCGGGCGATGGCCTCCACGGCGTTCAGGTCCGCCGGATGGGTGGCCCGCGGCCTGAGTTCGTCCAGGCGCCGGGCCGCCTGGACCTGAATGTCGGCGGCCCGCACGAGGATGTACGCGTAGGCGCCCGCGCCGACGGCTGCAAGCATCGCTGCCAGCAGGAGCGACAGGCCCAGGACCTTGCCGGCCACGATCTCGGCCGCCGTCACGGGCTTCGTGGCCACGGTGTGGGCGACCTTCGACTCCATCTCGGACGGAAGGGCGTACGTGGCAAAGAAGAGGCCCACCAGGACGGCCATGACGGTCATCACCAGCAGGCTCGTCCCGACGGCCGCAGGAATGCCGTCGAAAACCGCGTCGAACCGCGGCGAGGAGACGTCCGCCGCCACCAGGATGGCGATCGCGGGCGCAGCGAGCACCCACAGGCGCATGCGCAGCCCCTGCCGGAGGGTCACAATCGCGAGCGCCCGGATTCGCGGCCAGGGCCACCGGGAGCGGGGGCGGACAATAGATTCAGAGTTGTTGGTGTGTCTATCCATCGCCGTCGGCCGGGGCAGGGGGGGGCGCGGCGGCCCGCCCGCCGCCCGCCGCCGGGCCGCTCCGCCGCGCGGCGCCCTCCGCCCGCACGACCCGCAGAAACAGGTCCTCCAGCGTCGTCGTCGGGTGCGCGGCCGAAAGAACCGTGGCCCCGGCCTGCCGGACGCAGGCCAGCAGGGCGTCCCGCGCCTGCGGCGTGACGCCCGACGCCTGGAGTTGGAACACGTCGCGGATCATCAGCAGGTCCTTCACGCGGCCGAGTTCCCTCAGACGGCCCCGGTCGAGGATGCCGATGCGGTCGCACACGTCCTGCACGTCGGCCAGCAGGTGCGACGACAGAAGGAGCGTCTTGCCCCGGGCCTTCAGGCGCAGCAGCAGGTCCTTCATCTCGCGCGTGCCGATGGGGTCGAGGCCAGACGTCGGCTCGTCCAGCAGCAGCAGTTCCGGGTCGTTGACCAGGGCCTGGGCCAGGCCGATGCGCCGGCTCATGCCCTTGGAGTACTCGCGCAGTTGCCGGGCGCGTGCGCGGCGGTCGAGGCCCACCAGGTCCAGCAGTTCGGCGGTGCGGCGGCGGCGCTGCGGACGCCCGAGGCCGAACAGGCGCCCGTAGAAATCGACCGTCTCTTCGCCCGTCAGAAAGCGGTGAAGGTAGGATTCCTCCGGAAGGTACCCGATGCGCTGGTTGACGGCCGGCGTTCCCGGCGGGTGGCCCAGGACGCGCGCCGACCCGGCCGTCGGAAAAATCAGGCCCAGCAGGAGTTTAATCGTGGTGCTCTTGCCGGAGCCGTTCGGGCCGAGGAGCCCGAAGATTTCGCCGCGCGCCAGTTCAAGGTCCAGCCCCACCAGGGCGTGGACCTTGGCGCGGCCCCAGAAATCGCGGTAAACCTTCGTCAGCCCCCGCGTTACGATGGGCGGAACGTCGGCCATGGCGGACCCTCAAACGCGCCCGCGGGTCTCCGGCGAAGGCGGCAAGGCCGGAGGGCGGGCGCTCACTGGCCGAGCCGCTGCTTGCGCATCGACTGGCGGATGCTCTTGCGCATCTGGCGGCGGCGGCGCTCGCTCGGCTTCTCGTAGTAACTGTTGCGCTTGATTTCCTTGGTCAGGCCTTCCTTCTCGCACAACTTCTTGAAGCGCTTGAGCATCTGCTCGACCGTCTCGTTGCCCCTGGATCGAATCTTCAGCATGTCGTTCTCCGTCGCTCCTTTCGCCCGGTCGCTGCCGCGACTTTCCCCGGTTTCCAAGTGCCGAACTATATCGTCTCAGCCGCGCAGAGGCAAGGCAATATCCGCTGCGGCGCAAGGCCGCGCTGCGGGCGGTTCGAGCCGCGACTGTAAAGTCGCGGATACGCCTGCGGCTCGATGGCGTCGCTTCGCCACGGCCGGGCAAGCCGGCCGTGCCGCGCATCAGCGTGTCCGCCGCCGTGCCGCGTCCACGGCCGGACAAGCCGGCCGTGCCACATGAGCGCCTTTACCGCCCGGCCCGGAAGGTCCGATAATCAGTACGGCGTCCCGCCCGTTATCGGACGTTCCGGACGGGCAGGAGACGCGCCCGCCCCCGGCCGGATACACTCCCCAGCCGACCCACGGCCAGAGACCCGAGTTCGCCGCGAAGGGGGATGCCCATGCACCTTGTCAACCTGAAGCACGCCTGCGGACACCGGCAGGAGTGGCTCCTGCCGTGCGCCCCGAGGACGGGGCGGCGCTACGGCCTGGCGCTGGCGGCCCACCCGTGCCCGCGATGCACGGCGAGGGCCGACGCCCAGAGGACCGCGGAGGAGATCCTCCAGGAGTACGACCGCACGCTCTGCCGGCGGGGACCGCCCCCGGAGGGCGCCGCCCCGGCCAGGCCGTGGTGGAGGCGGGCCGCGTAGGCGGCGGGCCGGCGGCCGGGCGCAACCCGTACCACCCGTCCGACGCGCGGCGCGCGGCCTGGGACGCCGCCTGCGAAGCCGAGGCGGAGCTCCAGAAGTGGTACAGATTCCGCTCGCGGGCCATCGCCGCCCTGGCCGCGCTGCTGATCCTGGCCGCGCTCCTGAGCATCCTTCTCGTGCGGGGCGCGCTGAATGCGAAATCGCCCCGCGGGGCCCTAACTCCCAACGGCGCCGAGTCCCCCCCCGGCGACCGCTCGGCCCCGCGGGGCATCCCACCGCCCGCCCGACTCGACGAGTCTGAGAGAACCCCGCCGGTCCTGCCGCCGCGACCGCGCGTCCGGCCGGCCAGGCAGGCCGTCGAGAGGGTCCTGGACGTGATCAGACTCGTCGAGTCGGGCGGGCGGGCGGACCCGCCCGACGGCGACGCCGGCCGAAGCATCGGCCCCTACCAGGTACAGCGGGCGTACTGGGCGGACGCCCGCGTTCCGTGGCCATACGAGGCGGTCCGCGCGGAGGACGCCGGTCGGGCCACGGTCCTCGCGTATTGGGCGCGCTGGGCGCCGGAGGCCCTCGCCTCGGGGGACATCGAGGTCCTCGCGCGGGTCCACAACGGGGGGCCGCGCGGGGCGGCGAGGGCTGCCACGGCGGCCTACTGGCGGCGAGTCGAGACCGTGCTGCGGCGGGAGGAGGCCGACCTTGACTAGCCCGGAACAGGTCTTTTCCGAGATCGCCGGCGACGGGCCGTGCGCGCTGATGCTGATGACGCGAAGGGCGTCGGGAGTCCGCGGCCGGTGCGCCATCCTGGGCGACCTCGGGCCGCGCGAGATGGGCGAGATGCTGGGGTGCGGCACGGCTTACTGGGGGGAAATGGTGCGCATGGCCCGGGAGACGCTGAGATCTGCCGACCTCGCGGCGTTCGAGGCGGCCTTCCGCGCGGGCCTGGGGGCCCCGCCGCCGCGGGCTTCCGGCCAGATCGTGTGCCGCGATCCGCCAAGGGGCTGACCTGGCAACCGAGGGCACAGAAGAGGCGCGCCGGGCGGTCCGGCGCGACGGCCGGCGGCGAACGCACAACGGCGCCGCGGGTCGAAGGACGGGCGGGGCGGAATACCCCCGCCGCCCCGCCCCAGGTTATGGAGCGCGGGGCGGAGGCGACTCAGCCATGGCAGAGACGGGCCGTCCGAACGAGTCGGTCGAGGGGCAGTTCTGCCGGGTCGCGGCGCTGTCGATGACGCAGCCCTGGGCGAGCATGGTGGCGCAGGGCGAGAAGTCCATCGAGACGCGGCGGTGGGTGACGCCCTACCGCGGGGCCCTGCTCGTGTGCGCGACCAAGGAGCGGGTCCCGGACTTCCCGGGGCCCTACGGCGTCGCCCTGGCCGTCGTCTGGATGGCGGGATGCCGGCCGATGAGGGCCGAGGACTGGCCGGCGGCATGCTGCACGGAGTACCCCGGCGCGTTTGCCTGGCTTTTCCCCCGCGTGGCCGTGCTCGCGGAGGAGCACCGGTTCGCGGTCCGCGGCCAACTCGGGGTGTTCAGGGTCCAGGTGCCCGCCCCGCACGCGGAGGCGGTCCTGGCGGCGATCCGGCGAGTGGAGGTCGCGTAGCGTGCCACCGACCGCACAGATCGGCGCCCGGGGCCTCGGCCTCGGGGAACACCCGGACTGGCGCTTCTGGCCAGAGAGATCGCGGTTCCCGGTCATCGACGGGGAGAGGTGGTTTCTCTGCACCGACGGGTGCTACTTCGTGAGCGTGGACCGGCCGGGGATGCTCATCCCGCCGGCCGCGCGGTGCGACGCGTGCGGCTGCCCGATCCACCCGGCGGCGTTCGCGGGGACCGGCGGCCGGTCTGCCTGCGCTGCCCACCGGGGTGCCGAGCCGTCGGATGATTGGGACGATTCATTGGACCCCCCGGGGGACGAGGACTGACCGGGGACCTTCAATCAGCGGAACCCAGGCGGCCGGACGAGCCGGCCGCGGGAGCAAAGGAGGATCTGATATGGCGGACGCGCGAGACGAGCAGGTGGAAAAGCGGTCGTCGGAAGGGGAGACGGAGGGCTACGGCCAGACGTTCAACCCGGCCGTGTACGCAGCGGTCGGCGAAAGCAACCTGGTCGCGACCCTGGCGCTTGCGTTTCAAGCCCTCTCGCAGATGGATGACCGGATCACGGACGCGATGGAGGACATCTCGCATCTGCGCAGCGTGCTGAACGGGCATTGCCACCACCCGTCCGGGGAGGTCCTGGTGCCGTTTCTCTCCCTCCAGCAGTCGGCGCAGAATCTCGGGTTTCGCAGACGCTGCATCGACAAAGGGTGGCCCGCGCGCATCCGCGCAGCGACGCAGAAGGCCAAGGAGCGAGATGCGGGGACGCTGAACTGATAACGGTTGCCCGGGCGGAGGGGCCCCAGGCAGACGCGCAGGAAGGAGGAGAGGCCATGGTGCTGACCGTGCAGGAACCGGAGCCGACGCTCTTCGGGCCGGGGGAGACGCTGGAGGCCCAGATGATCGCCTCCGCCGGGACGGCGCGGGCCGTACTGGTGATCGGCGGCCGGAAGGGCCCCGGCGTCCAGTGGATCACCCCGGCGGATGCGCGCCGGGAGGGCCTGGCCGTGGTCGAGGCGACCGAGCGGGAACTCGGCATGCTGCGCGGGGCGGGCTACGCCCTGCCCGTCACCGGAGGGGGGCGGGCCAAGTGACGGACGAAGAGTTGCCCACAGCGGCGGCGCCCGCGGAGGGCGGGCGGCCTGATCCCGAGGATCGGGGACGGGGGGCCGCGCGGGCGGCCCCCCGCGCCGCCGGGGATGGCCGTGGCGCGCCACGGCGCGCCACGGCGCGCCACAAAGCGCCACGGCGCGCCACGGGGCGCCACGGCGCGCCACAAAGCGCCACGGCGCGCCACGGGGCGCCACGGCGCGCCACAAAGCGCCACGGCGCGCCACGGCGCGCCACAGAGCGCCACGGCGCGCCACGGGGGCGCGCGTGGCGCGCGCGCGGCGCCGGACGACGCGCCCGACCCCTCCGGACGCGAAAGGGTGTTCATCATCGTCGAGTGCCACACCGTAGAGGGGGGCTGGTCCGGGGACCTCGCGGCGGGGGCACTCGGGGCGCTGCTGAAACTCCTGTCGTACGCGCGGATTTTCTACTGGAACCGGGGCGGCGTCCCGCTCAGGGACCTGACGGCGGGGTGGCGGGCGAGGCGCGGAATCCGCGAGCCGGACTGGCACGCCATGCTGAAAACCGCCCAAAAAGCGGGCGAAATCGCCCTGCGCAACGGATGGCTCGAAATACTGAACCCGGACTGGCTGAGGAGCCCCACGAGCCGCCTGGACCGGACGAAGGCCGAGCGGATGAGGCGCCTCAGGGCCAGGAAGGGCGGGGGAGGCGTGGCGCGCCGTGGCGCGCCACCGCCCGGGGACGGGGCCGGGGCCGTGGCGCGCCACGGCGCGCCACGTGGCGCCACGGGGGGCCGTGGCGCGCCACATATAGAGGAAGAGGATCAGTTACAGCCAGACGTAGAGGAGGAGGAACAGGAGGAAAAGAAGAGCCGGACGAAGCAGCCACAGCCACAGCCAAAGGAGGAAGCCCCCGCCGGGGACACCGCGGGTCCTCCGGACACCGCGGGCGGGGCCTCCTCAGGCACACCGCCCCGCCGGATCGCGCGCGAGGACCTGACCTGGGACCGCATCCTGGAACTGAGCCTGCAGAACCTGGCCTTCG
>VGYT01000147.1 GCA_016872895.1 Planctomycetota bacterium
TCACGGTCGTCAAGCCGCGACTGGGCTACGACGATTCGCTCGACGCCTTCGGGGTGCACGGCATCGGCGGCATCTGGGGGGCGCTGGCGACCGGCCTGTGGGCCTCGAAGGCCGTCAACCCGGCCGGGGCCGACGGCCTGTTCTTCGGCAACCCCGGGCAACTCGTGAACCAGTTGATCGCCGTCGGCGCCACCGTGGCGTACAGCGGCGCGGGCACGTTTGTCCTCTACAAGGCGGTCGACTTCGTGGTCGGCGTGCGCGTCAGCGAGAAGGAGGAACACGTCGGCCTCGACCTGACGCAGCACCACGAGGGGGCGTACACGGTCCTCGAGTAGCCGGCACGCACACGCATACACAAGGGGAATCGCCGTGAAACTCGTGATCGCCATCATCCAGCCGCACCGGCTGGAGGCCGTCAAGGCCGAACTCTACAAGCGCGAGGTGAACCTCCTGACCGTGAGCGAGGTCCTGGGCCACGGCCGGCAGAAGGGCATCGCCGAGGTGTACCGCGGCGTCAAGGAGACGGGGAACCTTCTGAAGAAAATCCGCCTGGAGATCGCCGTCAACGACAACTTCGTCGAGCCGACCGTCGAAGCCATTTGCAAGGGCGCCCGCACCGGCGAGACGGGCGACGGCAAGATCTTCATCCTGCCGCTGGAGCGGTGCGTCCGCATCCGCACCGGCGAAGAGGGGCGGGAGGCCATCGGGTGAAACGATTGCGGAATGCGGATTGAGAATTGCGACAAGTCGAACCGGGCGCGGTGCGGCGCGGCCCGCGTGTCCGGCCGTGGGAAACACCGCCGCCGCTTCGCCGCGGCCGGACAAGCCGGCCGTGCCAGGGCGGCGATGGCTGCACGCGAAGAACGGGCGAAGCGGGGGGATTTCGCCCGCCAATCACCCGGTGCGGGTGCAGGAATCACCTGCACTCAAAGCCACCATCACGTAGGAAATCGGCCGGCAATCCTACGTAGCGGTAAGCCGGTACCGGGGCCGGGGAGTCCTCGCATGAGCCTTAAGGCCTTATCGTTACTGCACTTACGGTCGGCGCCTGCGAGTGGCATGCGGCTTGCTGCGAATCAGGACGGCGCCTGCGGCCTGCGCCCTGAAGGGCGAGGGTCGCCGACCGCAGCCGGGCATGCGCCCACGGGTACGTGACGGAGTAAAGGAACGCCGGATGACACCCAAGGAGTTCTTCGCCTACGCCAAGAAGCACGGGGCCGAGATGGTCGACCTGAAGTTCGTCGACCTGCTGGGCACCTGGCAGCACTGCTCGTTCCCCGTCGAGGTGCTGGACGAGGACACCTTCGTGGAGGGCCTCGGGTTCGACGGCTCAAGCATCCGCGGCTGGCAGGGCATCCACGTGTCGGACATGCTGGCCGTGCCGGACCCGGACACGACGTGCCTTGACGCGTTCTTCGCGCGGCCGACGGTGAGCGTGATTGCAAACATCGTGGACCCGGTCACGAAGGGGGACTACACGCGCGACCCGCGGTACGTGGCCCGCAAGTGCGAGGCGTACCTGAAGAAGACCGGCGTGGCCGACGCGGCCTTCATCGGGCCGGAGCCGGAGTTCTTCATTTTCGACGAGGTCCGCTACGAGCAGAACCAGCACCGCGGCATGTACGAGATCGATTCGGCCGAGGGGGCGTGGAACACCGCCCGCTTCGAGGAGCCGAACCTGGGCTACAAGCCCTCGTTCAAGGGCGGGTACTTCCCCGTCAGCCCCACCGACACGCTGCACGACGTTCGCGGCGAGATGGCGTACGAGATGCGCAAAGTGGGCATCGTGGTCGAGGCCCATCACCACGAGGTGGCCACGGCCGGCCAGAGCGAGATAGACATGAAGTTCACGAACCTCCTCAGGATGGCCGACCAGTTGATGTGGTATAAATATATCTGTAAGAATGTGGCCAAGCGCCACGGCAAGACCGTAACGTTCATGCCGAAGCCCATTTTCCAGGACAACGGCTCCGGCATGCACACCCACTTCTCGCTGTGGAAGGGCGGAAAGCCCCTCTTCGCGGGCAAGGGCTACGCCGGCCTGTCGGACCTGGCCCTGCACGCAATCGGCGGCATCCTGAAGCACGCCCCGGCCATCCTGGCCTTTGCGGCGCCGACCACGAACTCGTACCGCCGCCTCGTGCCGGGCTTCGAGGCGCCCGTGAATCTGTGCCTGTCGGCGCGCAACCGCTCGGCCGGCTGCCGCGTACCGATGTACTCCGAGAACCCGAAGGCCAAGCGCGTGGAGTTCCGCTGCCCCGACCCGTCGTGCAACGGGTACCTGACGTTCTCGGCCATCACGATGGCCGCCCTGGACGGCATCAAGAAGAAGACCGACCCGGGCAAGCCGCTCGACCGCGACATCTACGAGATGACCAGGGAGGAACTCGCCCAGACGCCCAAGACGCCGGGGTCGCTGGAAGAGGCAATCGCAGCACTGGAGAAGGACCACGAGTTTTTGCTGGCAGGCGGCGTCTTCACGCCCGACCTGGTTGAGGCGTGGATCACCTGGAAGCGCCAGAAGGAACTCGATGAGATCCATCAGCGGCCGCACCCGCACGAGTTCTTCCTCTACTACGACAGTTGACAGGCAGGATACGAAGCAGCGCACCAGAGGGTCGTACCCCCCTCTTGCGTGGCCAAGGGGGCGTCCGCGTGGGGCGCCCCCGCGGCATCTTGCCCTGCGGCTGCCGGCCAAGCCCAAACGAATGATTGCCTCAGCCTGGGAGGGCGCTAGAATGAACTGACGGACTCGCCGGGCCGGGTGCGACCGGCCGGGTCCATCGCCGAAAACACGCCATCCTCCGCCCGGGAGGCCGACTTCCTGACGCACACGCAGGTTGCAGGGGTACGAACCGATGAACCAGCAAGGGCCAATACGCACAGTCGCGGCGGGCGATCAAGCCGCCCCAGGCCCGCCCTGCCGCGAACGGGCGCAGCCATGCGGCCTGTACGACCCGGCCAGCGGCCACGGCAGTTGCGGCGTGGGGTTCGTTGCACGCCTGGACGCTCAGCCGCATCACCAGGTCGTCCAGGACGCCGTCCAGATTCTCATCAACCTTGAGCACCGCGGGGCCGTCGGCGGCGACAAACTCACCGGCGACGGCGCGGGACTCCTGCTCCAGATTCCCGACGCTTTCTTCCGGAAGGAACTCGGGGCGACCGTCGCGGCTGCCGCGCGCCGGCCGCCCCTGCCCCAGCCGGGCGGGTACGCCGTCGGGATGGTCTTCCTGCCGGCGGACGCGGCCCTGGCGCCCAGGTGCGCGGCGGCGCTTGAAGCGGCGGCCCGCGACGAGGGGGCCGAGGTCCTGGGCTGGCGCAGCGTGCCCACCAGCGCCGACCACCTGGGGGAACTGGCGCGGTCCACGCAGCCGCTGGTGCGCCAGGTGCTGCTCGGCCGCGGCCGCATTGCGCCCGACTCCTTCGAGCGGAAACTGTACGTCATCCGCCGCCGCGCCGAGAAGCAGGTCGCACCCTGGACGGGCCGAGACGCCGGCCGCTTCTACGTTGCCAGCCTCTCCAGCCGCACGATTGTTTATAAGGGCATGCTTCGCGGGTCGCAACTGGTGCCCTTCTACCCGGACCTGGGCGACCCGGCGCTGGCGAGCGCCTTCGCCCTGGTCCACCAGCGGTACAGCACCAACACGCTGCCCACGTGGAACCTGGCGCAGCCCTTACGCATGCTGGGCCACAACGGCGAGATAAACACGCTCAGGGGCAACGTGAGCCACATGCGGGCGCGCGAGGCGGACCTTGCAAGCGACCTCCTGGGCGCGGACCTGCCGAAGTTGCTGCCGGCCATCGTCGAGGGCGGCAGCGACAGCGCCATGTTCGACAACGTGCTGGAACTCCTGGTCATGGCCGGCCGCAGCCTACCCCACGCCGCCATGATGATGGTCCCCGAGGCATGGGGGCCGAAGTTCCACATGAGCGACGACAAGCGGGCCTTCTACGAGTACCACGCGGCCGTCATGGAGCCGTGGGACGGCCCGGCCGCCCTCGTGTTCACCGACGGGCGGTACATCGGGGCCACGCTGGACCGCAACGGCCTGCGCCCCTGCCGCTACACGGTCACGCGCGACGGTTACGTGGTGCTCGCGAGCGAGACGGGGGTGCTGCGGTTCGGGCCGGAGCGCATCCTGCGCCTCGGCCGCCTTCAGCCGGGCAAGATGTTCCTGGTGGACCTTGAGCAGCACCGCATCGTGCCCGACAACGAGATCAAGGCGAAGGTCAGCCGCCAGCGCCCCTACCGCCGCTGGGTCCGCGACAACCGTATCGAACTCAGGGGCCTCTTCACGCCGTCCGACGTGCCGACCGACCTGGCGCCGGTCGTCCTGGCCAGGCAGCAGGCGTTCGGGTACACGGAAGAGGAACTGAAGATGGTCATCGGGCCGATGGCCTCTCGCGGCCAGGAGGCCGTCGGCTCGATGGGCAACGACGCGGCGCTGGCGGTCCTTTCCGACCGGCCGCAACTTCTGTTCGCCTACTTCAAGCAACTCTTCGCGCAGGTCACCAACCCCCCCATCGACCCCTTGCGCGAGGAACTGGTGATGAGCCTGATGAACTTCGTGGGCGCCGAGCGGAACCTGCTGGCCGAAACGCCCGAGCACGTGCGGCGCCTCAAACTGCCGCACCCTGTGCTGACGCTTGAAGATATGATGCGGCTTCGCAAGGGCCGCCCGCCCGACATCGTGGCGCGCGACATCGACATCCTGATGCCGGCCGGCGCCGACGGCCCGGCGCTCCAGCGGGCGCTGGACGCCCTCTTCGCGCAGGCCGAGCGGGCCGTCGCCGAGGGGGCCACCCTGCTGGTCCTTACGGACATGCGCGCCGACAGGGACCGCGCGGCCATACCGGCGCTCCTTGCGACGGCGGGGCTGCACCATCACCTCATCCGGCGGGGCCTGCGCACGCGGGCGGGCCTCGTCGTCGAATCGGCCGAGGTCCGCGAGGTCATGCACTTCGCCCTGCTCGTCGGCTACGGGGCGAACGCCGTCTGCCCGCACCTGGCGATGGCCACGGTGCGCAGGCTGGCCGAGGAGAACCGCCTGGAACAGGCGCTCTCGCCCGAAGATGCCGCCGACAACTACATCACGGCCGTCAAGAAGGGGCTCCTGAAGACCTTCAGCCGCATGGGCATATCAACAATTCGCAGTTACTTCGGCGCACAGATTTTCGAGGCCGTCGGCCTCGCGCAGGGCGTGATCGACCGCTGCTTCTGCGGCACGGCCAGCCGCGTGGGCGGCATCGGCCTCGACGAAATCGCCCGCGAGGCCTGCGCCCTGCACCGCCGCGGCTTCCCCGCCGAGGGGCCCCCGCCCGCGCTCCTCGACGCGGGCGGGCAGTACCACGTCCGCGCGGGCGGCGAGAACCATCTGTGGAGCCCCGAGGCCGTCTGCACGCTCCAGCAGGCCGTCCGCACGAATGATTATAAAATGTTCAAGCGTTATAGCGCCATCGTCAACGACCGCTCCCGCTCCCGGGTGACGCTGCGGAGCCTCCTGGAGTTCAAGGCCGCCGCCCCCGTGCCGCTGGAGGAAGTCGAGCCGGTGGACGCCGTCGTCAGGCGCTTCGTCGCAAGCGCGATGTCGTTCGGGTCCATCTCGAAGGAAGCGCACGAGACGATCGCCGCCGCGATGAACCGCCTGGGCGCCCGCTCGAACTGCGGCGAGGGCGGCGAGGACCCGGCCCGCTGCCGCACCCCGGCGTCCGGCGGCTCGACGCGGAGCGCCGTCAAGCAGGTGGCCTCCGGCCGCTTCGGCGTCACCACGGAGTACTGCGTCAACTGCGACGAACTCCAGATAAAGATGGCCCAGGGCGCCAAGCCGGGCGAGGGCGGCCAGTTGCCCGGACACAAGGTCTCGGCCGAGATCGCCCGCGTGCGGCACACGACGCCCGGCGTGACGCTCATCTCGCCCCCGCCGCACCACGACATCTACTCCATCGAGGACCTGGCGCAACTCATCTATGATCTCAAATCAGTGAATCCGCACGCACGCGTGTCCGTGAAACTGGTGTCCGAGATCGGCGTCGGCACGGTGGCGGCGGGCGTCGCCAAGGGCAGGGCCGACATGGTCCTCGTGGCCGGACACGACGGCGGCACGGGCGCAAGCCCGCTCACGTCCATCAAGCACGCCGGACTGCCGTGGGAACTCGGCCTGGCCGAGACGCAGCAGACGCTGGTCGCCAGCCGCCTGCGCGACCGTATCCGCGTGCAGGCCGACGGGCAACTTAAGACCGGGCGCGACCTGGCCGTCGCCGCCCTCCTGGGGGCCGAGGAGTTCGGCTTCGGCACTGCCATCCTGGTGGCCCTCGGATGTATCATGATGCGTAAGTGCCATATGAACACCTGCCCGGTGGGCGTGGGCACGCAGGACCCGGAGTTGCGCAGGCGATTCGCCGGCCGGCCGGAGCACGTGGAGCGATTCTGCCGCTTCATCGCCCAGGAACTGCGGGAACTCATGGCCCGGCTGGGCTTCCGCACGGTCGACGAAATGGTGGGGCGCGCCGACATGCTGGACGCGGCCCCCGCCGTCGATCACTACAAAGCGCGCGGCCTCGACTTCAGCCGCATCCTGGCCCGCGCCGAGCCCGGCGGCGGGACGGCCCTGCGCTGCGTCCGGCCGCAGGACCACGAACTCGACGGCCGCCTCGACCGGGAACTCCTGGCGCGCCTTGAGCCGGCCCTCGCGCGCCGCCAGCCGGTGCGCATCGAGATGCCCATCCGCAACATCCACCGCGCGGTGGGCGCGGCGGTGAGCGGCGAAATCGTACGCCGCTTCGGGCCGCAGGGCATCCCCGATGACACGATTCAATTTATCTTCAATGGTTCCGCCGGGCAGAGCCTGGGCGCGTTCCTTGCGCCGGGCGTCACGATACGAGTCGAGGGCGACGCGAACGATTACCTCGGCAAGGGGATGTCGGGCGGACGCATCATCCTCGCGCCCCCCGCCGGCTCGCACTTCCAGCCCCACGAGAACGTCATCGTCGGCAACACCGTCCTTTTCGGCGCGACGGGCGGCGAGGCGTTCATCTCCGGCGTGGCGGGCGAACGCTTCGCCGTCCGCAACTCCGGCGCAACCGCCGTCGTCGAAGGGGTGGGCGACCACGGCTGCGAATACATGACGGGCGGCACGGTGGTCGTCCTGGGGCAGACCGGCTACAACTTCGCCGCCGGCATGAGCGGCGGCGTGGCCTACGTGTACGACGAGTCCGAACTCTTCGGCGCACGCTGCAACCTCGACATGGTGGACCTGGAAAGCGTCTGGGCCGACGAAGACGCCGCCGCCCTTCACGCACTCCTCGAAAAGCACCTCCGCTACACCGCCAGCCCCCGCGCACGGACGCTCCTTGACGACTGGGATGCCCACCGGCCCCTCTTCGTCAAAGTCATGCCCATCGAGTACCGCAAAGCGCTCGAACGCATGAAGCATCGCGAGAGCCGCGACACCGAGACCGTATCGGCCACCGAGGAGGTGTTCCATGGGTAAGCCGACCGGTTTCATGGCTTACCCGCGGCAGGACGCGCCTAAGCGCCCGGTCCAGGAGCGCGTGGCCGACTGGCGCGAAATCGAGCAGGCCCTCGCCCGGCCGGACCTCGAAATCCAGGCCTCCCGCTGCATGGACTGCGGCATACCGTACTGCCACGCCTTCGGATGCCCGCTCGCCAACCGCGTCCCGGAGTTCAACGACGCCGTCAGCCGCAAGCACTGGCGGCGGGCGCTCGCCCTGCTTCACGCGGCGAACAACTTCCCGGAAATCACCGGCCGCGTGTGCCCCGCCCCGTGCGAGGCCGCCTGCACCCTGTCAATCAACCAGAAGCCGGTGACCATCCGGCAGATAGAACTTGCGCTGGTGGAGCGCGGCTGGCAGGAAGGATGGATCGAGCCCGAGCCGCCGCGCAAGAAGACCGGGCGGCGTGCGGC
Organism: Planctomycetota bacterium; assembly: GCA_016872895.1. GTDB lineage: Bacteria > Planctomycetota > Phycisphaerae > FEN-1346 > FEN-1346 > VGYT01. The sequence continues at coordinate 7,926 of VGYT01000147.1, forward strand.
CGTCATCGGCTCCGGCCCGGCCGGCCTGGCGGCCGCCCAGCAACTTGCGCGGGCCGGCCACGACGTGGTGGTCTTCGAGAAGGCCGCGCGCCCCGGAGGAATCCTGCGCTACGGCATCCCGGACTTCAAACTCGAAAAGCACGTCCTCGACCGCCGCCTCGCCCAGATGCAGGCCGAGGGCGTCGCGTTCGAGACGGGCGTCCAGGCGGGCACGGACGTCTCCTTCCACTATCTCCGCAAGAAGTTCCACGCCATCTGCATCGCCGCCGGCGCTCGTGTGCCGCGAGACCTCGCCGTCCCCGGGCGCGGCTACGAGGGCATCCACTTCGCCATGGATTACCTGGTGCAGCAGAACCGCCGCATCGCCGGCGAGGCCGTCCAGCAGGCCGATGAAATCCTCGCTCGCGGCAAAGACGTGGTGGTCGTCGGCGGAGGCGACACGGGCAGCGACTGCGTGGGCACCGCACGCCGACAGGGCGCCCGCAGCATCACCCAGATTGAAATCCTGCCCGAGCCGCCGGCCGAGCGCGCGGCCGACAACCCCTGGCCCACCTGGCCGCTGGTCCTCCGCACCAGCACCAGCCAAGAGGAAGGCTGCACGCGCCTCTGGAGCATCCTGACGAAGGAGTTCCTCGGCCGCGGCGTAAGGGTGCGCGGCCTCAGGTGCGCGCGCATCCAGTGGGGCGAACCGAACGCCTCCGGCCGCAGCACATTCAAGGAACTGCCCGGTTCGCAATTCGAACTCAAGGCCGACCTGGTGCTTCTTGCGCTCGGATTCCTGCACGTGGAGCACGGGCCGCTCGTGGAGGAACTGGCCCTCGCAACCGATGACCGCGGGAACCTGGCGACCGATGCCAACTTCATGACGAGCGCGCCCGGCGTGTTCGCGGCGGGCGACTCGGTGGCCGGGGCGTCGCTGGTCGTCCGCGCCATCGCCCAGGGCCGACAGATGGCCGCCGCAGTCGATGCATTCCTCCGCCTGCCGCCGCCGCCGCCCTGAAAGAGCACCCGGCAACACGCGCAATACCTTGTCCCACCCAAGGAGTGCCGCGCGCTCCGCAGCCAGCGTGGACCAACCCCCTCCACTCCCGCGCGCGGCAACGTGGTCGCGATGCCCCGGCCCGGCAGCCCGACGGCCGCGTGGGCCTGCACCTGCGACGCCTGGGACCGCTGCAAGTGCGGAACGCGGAAGTGTGGAGTGCGGAGCGCAAAGCATAAAGGCGCCACGGATGCCGACGCGGGCGGCCGTTTCAATCCGCAATCCGCAATCCGAAATCCGAAATCCGCAATCGCGTGGATGGGGTGGATTCTTATCGGCACTACTATTACAATCGTTCCTGGCAGGTCGTGGAGACCCGCACGGCCGCAGCGGAGTTCCGGCCATGTCATACATCCATCCGTGGTTGCAGCCCGCAAGTGACAAAGGACAAGTGACAAGGGACCCTCCGTTCGGGTACGTGTGGAGCCTGCGGTACATCGACGCGCCGGTCCTGCGCGACAAGAACACGGACGCCGACGGCCTCTGCGACGATGAGCGGCTGTACTACCTGGGCGACGCCAACATGAACGTCACCTGCCTGGTCGACGCCGCCGGCGACGCCGTGGAACGGTACGTTTATGACCCTTACGGCAAGGCGACGATCCTGGACGGCACGACCGGCGGCCAAACCGACTGGGCAACGGACGCGGACCAGAAGTCGGATGTGGACAACGAAATCCTCTACTGCGGCTACCGCTTTGACCCCGAAACGGGCCTCTACCACGTCCGCCACAGACACTACCATCCGACGCTGGGGCGATGGGTTCAGCGCGACCCGGCGGGATATCTGGAAGTGCTCAGCCTGTATCTCTACTGCACGGCCTCTCCGGAGGTTTACATTGACTGGAGTGGCACGGACTTTGATTTCATGCCAGGTGTCACACCTGTCCCAGTACCTAATTACGCCAAGCGGCAGGATGCGGCAAGCGGCGCGGCCCTCCAGGGGATGATGCATCAAGCGGACATTGATCTTGCGCAGGCGCTTCGGTCCTTGACGGAACCCATAGGGGGCCTGAGCAGCCACGAGCTTCAGGTGAAGCCAGATTTGCGCCACCCTAACCTGGCGCAGGAGATTGCGGACACAATGTCGAAGATGTGTCCCTGCTTTGAATACGGCCCAGATGCGTACGGTCGTGTCGCCATGCGAGTGCGCGAGACGGACTTGGCAAAGGCGGGTGACCCGTGGCCCACCCAAAGTTTTTGCTGCTGTTACTATAAGAACCTCCCGGCCTGCAATCTTTTCCTCTCCCTGGGAAGGCAAGGTCCCGCACCGCCATGGCTGAACAGGCCGGTGATTCCGACTGAGTTTGGGGCACAGTGGCAGCCCGGAGGACCGCTGCGAATACAGGGTGTCCCCCATACTATTGCGGAGGAGATTGTTCACGGCGTGTACGGCACCAAACTGGAGTATACCGCAAATGCAGGAGCCGCGCTGGTCTCCGGTACGGCCTGGGAGGGCGGAACACCAGAGAAGCCCCAGCAGCAGCATTATAGCACTGTCGATGCGCTTGACCGAATGCTCACTGATCTCGTGACCGACAAAGTTGGCTGCAAGAACCGCGCGGACTTCAAGAGTCCGCGGGGACAGACAGCGGACGCCGTGCAGGCCGCGCAAAGATTTAGGGATCGCGTTAAGACAATGAGGGCCGGTGTGGCGGTAGCGCCCACACGGGATATACCGATATCGCGAGGTTGGCAAAGAACACCACTCGACCTGGAGTACTAGGAGCAGACCATGACTCGCCCGGCGATTTCCGCTTCTTGCGTGCTTGGCGCACTCTTGCTGTCGGGGTGTGCCCAGCCAGCCGTGACTGGGTATGTGCCGCTGGGGCCAAGTACGGGGAATCATACATTCCAAGCTCTTAAGAATGGGATGGCAAGGCACTACGTGTGCGATGGGACGCTCGAGGACGCGAGGATAACGATGCAGGACGGCGACGCCTTACGGGACACGTTCGGTTGGGAGGTGGACGACGTGCTTGGCGGTCGGCTCGTCGATCCGCGTTTCCGGTGCCTGTGCGCCTTCGTGAACACTTACTTTTGCACGTGGACGCGCATGATCATCCTTGAACGCTTCGGATTTGTCGATGATGGGTACGGTTATGTTGTAGTTGTGCCCACCCCTTGTGGTCCGAGGGCGGTGACCAACATGGTTGCGCAGGGAGGCGATCCTTGGGGCTGGGAAGGCCGTGTGGGTCCGCGTCCGTTGCGTGTGGAAAAGCGTAAACTAGAAACCGTATTAACCAGGCTCGACAAGGCTGGCAGCATCCTGCCTCAGGCGCTTCTGTGGTTCGAAGCGGTCGATTCCCCCATCTTCGTGCTGCATGACATACGTGCGGACGGAAGCCACTTTTCCTTTGGAGTCCGTGGCGTTGGCGCTTGGCGCGAACACTGGTGCGCCCCCGATACGGCTGACGGGGTCAGCCAAGAGGACGCCGCTGTCTTGGTAGGAAAAGGCAAACCGGACGAGGTGGTGTTCTTCGACAGTACGCGCGGAAAAGAACTAAGAGCGCCTAACATAAAGAGTTTTCAAGGAACCGCCAGCAAATGAGACACGCGGCGATGACCGTGAAGGATTCGTGGATGTCGTCGCGGCGGTCGTAGCGGGTGCGGAGGCGACGCTGTTGATGAAACCACGACAACGTGCCTTCTACAACCCAGCGGTATACGCCCAGGCCGCTTCCGTGTTCGGTGCC
>VGYT01000148.1 GCA_016872895.1 Planctomycetota bacterium
CAGCAGGACTTCATCGGATGCGCCCTGTGTCGGGGGAAAGCGCCCGCTCGCATTGCGCGGCGGCTCGGCCTGCCCGCCGCGCGAGCGCAGCCGCCGCTTTGCAGCGGCGGCTCGGCCTGCCCGCCGCGCGAGCGCAGCCGCCGCTTTGCAGCGGCGGCTCGACCTGTTTGGCGCGCGGCGTTACTTGCCGCCGATGTCAACCGGGCTGAAGTCGGTCACCGCGCCCAAGACGCCGTAGCCGACGTGCGTAACGGCTGCGATTCGCCGCTGGAGCGTGGCCGTAACGGTCGCGGCGCCGGCCTTCATGGTTACAGTGCCGGCGTCCAGGTCGGCGGTAACGACGATTTCCTGCGGCTTGCCCTCGGCCACGTCAATCGGCTGGCTGGCGGCCGGGGCCGCTGTGCCGCTCGGAATAGGCCCATCCGAGATAACCGCCGCGCCCTGGAGCACCCGCACGCCGCAGCGAACCAGGCGGGCCGGGTCGGCATCGTCTCCGAAAAGAAGGAATCCGTTCACAAGCGGCTTCGCGACGGCGGGGTCGGCCAGGAAATCCATCCTGGCCTTGAACGTCACCTGGCCCTTGAGCGGTTCGGGAAGTTTGCGGACGGCCAGCCCCTCGCCCTTGGCCTCGCCGACCAGGAGGTAACCCATTTCTGAACGGGTGACGGCCGCGCCGGAGACGGCGGCGAAATCGGCGGCGGCGGAGGGCCCGTCGGCGGCGGCCGGGCGCGCCCTGGCCTTCGCCTTGGCCTTGGCCTTCGCCTTCGGCGCCGCCCCCGGTTCGGCGGCAGGCGCCGGCGGGACGGGCTTGGCCGTGATGTCGAGCGGCGTAAGCGGTGCGGCCGGGGCCGCCGGCACGGCCGTTCCTTCGCCGCCGAGGCAGATGACCTTGCCGTCAACCGTGGCCACGTACAGCCGGCCGCGCGCTGCGGCCATGCCGTCGAAGACGGGCATCGCGCCGAGTTCGCACGCGCCCAACTGTTTGCCGTCGGCGGCGGAGATGGCAAGGAGGCGGCTGCCCTTGCGGCCCTGGAGCGCGGCGGCCTGCTCTTCCATCCTTGCGCGGACGGCCGGGTCGTCGGGCTTGCGGAACGCCTCCTCCTCGTCCAGGACGTCCGGCGGCCCGGCCAGGAAAAGCGTCTTTCCGGCAAGCACCATCGCCCGCGCCTGGATGGGCGGGCTTCCGGCGGCCCACCTGAAAGTAGCCGAGTTCTGCTCCGTAAGGCTGGCCGCCGTCTTGCGCCCGAGCCAGTCGGACGAGGCCGCGTTCTTCTTGGGCGACGCGGCGTCGATTTTCTGCGTGCCGGCCTTGACGCGGCGGATGCCTTCCTCGGTTACGTTCTTGTCGGCGGCATAGACGTAGTACTCCGCCACGGAGGCGTTGCACAGGTACTCCGGCTTGCGGTCGAACGCATACAGGCGGTCGTTGTCGAAGACCATCAGCCGCCCGCACGGGGCGAAGTGGCCGGGCGTCAGCCAGCCTCCGTAGCCGGAGTTCACGCCGCGGCCGTAAATCCAATACGAGCGCCAGAACCAGGAATCGTCGAGGAACCCCGAGCGCGAGAACAGGTGTGCCCCCTCGCCCGCCGCCTGGTCGTCGGCCGCAAGCGGCGCGATGCCCTGCCGCACGCCATCCAGGTTGAACGCCTGGGCGCGCATGTACACGAACTTGCCGTCGGAGGAAAGGATGTCGTCCAGGGCAACGGGCATGTCCAGGCCGCGCATGCGCATCTGAAGGTCGTCGCCGGTCTCCGGGTCGCGGTCATCAATGACGCTCTCGCCCAGTTTGCGGCCGGTCCTGGCGTCGATGCGCACCAGGCGCATGCCGCCGTCAAGGAACGCCGACCGCCCGGCCAGGGCGTACACGGTATCGCCGAGGACCAGGACGCTGCCGTGGACGGGCCAGGGCGACTCAAGTTGCTCGTATGCCATCATCCGCCGCTCATCGGGGGCGGCGCGGAACCGCCACGCCAGGCGCCCGTCGGACGCACGCACGCAGTACACCCAGCCGTCGGCCGAGCCGAAGATGACGCGGCCCTGGTGCACGGTGGGCGGCGAATCGACGCGGCCGCCCGTCGCGAAGGTCCACGCGGGCTTGCCGGACGCGGCATCGAGGGCGTGCACCGTGTGCGTGTCAACGGCGGCGACGAAGACCTTGCCCTCGGCCACGGTTACGCTGCTCAGGCGCCCGCCCACGTCGGCCTGCCAGGCGCGCTTGAGGCCGGCCGGCACGTCGGTGGCGGCGCATCCGCTGCGCGCGGCATCGTGGCGGTAGGCGGGCCAGTCGTCGTGCGCGGCGGCTGCGGCCGCGGCCGGCGGCTCGTCGTACGCCGGGCCGCGCACAAGCCGGCCGGCGTCGGGCACGTCGCGCGGAACCTCCCGCGCGGCCGACGCCGCCGCCATCGCATTCAGGCCGTACAACTTCGATTCCAGGTAGCAGCCGCACGAGTGCGGCGGGGCGTACACCAGCCCGTTCGCCGGCATGACGCCGTACAGGCATCCGCCGCGAACCCAGTGATTGATGCTCCATCGCTTGGCCGCAACGTCAACAAACTCTATGCCCGTGCGCGAACACAGGATGTACCGGTCGGTCGCGCGGCTGCGGTAGCAGCGGTGGTGGAACCAGTATGCCTTGATATCCGGGGGGAACTCGGACTTGACTTCGCCGGTGCGGAAGTCGCGGCCGGTGAAGATGCCGGAATCGGCGCCGTTGGCGATGGCCCCGGACCACACCATGCCGCCTATGACCAGGAGGTCGTCGGGCGACATGTGGCCGCCGCGATGGTGCGGGGCAGACCAGAGTTTCTTTCCGTCTGCCGCAGCGAGCGCCGTCATGGAAGAGTTCTCAACCGACACCAGGACCACGCCCTCGTGCACGACGAGCGTCGGCCCGTAGCCGGTGGGGAACGCCTGCTTGCGGAGAATGGGCTCGGAAGCCCAGGCCTGCTGGCCGGTCTTGCGATCCAGGGAAACGGCCTTCTCGCCGTCGTAGAAGTAAATGCGCTGGCGGTCTGCGGCAAGCGTGAGCGGGGCAACCCGCGATTCCTTCTTCCACAGACTCGCCCCGGTGTCGGGGCTGACCGCCATGACCCAGCGGTCAGCCTGGTCCCAGGCCCACTCGCGGTTGGCGCGGCCGGAGTTGTCCCACACGTAGGTGGAGTTGGGGCGGTACTGCTTCCACTTGTTCGGCGCCTGGGCGACGAGGAGAAAAAGGACGCCGTCGGAAAGGAGGATCTCGTCGGTGTGCTCCGTGCCCGCCACGGTGCGCAGCGTGCGGCCGGTGGCGGCGTCGAGCACCGAGAGCGGCGCGTCGATGCCCAGGGTAACGTACACGCGGTCGCCGACGGCCACGAGGCGGCGGGGCAACTGGTTCGGCCCGCTTTTCAGCGGCCACAACTGCGTGTTCCACTCGTCGATTGTGCGCTTCCAGAGAATCGTGCCGTTGAAGGCGTCGCGGGCCAGAAGCGCCCACTTGCTAGGCAGCAGGATGGACTCGCGCGGACCTTCATCCATAATGTAGAAGATCCGCCCGTTTGTCGACACCAGCGCGCTCATGCTGGCCATATGGTCGTGATGGCGCGACCAGCGCGGGCTGCCGACCCACTGAAGATGCCGCGGCGGGCCGACAAGCGAATCGTGGGCCACGGCGTTGTTCGTCGCATCGTGCAGGTAGTGCGTCCACTCGTCCATTTCCCTGGGCCGCGGCTTGACGGTCTTATCCCACCGGCCGGCGGTGCGGATGCACGCCACGCCGCCGGGGGCGAGCACGCGCATGATTTGGTCCATCATGGCGGGCGGCGGCCTGTCGGCCACAAGGAGGTTCACGAAGTTGTCAATGTAAGGCAGCCGCCCGCCGGAATACGAGTCAACGGAGACCCTCCCGTACAGGCCCAGTGACTGGACGTGCCGCCGGGCGGCGTCAACGTTGGCGGCGTCGGCGTCGAGGCCGTGGACGACGTAGCCGTCGCCCGCCGCGCCCAGTGCGGCCGCGAGTTTGCCGTCGCCGCAGCCGAGGTGGACCACGACGCCGCCCCGGACGGCGGAGTCGGCGAGGAGTTGCCTGGCAAGGTCGGCCTCCGCGCCGGCGGCCCGCGCCGCGGCCGCAGCGCAGCCGAGGAGTGCAGCGGCAGCGAAGACTTCCACCAGGAATCGCCGATGAGCAGAAAGCATGGTCCTTCTCCCTTCCTTGTCAGCCGCCGCTTCACAGCGGCGGCTCGATTCACTCCCACGCGCGCCACAACGGCGGACATCAGCACAGCGTCGCTCAACGGATCGTCCAGCCGAACTCGCGGTAACACGCCTGGGCGTCGGGCGTCGCAAGAAAGTCCATGAACTGCCCGGCCGCCGCAGCCTGGCGCGAAAACGACAACAGGCCGATGCACGTGCCGCGCTGTATCTGCTGCCCCGGGGCAAGGGGCACGATCTCGATGCGGCCCTCGGCCAGGTGCGCGAAGCCCGTCCATCCGAACGCGGCATCGACCACGTTCTGCGCGACGGCCTCCACGATGGCCACGCAGCCGTTCGCGTGGAAGGTGATGTTGCGGCGGATGGGGTCCAGCAGGCCCTGGCGCGCCGTTACGTCTTCCCACAAGCCCTTCAGGCAGTCGATGACCGAGATGCCGACGCGGACGCCCGGCCGCGCAAGGTCAGCCAGCCGCCTGACGCCCGCCGGGTTGCCCCGCGGCACGATGATGGCCGAGGTGCGGTAGGCGATCGTCCGCCGCCGCCCCTTCTGCACTATGCCGCGCACCTCGCCGTCGTCCAGCAGGTACTCGGCGCCGGAGATGGCGAGGTCGTGTATGCGGTACTCGGCGATTTCCTGGAGGAAATCGTGGCTGCCGGCCTCGCCGACGGCCTCCTCGGCCACCGGCTTGGCGCAGTGGCGGGCGCAAACGCTTATCTGTACCTCGATGCCTGTGCGCTGCTGGAACAGCGCGGCCGCCTTCTCAAGCGGGGCGGCGCAAGCGCGGGCCGAAAAAACCCGCACGGGACCGGAGTTCCGACGGCTCACGGCTTCTCCTTGTTCAGATGCGCCGGGGCCTGCGCGTCGCGGGCGAAGCGCAGGGCGTCCTCGCAGCCGGGGAGCGCTTCGGGCCAGGTCCTTTCGGTTACGCCCTTGTTGGGCGTGGGCCACCAGCGGCACTTCTCGCCGTAAATCCACACGTAGCGGTCGGCGGCGCGGACGGCGGCGGCCGTGTTGGCCCGCAGGCGCTCCACGCGCGGGCCGCCCTGCCCGTCAACGTGCCAGCGCGACGACGGCGGGTTGACGTATGCATCCAGGTAGATGCCGAACCCGACGCCCACCTGGGCGCGGTACTTCGCGCGGTTCCCGGGCGAGACGAGTTCCTGGCACGCCCCGCGGATGAGGTTGGCCGCCTCGAGGAACGCCACGTCGCTGTTATAGAGATACGACGACTCGTGCCCGTCAACCAGCGCGACGCCCCGCGGCGCGGCGTCGAGCCAGCCGTCGAGGAACGCCGGCAGCAGGCCGTACCCGCGGCCCGCAAGGAGCGCCGACGGGTCGGCCCGGCCGGCGGCGCTCCCGACGATGCTGTTCAGAAAAAAAGCCAGGACGGTGACGTCCGGGTACTCCGCCGCCGCCGCCTGCATGACCTCGCGGCCGCGAAGGCGGACCTGGGCGGCGTACTCGGCGAACGTGCGGCGGTCGCGTCCCGGCTGGGCGGCGTACGTGAACGCCGCGTGCGGCTCGTAATACGGTTCCGGGTCGAACGCGATGCCCTTCACGCCGGCCGCGCGGGCAAGGCGGGCGGCGATGCGCCAGTGCTCCACGATGTTCCGCCAGCCCTCGTCGTCGAACCAGTCAACGTCGCCGGGGTTCGCCCACAGCATGAGAAAATTGTCGGTGAACCGCGCGAAGCGGCAGGCACGGAGGTCCTCTTCGGCGGCGGCGAACCACTCGTACTTCCACGGCTGGCGGCTGAAGGCGAGGCGCAGGGGCTGGTCCTTGCCGTCACCTGTGCGGCCGACGACGTTGATGACGATGCCGTCGAAGGGGCGCTGCTCCATTTCTGCGCGGTGCTCGCGTATCCACTTGGTGTCGGAGAAGAGGTCCCAGCCGACGGCGATGAGTTTCTTGGGGCGCCGGGCGTCGCGCTGCTCATCGGCAGGCGCGGGCGACGCGGGCGACCCGGCAGGCGCGGGCGACGCGGGCGACCCGGCAGGGGCGGATGAAGCGGCCGGCCCGCCAGGCGCGGCGGCGGCGCAGGCCGAGGCGCCCAGGCACGCCAGCACGCCCGGCAAGGCGAGCCACCGGAAATGTACGAGACCGCTCATGCCCGCTATTATGCCCGCCGCCCGCCGGCACGCAACCGGAATCACGCCGCCGGCCGTCGGCCCGAAATCGTACAAAGCAGTGATGCCAGGCCCTCGCCGGCCCGGCGGGTCGGCTGGCGCACCGAACCCAACATCGAGGCGAAAACGCGGCGCCCGGCACTGCCGAGGGAACCAGACGGTGGTATCTATGCGCAAGTGGCTGCTGCTCGGCCTGGCCGCGACCGTGCTGGCTGCGCCCGCGGACCCGGCCGGCGGACAACTCAAGATTCAGCCGCGCACAAGCCCGCCCGCGGAAACCTCGCCGGCGGCGCCCGCCGCGCCGGCCGCAGCGCCCGCAGCGGCCGAGAAGAAGGCCGCCGCCGACGCTCGCCGCGAGGCCGCCGACCTGCCCGTCCAGTTCCGCAAGAAAAAGGGCGACGATGCCGCACGCAAGGCGCTCGTTGACCGCGCGATTGAACTGGGCCCGGCGGCGGCCGGCGGCCTGCTGGCCGCCGTCCAGGCCGAACTTGCGCCCCTCCAGGCCCGCTACCGCCAGGCGTTCTACAAGGAGGCCCAGGCCGGCGTGCGGGCCAAACTGAAGGACTCACGGCCGCAGGACGTCGAGAACCTGCGCCAGAAGATACTCGCCACGGTCAAGCGGACGGACCTGACCAAGGAGATGGTCGTCCAGGACGCCGACCCTGCGCTGAAGGAACTCCGCGAGAAGTTGCTCCTTGAGCCGGAGGGCGTGCTTTCCGGCGCCGAAGCGCTCCGGAAGATGCGCGACGAAGCGGCGGCCCTGGCGCAGCACGCGCAGCGCCTGGCCGACGCGCTGCCCGCGCCGCCGGCGGGCAAGCCGGGCGAGGCCCCCGCCCCGCCGCGCTTCGAGGCCGCCATCAGGGCCGAGGAGGAAATCGCCGTCCTGGCCGTCATCGCCCCGGACGACCGCGCACGCAAGACGCTCGCCGACAACCTGCCCCTGGAGCCGAAGATCCAGCCGGAGGAAGCCCGCGGCCTGCGGTTCCTTAACCAGGTGCGCCTCCTGGCGGGCCTTCAACCGTGCCAACTCGACACGCGCTTGTGCGAGGCCGCGCGCGACCACTCCAAGGACATGGTCGAGAAGAACTTCTTCGCGCACGAGTCGCCCGTGGCGGGCAAACGCCTGCCGTGGGACAGGGCAAAGAACTTCGGCACGAGCGCGGCCGCCGAGAACATCGCCAACGGCCAGGAGAGCGGCGCCGACACCATCATGCAGTGGTGGCACAGCCCGGGACACCTGAAGAACATGATGGACTCGCACGGCCGCGCGGGCCTCGGCAAACATCAGAAAACCTGGACGCTGATGCTGGGCGGGTGACGCTGGAACGGGGCTTTGCGCGCCGGGTCTCCCCGCCCGCCGCGCAAAGAGCGCAAGTTGCGCTATAGCGCTGACCGTCTCGCGCCCGCTGACCCGCCGCACTGCGGATGCGCTACGCTTTCCGTACGGCCAGGCGCCTGCGCCGCAGCGCCCGCGGCCGCGCCGCCCGGCGCGCAGGGGAGGCGCGGCAGGCGTCAACCAGGCGCGAAAAAATCGACGGGTCCTTCTCCGCCAGGCGCAGCAATCGCAGCGTGGCGCCGGCGACGGCATTGCGCCCCTGCTCCCAGGCCTGGACCGTGGCCGGGGAGACGTTCAGAAGGCGGGCGAAGACGTACTGACTGACCCCGAGTTTCCTGCGCCGCAGTGCGAGCACTTCGGACCCCGTCATCGGCGCGGGGCAGGCCGCCAGTGTTACGTCGCGCCGTGTCAGCGGCCTGCCCTGGCGAAGCGCCACAATGCCTTCCACCATCGCCGTCCGGACGCCCTCATAGAAATCATTTCTTCGGGCCATATCGGGCCTCCATTTCGGAATCCACAAGGGCCTTGAGGTTCCTCAAATCGCGGACCTCGGCCGCCGACAGATTGTCCTGCACATTCTTGGCAAAGGCCGTCACAAGAAGCGTCACGTGGAAAGCCGGATAGTCGGCAAAGACAACTCGCCACCCGCCTCGCTTTCCGCCGTGGACGGCAACACAGCGAATCTTGCGCAAGCCGCCCGTGCCGGGTATCAGCACTCCGCGCCCCGCAATGATATCGGCCTGAAGTTGGCGCAGTTGCTCATCGGCCATCCGGCCTGATCTGATGAGCGCCGAAAACGCAGGCAGTTCCACGAACGTCCGCTTCATCCCCACCCCCGCGGTGAAGTGTACTATCGGATAGCATAGCAGTCAAGTCGCCGTTCAATGGCGGGCCGGCGCGGCCGCCGGCCAGGACGCGCTACTTCGGCGCCTTCGCCTTCGCCGGCGCGCCCACGCTGCCGCGATACGGATACTCGTCGAACTTTTCGCCGCCGCCGACGACCCGCGGGTCCTTCGTCTCCCGGAGGAACGCATCCAGGTCGGCGGCGAGGCGCTTGCGGGCGTCGGCATACGCCGGGTCGGCCGCAAGGTTCTTCAGTTGCCCGGGGTCCTTGCGGCAGTCGTAGAGTTCCTCTGCGGGGCGCTTGCCGAAGCAGAGTTCGAACAGCGGCGCCACCGCCGGGTCCTGCCTGTGCTCGGTCATGAACTTCTTCGTGGGGCCGCCGTCGCAATCCTCGTAGCCGGGCGGGTCGCCGGCGGGCCAGCGCTCGGGCAGAAAGTTGCGGATGTAGAGATACTCATGCGTGCGCATCATCCGCTGGGGATAGCCCAGGCACCCGGGGCGGGCCCCGCCGTGGTGGCGTTCGCGGCCGACGACGACGCGGTCGCGCCGCGGGTCCACGCGGCCGGACTTGCCGCTCACGAGCACGTCGAGGAAACTGCGTGCGTGCATGTCCGCCGGCCGCTCCACGCCCGCCGCCTCAAGCACCGTAGGGGCGATTTCCGACAGGCTCAGAAAATCTTCGACCGCCCGCCCGCCCTTCGCCCTGGCCGGCCAGCGGACGGCCATCGGTTGGCGGCACCCGTGGTCATAGAGGTTCGTCTTTCCGCGCGGGAACGGCCACCCGTTGTCGCCCGTCATGAAGACGATGGTGTTGTCGAGGCGGCCGGCCCGTTCCAGGACGGCGATCATTTCGCCCGCGTCGCGGTCGCAGCGCTCGCACTCGAAGTAGTAATCGAGGATGTCCTGGCGGACCTCGGGCGCGTCGGGCAGCATGGGCGGCACGCTGACGGCCTCGGCCCGCAGTCCGCTCGCCGCGCCTGACCCCGGCTCGTACGCCCTGTGCGGGTCCAGGCTGCCGAACCAGAAGCAGAAGGGCTTGCCGTCAGGTATGCTCTTGAAGAACTCATCAAAAGTCTTAAAAGTCGGCCCGGCCGGGTTGCGCGTCCAGCCGCCCGCCTTGAAGTCGCCCGGCCCCCAGCCCTTCCTCATCAGTCCGACGTGATAACCGGCGGCCTCCAGCAGGTCGGGATAGACCTGGAACTTCTTCGGCAGCGTGCTCCACAGGTTCCCGCCCTCCTCCAGGCGCCAGAACATCTGGCCCGTCAGGATGCTGCCGCGCGACGGCGTGCACGAGGGCGACGCGCAGTACGTGTACGGCAAGAGGACGCCCTCGCGCGCCACGCGGTCGAACGTGGGCGTGCGGACGACCTTGTCGCCCAGTGCGCCGGTGTGCGGCCAGCCCCAGTCGTCGCCGATGCAGAACAGGATGCTGGGCCGGTCGTCGGACCTGGGGGCACGCAGGACCGTCGGGGCCGCCGCGGCCCGCGGCCGCGCTCCCGCCAGCGCCCGGCTTACAAGCGGCCCGCCTGCGGCGGCAACGCCCGCCGCCACGCCCAGCCTCCGAAGAAGATCGCGCCTGTGCATGTCCGTCTCCTTCCATGAGAAGGCAACTTCTGCGCCCGAAGTCGCCTGCCACACGCACGTGTACCCGCGACTTCACCGTCGCGGCTCGAAGCGCCGGTAATAAGCCCTTGCCCCGGCGGGTAATTTACCCTTGCCGCGCCCCGCCGGCAACCTTTATAAACTGAAGGTGCACCCCGGAGACCCAAGATGAAACCGTCAATCACCGTTCTTGCTGCGGCGCTGGCCGTGGTGGCGGCGCCACGGGCGGGCGCGGCCGAAGAAAGGACCGCCGCCGCGCCCCTGGAGCAGGTGGACGTCTTCGTCGCCGGCCAGGACGGCTATCACACCTACCGCATTCCGTCGCTCCTGGTCACGGCCAAGGGCGCGCTCCTGGCGTTCTGCGAGGGCCGCAAGACGGGCCGCGGCGACTCCGGCGACATCGACCTGGTGCTTAAGCGCAGCACCGATGGCGGCACGACGTGGCTGCCCATGCAGATCGTGGCCGACGACGGACCGAACACCGTCGGCAACCCCTGCCCCGTCGTGGACCGCAGCACGGGCACAATCTGGCTCCCCCTGACGCACAACCTGGGCGAAGACAATGAAGCGCAAATCAAGAGCCGCACGGCCAAGGGCACGCGCACCGTGTGGATGTCCCGCAGCACAGACGACGGCGCCACCTGGGCCAAACCCGTCGAGATAACTGCCGCCACAAAGGCCGAAGACTGGACGTGGTACGCCACCGGCCCGGGCTGCGGCATACAACTCAGGTCCGGCCGCCTGCTCATACCGTGCGACCACGCCGTGGCTGAGACGAAGATGTACCGCTCGCACGCCATTTACAGCGACGACGGCGGGGCCGCGTGGAAACTTGGCGGCACAATCGGCGACAAGGTCAACGAGTGCCAGGTCGTGGAACTGGCCGACGGCACGCTGCTTATGAACATGCGCAGTTACGCCGGCAAGAACTGCCGCCGCGTCTCGACAAGCCGCGACGGGGGCATCACGTGGACCCCCGCGGCCGACGAGCCGGCGCTGGCCGAGCCGGTGTGCCAGGCCGCCCTCATCCGGTTCGCCGATCCGCGCGACCCCTCGCGCGCCCTGCTGGCCTTCTCGAACCCCGCGAGCACCAAGCGCGAGAAGATGACCGCGCGCCTCAGCCCGGACGAAGGCAAGTCGTGGCCTGCGGCAGGGGTTATCTGGCCCGGTCCGGCGGCGTACTCGGCCCTGGCCGCCCTGCCCGACAAGCGCCTGGCGTGCCTGTACGAGCGCGGCGACAAATCGGCATACGAGAAAATCACGCTCGCGAGGTTCACGGTTGACTGGGTCCTGGCGCAGCCCCGCGCGGCGGAGGCGGCCAAGTGAGAGCGAGCCTGACCGCTGCGCTTCTGCTGGCCGCTGCCGCGGCCTGCGCCGCCGAGGCGCCGCCGCGCAACGACGGGGCGTCGTGGCCCACCCTGCACGGCGACCTGGCGCGGAGCGGCTTCTATCCGAAGTGGCCCGGCGGCACGCTCAAGATCGCCTGGCGCAAG
>VGYT01000149.1 GCA_016872895.1 Planctomycetota bacterium
CGTACGCGGCCCTTGCCCGCCGCCTGTCCCGCCCCGGCGGACCTGGCGGCTTCGGCGGGCAGGCCCGCCGCATCCGCCAGGACCACGGGCTTCACGGGCTCGCCCGCCACCTGGGCGGTCCAGAGCGCCGCCCCCTGGGGCAGTTGAATCTCCAGGAACTGCTCCGTCCGGTTGTCCAGGCGGTACACCTGCTGGGCACGGTAGGCGCCGTTTTCGTCCATCACCAGGACGGCCTGCGCCAGGCCGATGCGTCCCTTTGCCGTCTCAACGGCCTTGCGTTCCGTGGTGCGGAACCGCAGGGCCGGCTTCTCGGCCCCTGCGGCAACGATGAAGGCCTGCGTCGTGCCGCCGCGAAGAAGGCCCGCCACCGCCGCCCACTCCTTCTGCTGGCGGCTGAGGGGTTCCAGGCCCGCGCTCTTTTCGATGACCGTCTCGTCGCGGCCGGCGCTCTCCACGGCCACGTAGCGGCGGTCGGTGCGGCCCGTCTCCACCTCCGGGATGGGCGCCTCGTGCGACGCCTCCGTAAGCAGCCGGTCGGCCTCCACCAGGACCTTGAGTTCGTCCATCACCTCGTCCTGGAGTTCCAGCCGCACGCGCAGCCGCGCGCCGGGCTCGGCCGACTCCGGCGCAAGCGTCTTCTGCCTGAGGAGCGGCACGCTTATGCGGGCGGCCGTCATCCACGCGGGCAGCAGGAAGGAGACTTCGCGGACGCCGGCGTTCCGCACCGTCCAGTTGATAAGGACGGCGTCTTCAATCGCCCGCTCCGTTACCCGCGAGTTCGTTACGGTGAAGCACGAGACGTCGGGCTTGCGGGCCGCCAGGACGAGCCGGCCGGCGTAGTCGGGCTGCCCGTAATGAAGCGCCACTTGCGCCAGCGCCCGCTGCGGCTCGGCCAGCCACCCCAAGACGCGCTGCATGAGGACGCGCTCGATGTTCGTCAGGCCCTCGGTGCGGACCTCCCACGCCGGGTCGGCCTGGACCACAAGGTCGCCCTGCTGGCGCTCGACGTCGAGGACTTCAAGTCGCGGCAGGTCCAGCGCCAGGGCGGCCTTGTCCTGTCCGAGTTTGCCCTGGATAAGGACGGCCAGGTCGCCCTCGACGCCCGCCCCGAGGTGGATCGTAAGGACCCGCCGCCCGCCTTCGTCTATCGCCGCCCACTCCGTGGCGCCGGGCGCCTGGACGCGGTCGAGCACCAGGTCCGCCGGCACCACGATGCGGGCGCCGTAGAGCGGCCGGCCCTGCACGCTGATGACCACGCGCGATTCCAGTTTCCGCTCCATCTCCGAGGCCCGCAGGATGGTCTGAACCACGGCCGACGTGCGGGCCGCCAGCGGCGACGCCGCAAGCCGCACCACGAACGGAACCGCAACGAACTCGTACGCCTGGTACGGCCGGATGCCCAGCGGACTCTCGTCCGACGCCGCCGGCCCGGACGCCGGTGCGCCGCTCGAGCCGGGCGCGGCAGCGCTCGCGCCGGGCGCTGCGGCGCTCACGCCGGGCGCGGCAGCGGGCGCGGCGGCGGGCAAGCGGGCGGCGGACGCCGCCGGGCCGGCTCGCGCCCCGCCCGCGCGCGGCTCGGGCACGATGTCAGCCCGCGTCACGCCCGTCGTCGATTCCGTCCGCAGGTCCAGCAGCGGCGAGCGGCGGATAACCAGCCGCCCGCTGTGCCTTATCGCACCCACCACGCCCACCACCGGCACGTCGAACGCCAGGGCCTTGTCGGCCGGCCCGCCGCGCCACAGCGTTACCGTGAACGTCTCCTTTCCCTTGGTGCGCTTAAGGAGCGAGACGGTGATTTCCTGGCGGCCCCCCGCGGCCTTCAGTTCCCAGCCGCGGACGTTCGTGCCCTCCACCTTCTCGACGATGTACCCCTCCGGGGCCTCGACCGAGAAGAAATCGCGTTCGCCGTGGCGGAAGTCCAGGGTAACCGTCCAGCGCAGGCGCAACTGGTCTTCCTGGACGTCGAACTCGGCGGCCGACTGGGCGGTGAGCGTCTGGTCGATCTGCCCCTCGCTTACCTTGGGCCGCCACTGAAGGCTCAGGCTGCCGCCCGCCCCCAGCGCGGTGCGGATGGTCTCGTCGGCCGCGCGGGTCTCCCAGGAGCGCCGGTCGGCCACGCCGCCCAGGCGGACCTCGGTGCCCGCCTGCGGCACGCGGAGCACGAGGGCGGTGGCCGGCGCGGCCGGCAGGCAACCCTCGGCCACGCGCCATCCGCCGCGCTTCTCAAGGCGCATCCGCACCGCCAGGTCGAGCCGATGCCGCCCCTTGCCGGAGGCGTAGAGCACGACGAACGACCTCGGCGCCGGCAGGACGGGCGGCATCGGCCGGGCCGCGGCCGCAGCGCCGGGGCCGCGAACAGAAGGGAGCGGCGCCGCGGCGTCCGCCGAGGGCCCCGCACCCTTGCTGAGGCGGCTCGCCGCCGGGCCGGCCTCGACCACCGCCAGCCGCGCGGGCTTGCCGTCGAGGTCGGCCTTCGCCAGGACGCCGCCCTCCAGGGGAAGCGGGATAGTGGCGTATTCATCCGCATATACGTCTATTTCAAGCGTGCCCTCGAAGAGCACGAACTCGTCGCCCGCCAGCGCCGCCGCCAGCGAGGCCCCCGCCAGGGCGTACGGCGCGGGCGGCGGACGGACGCCGATGGGCCTGTCGGGGTACGCCAGGTTCCACAATTCCACGTACTTCTCGTACGGCACGAGCACCCGCTGGGCGCCCTGGATGCCACCCATGGCCGCCGGGTCGTACGGCAGAAGCAGGGCGTCTTCGGGCACCTTGACGGGCTCCGGCGGCGGCGCAAGTTGAATGACGTACGGCGGCATCGCGGGTTCCGCCGCGGCGGCCTCGCCCGCCCCGCCCGCGACGCCAGGAACGGCCGCCACCGCCGCAAGAAGCACGAGCGCCGCCGCCCCCGCCGCCGCGCTCGGCCAGATGAGGCGGCTGATTCGCCGGACGACCCCCCGCACCACCGCCGCCGCCAGGTAGTACGGAACCAGCAGGCACGCCGCCACGAACATCCCGTTCGTAACAAGCGCAAGTTCAATCCGCCCCGTCATAACCGGCGCAAGGGTGGCCACGAGGGCCACGCCGATAACGTAGGCGGTCTTGCGGCCGGCGTGCTGCATCGTCAGGGCCGCCCCCACAACTACCACCGCCAGCGCCAGGCCCCACGCCAGCGAGTCCAGCCGGTCGAGGTTCGCAACGACAAGTTCCAGGCGCGGCTCGGCCCCCAGCGAGCGGAACGTCACGGCCTCGCCCGTGCGCTCCAGGTCGATGGTAAGGCTGGAGACGCCCTCCAGCGCCCAGGCGGCCTTGCGCTTCTCGATGGGCGGCTTGGCAGGAGGCTCCGGCCTACCCGGGACGGGCCTGTCAGGCTCGGGCTTCGCTCCTGGCGGCGGCTGCTCGGCGGGCGGGGGCGCGGGGGCCGCGACTACCGCCGGCGCAGGCGCCGTGACCGCCGCAGGAGTGCGGGCCGGGCGCGTGGCGTGGGCGCGAAGACTCTCCCGTTCCATCCGCTCGGCGTCCGCATCGAAGTAGCGCTCCGCGGGCGCCTCGGCGCTCTTCTCGGGCGCCGCCACCTCATCGCCGGGGTACTCGCGGCGGCCGCCGACCTCCTTGATGAGCGCCCTGGATCCCGCGGAGAAAACGCCCAGCACGCAGCCGATGGCGCCGTTATCGAAGTCCACGCCGCCGGATGCCACGTACAGACCGCCCGCGGCGGTCGCCGCCGCCAGTTCCGGGGCCTCCAGTTCATCCGTCGCCACGCTCCCTTCCGAGCGGATGACCTTGTAGCCGCTCGGCAGGAACACCTGCCACTCCAGGTCCGCCAGGGGCACGTCTTGCGGCTGCGTCCCCGCCCCGCCGCGCAGAAGCAGGCGCGGGGCGTGGGCCTCGACGCTGCTCCAGAAGCCGAGGCCGCCGGCCGGGGTTTCATACACCACGCGCAGGTCGCGCAGCGGGGTCCCGGCCGCAGGATTGCCCGCAGAACCGCCTGCTCCGGCGCCGCCCGATGAATCTCCCGCCGCCGGCAGACTCACGAGCAGGCTCTGCCCCTCGCGCTGCGGCTTGGTGGGCCTGGAGTCGAGCGTGGCCGACCACAGCGTCGAGCCCTTCGGCAGGCGGATCTCCAGGAACAGCGCCTTCGTCCTCAACAGCAGCCTCGCGGCCGTCTGAGCCACGCCGTCGGCCGACAGGACGGTCGCCAACTCGGCCCGCTGCACGATGGCCGGCGGCAGCCCGTACTGCGGATGCCGCGAGACGGAAATCGGCAGCGCTCGCGGCTCGCCCAGGAATCCGAACGCCCCCAGCAGCCGCCGACCGGGTTGATACTCCGCCCCCGCCAGTTCGCCCACGTCCACCTTGCGGAGCGTCCCGGCGACCTGCACGTCCAGTTCCGCGCTGCCCTCGACGCTCACCAGGCCCGACTGGTACGCCACGCCGTCGGCCGCGACCACGGGCAGGGCGAAGTCCTTCAGTTCCGCCGCCGGCAGACGCATCTCGAAATCCACGGCCAGGCGGACGGTGCCCTTGCGTCCGTCGGCCAGGACGGCCGTCCAGCGGCGCTTCTCGCCGCCCGCCTCGCCCGCGAGTTCGCTTGTATATTCCTTAAGCGCCACGCCGTCCAGGCCGCGCACCGTAAGCGAGACGGGCGTCTCCTTCGGCAGCAGGAACGCCAGCCGCCGCACGCGGGCCTCCGTCACGTCGTACGCCAGTTCGTAGTGGGCCGCCAGCGCGTCGCGGTCCACCCGCAGGAACGACCACGTGCGGGCCGTGGCCCGCGGGCATTTGCGCTCCACCGCCAGCCGGGCCTGGTACGGCTGCCCCTCGTAGCGGTACGCGAGGGCGGCCTCGACGCCCGCCAGGCCGTACCTGGGCTTCTCGTTCTCGTCCAGGGGCGTCAGGCGCTCCAGCGACTCCGGCCGCACGGTCATGTCGTCGCGGGCGCAGGCGGCCACCGCGCCGACGTCGCGGGCTGCGCCGGCCATCGCGAAGACCGGGAACTCGATGCTCGCGGCCGCCCAGTCGCTCAGCCAGTCCGGCGGATAGCGGACGGCCGTGAAGAACACCCGCCGCTCTTCGCCGGCGGCCGCGCCGCCGGCCAGGCGCACGTGGATGCGGCCGGCCTTCGCCACATCGGCGGGCAGGCCGGGCGCGACGGCTGGCGCTCCGGCGGCCGCTCCGGCGGCCGCGGCGTAGCGCTCAAACGCAAGCGCCTCGCCCTTGTCGGTGGTGACCGAGGTAACGTCCCAGCCCGCCGGCACGGAGAAATCGAAGCCGAAAAGTCTCTCCGCCTCGGGCACCATCGCGAACCCGCCGCGGACGCTCTGCCCGCCGTCCTCCAGCACCAGGAGCAAGTTGGTCGTAACGAGCACCCTGGCGGGCGGCTTGACGAACCGCGCCGCCAGGCCGAACGACCCCTGCGGCGCGTAGTACGCCACGACGGGCCGGATGCGGGCCGCCCCCTGCTCCGCCGCCAGAACGGTCTGCGGCAGCGCGGCCGCCAGCACCCCCGTGTCGATGGGGATGAGGCCCTCCGGCGCGACGGCCTCGGCCTTCAGGCGGTCCTCCAGCAGCAGGCCCACCACGGCCACGTGGCCGGCTACGTCGAGCGGCTCAAGGTGCGGGAAACTCCACGCCTCCAGCGCGGGCGACGTGCGCACGGCCGAGATGGAAAGGACGACCCGCTCGGTCGTCTCCTCGCGCAGGCGCACTTCGAGTATCCGCTGGCCGGCCGTGTCAACGCCCCACCGGGCCAGCATCGGCGACTCCACGCCCGTCACCTCGAACCCGTCCGGCAGGGCGAACCGGAACCGGTCCGACGCCTGGTGCAGCACCGCCAGCGACACGGTCGCGTGCAGCCGCTCGTACCCCTGCGTGACTTCATCCACCAGCACGCTGCGAGCCACGACCACGCGGTCCTGGCGCCGCAGGCGGCTGTTCAGGGACATGACGAGCGACACGTCGCCTCGCGGCAGAAGAAGTTCAAATCGCGTCTCGCCGGCCGCCTCGTCGAACGTCCGCCGCGCCACCGCCGCGCCGGACCTGACTTCAACGTCGCCGGGAACCGTCAGGGCCAGCCGCGAGGCAGGCGGGGCGGGAAGCCGGAATGCAAGCACCTGCGTGGCCGCCGTCGTCTGAAGCGGCGAGACCATCTGAAGGGTCAACTTGTGCTCGCCCTTGCCCTGGACGAACAGGACCAGGCGACCGTCATCCGCCAGGCCGATGGGGGCGCCCTTGCCGTCGAGCGCGGCGGAGCGCAGGCCCACGCCCGCCAGGTCGAGGCCCACGGCGTGCAGGCCGTCCTCAAGGACGCTCACCGCAAGCGCCCCCGCCAGTTCGGCGCGCTCCGGCCCGCACGCCACGGCGTACTCGGCCGAGGCGATGAGTGCGGCGGCGGGTGCGCGGCTGTCGGCGGTCTTCTTCGCCCGCGCAAGGAGGTCCTCGTACTCATTCCGCGGCAGCAGGACGCGCTGCGTCTTGCTCTCCAGCAGGACGCTCAGGTCCTCGAACGGAACGTACAGTTCGCGGACCCGCTCTTCTGATTGCGGATGGCGGATTGCGGATTGCGGATTGACGGCGGGCGACTTCTCGTCGGCGGCCGCAACCGCCAGCGCCGTCCACGCCCCCGCCGCGAGCGCTCCCGCAAGCAACAACGCAAGAGCACGGATGGCCGTTACGCCCGCTGCCGCCGGGAGATTCCGCTTGAAGGAGTTACGCATGGCTGGACCCTCCCTTGCCGCCGGAGGGCGAAGGCGGCCCGCCGCCAGGCTTGCCGCCGGAGGGCGAAGGCGGCGGCCCGGACGCCGGCGGAGAAGCCGGAGGCGTGCCGGACGGCGGCGCCGGCGGAGATGCCGGAGGCTCGCCCGGCGGCCCCGGAGGCGCGGCAGTCCGCGCCGCAGCAGCCGCCCGTGCCTCGGCCGCCCGCGCCGCAGCCTCGCGGGCAGCCTGGCGCGACGCCTCGGCCGCCGCCTCGCGCGCCTGCCGCCGCGCAACCACCCGCGGGTCTCGCGGCCGCGTCCACAGAATGTACCACAAGGCCCACATCACCACGACGATCAGCAGCGCCGCCATCATGACCATGTTCACGGCCTGGCGGGCGAACGTCGGGGCAAAGACCCCCACGAGCACCAGCAGCACGACAAACGCCCCCGCCGCCCCCAGCCGCACCCCAGCACGCGTGAACATCAGGGCGACGCCCGCCGCCACGATGACCGCAAACACGATGACTGCAAGCCAGTCGTGGTCCATCGCCACCAGCCGCAGCGCCCCGGCGGGCGGATCGGCCGCCCCCACAGTCGAGAACAGGTACGGGCTGCCGTCCGTCGGGAACGTCTCCTCGGGGCTGCCCTGGGCGCCGGTGCCCTCGCGCACCCACTTCAGGGGGTCCATCGGCAACTGTCGCGGCACGGGCTTCAGGCCCGACCGCGTGACTCGCCACACGAGTTCGTCCGTCCACGGGCCGACGGAACCCAGGTAGTCCCATTCCTGCGGCAAATAGGCGCACAGATAGATCTTCTGAACGGCCGGCTCCTCCGGGAACGCGGGGCACTCCAGCAGCAGGCCCCCGCCGCGCACGGTGTACCGGAGTTCCAGCAGGAACGGCTCGTCGGGCTTCTGCCCCACCAGCGGGACGAAGAAGGCGTTGCCCTCGGCCTCGCCGCGCTCAAGGCTCACGGGCCGCCCGTTCAGGCGCAGCGGCTGGTCGGTCTGAAACTCGATGGTCGCCGGCAGTTTCACCTTCAGCCGCTGCCGGGCGCTCCGCATCCGGTACAGCGCCTGGACGGGCACGAGGTCGCCCCGCGTCACGACCATGCGGACCAGCGCCCGCTCGATGCTGGTGCGCTTGACGTCCTCCAGTTTGTACATCGTGGCCACGACGGCCAGCGTCCAGTCTTCGTGGAACTCAAGCGCCCTGGCCGCCCCGGGAACGCTCGCCCCCGGCATGAGGTCGTTCTGCGGGTCTATCGGCCGCAGGCCCGCCGTCAGGCCGGCCTCGGCCGATTCCTGCACGTCTATCGTCTCGGCCTTCGCCAGGACAATCTGGCCCCACGCCCTGTCCGCGCCGCGCGGAATAAGGCGCGGCACGGCCAGCACGACGCTCTTCCCGACGTCGAGTTTTTCGATCGTGCGTTCCCAGGCCAGGCGCACCTGGGCCTGGCCGAGGAACTCCGTCTCGCCGGCCAGGCTCCACGCCTCGTAACCCTCGGCCAGGTCCTTCAGGGCCTGCGCATCGTCGATGACCTGGCGGCGGACGCCGGCGGTGACGATGCGGACGTCGGCCGCGAGGTCCTTCGGCACGTCCAGCCGCAGGTTCTTCACGCCGCTGTAGAGCACGTCATAGAAGAGCGTTGATTCGTACTTGACGACGCCGCTGTCGATGCGGGCCGCCAGCAGTTGCCGCACGCTGACGTAGGGCTTCCGCCGCTCGGCCGCCAGCGCAAGGGCCACCGGCTCCTGCGTGTAGGCGAAGGCCAGCACCGGCCGCTCGGCGCCGCGCTCCTGGCCGGAGCGCATGTTCCCGACGGCCTCGGCGTACGGAATGCTCCGCAGGCCGCCCGACTGCGACGGGTTCACGGTGAGGCTCTCCGGGGCGTACACGACCAGTCGCCCCGTCTCGCGCTCCACCGCGGCGGGCGCCACGCGCGGAATGACCAGGGGAATGGCCGCGGCCTTGCCGGTGGGCGCCAGCAGGTCCGGCTCTCGCAGCGCCTTGTGCAGGCCGACTTCCAGGGCGACCTTGCCGAGGGCCTTCCGCGCAAGGTTCACGATGAGCCGCGTCTTCTTCTCGCCCTCCAGGTGATGCGCGTCCACCTGGGCCGCCGCCGCCCCGCCCGCCGCCGCCCCGCGAACCGACCGCACGTCGAAGCCTTCCGGCACGTCGAGTTCCAGCCGGAACACGCCCGCCCGCTCAATCGTGTAAACGGTGAGCAGGTTCACCGCCAGGTCCTCGGTGCCCAGGTGCACCTCGACCAGCGAATCGGCCAGGATGCGCGGCTGGACCTTCTCAACCCGCAGCGTCAGGGCGAACGGCAGCGCCGCGTAGCGGTACGAGAAATCCCACCTGCCGCGGGCCAGCGCCGCCGGCAGGTCCGCCGCGTCCAGTTGCGCAAGGCCCACCCGCTCGGCCGCCTCCGCCCGAAGGCCGGAGGCCACCTGCACCACCACGACGCCCTGCTGGCGCCCGACGCCGAGGGCCTTCACCACGGGCACCTTGACGTCCATCGTCTGGTCGCCGCCGAACTTTTCGAGTTCCACCAGGAGGCCCTGGGCGGCCTTGACCGGCTCGAAAAGTTGGACGGAGATTCTCTGCGTCTCGCCGGCGGGCGCAACCGACCACTCGCGCACGTTCGCGTCGAACACGTTGACGACCTTCTGGTCGGCGGGCGCCTCGACCTCCAGCCGCGCAAGTTCCGCCCTGCTGATTTCGTAGGCGAGCGCGGCCCGCGTGCGCGTGACGCCCTCGTCTATCGTCACCTGCTGCTCCACCTTGACCGAGGCGAGGGCCTCCAGGCCCTTCGCGCCCTCGGCCTTCGGCGTCCAGTCGATGCGCACGGTGGGCGCGGCGCCCACGAACGCCAGGACGACCGTCTCGTCGGCCTTCGCGCCGGCGGCCGCGGGCACCTCCGTCGCCGCAAGCAGCGGGTGGATGTTCACCTTCACGCCCGACTCCGGTATCCGCACCTCCCACTTCGAGACCGGGGCCTGCGGACTCTCGAACGACACGCTGTTCTGACCCGGCGCCTTCGTGTACGCCTTGGCGAAGCCCAGGGCCAGCCCGAACGACTGCGGCTGCTTGCCCTTCTTCTCGACCAGGAGTTTGTAGCCGCCCCCGGCGTCGGCCACCAGGCGGGCCGGCTGGTCGTCGACGGTCGCCTGCGTCAGCGCGGCGTCGCCGAGGCGCAGCGGCACCTCGACCCAGCCTTCCTTGAGGACCTCGATCTTGGCGGCGGCCGTCACCTTGACCACGTCCTTCGAGACGGCGGCCTTGCAGTCAAGTTCCGTGATGAGCGCATCCACGGGCGGCCGGGCCTCGGGCGGCGCGGCGGTCTTGTCGCGCGCGGCCTGCCACAGGGCCTGGAACTTCTCGTACGGCAGGAACACGCCGCGCCCTTCCCGCTCGAAGACCTCCCTGAGTTTGCTGTACGGAATGTAAATGCTCTGCTCTTTGACGACGGAAGGCGCCGGGGCCGCCGGCGCCGCAGCCGCCGAGGGGGGCGCCGACGCCGGCCCCGCCGCTGCGGCCTTCTCGCCGGCCAAGCCTTCGCCGCCGGGCACGGCGGCAGCCCAAGCCGCCAGCCCGAGGACCGTCAGAACCAGCAGGAATCGCGAGGTTTGCATGGTGGTGCCCTCGAAGGTATGACGCTCTTGTATCAATAGACGCAATCGGCCCCGCGGGGTTCTCCCTTTTCTAGCACGCGCCCGCCCGCAAGCCAGCAAAAAGCACGCCCGCCCCGGCCCGCCGCTGCCCGCCGTAGCCAAAAACCCATCGCACTCGTCTTATCGCGCATTATACTTCGCCCGTCCGCCGCGGCCTGTAAACGCTCTGTAACGGGCGGCGCCAGTTGCGGCGAGAACAACGCACCCTGCGCTGGTATCCGGGCCGCGACCGTGAAGGAGCGGTGCCCTCGGGCCGCCACGGCGCCGCTCCCTCACGGTCGCGGCTCTGTAACGCGCGTGCCGCTTGACGGCGCAAGACGCGGGCGATATGCTCCCTCGGCGGCACGTGCGGGCCCCGGCCCGCGCGGCCGGTGGGCGGAGAGGTGCCAGAGCGGCCGAATGGGCACGGTTGGAAACCGTGTGTGCCCGCAAGGGTACCCAGGGTTCGAATCCCTGCCTCTCCGCCATTCTTTTGCGGCCATGCGCCGAGGCGTGGCTCCTGACCTGCCGCGCGAACGATGGTTCTCTTGCGCACGCCCATGAATAAGACCCCCGACCTCATCCATTCCGTCCGGGTCGGCAGCCTGCTGCTCGCCTCGAATCTGGCCCTGGCCCCGATGCACGGGCGCACGGGCCTGGCGTTCCGCCTGATGGCCCGGCGGTTCGGCGCCGCCCTCACGCATACCGAGATGGCCACGCCCGAGGAACTCCTGCGGCCGGAGCGCCATCGCGGCGGCAACCGGCGCAAATGCGGCGACCCCCTGGCATCCGCGCCCGAGGACCGACCCCTGGGCGTCCAGATTCTGCCCCATCGCGGGGCGCCCCTGGCCGAGGCCGTCGCACACGTTGCCGCACGCCGCAACGCCGACCTCGTGGACCTCAACTTTGCCTGCCCCAGCAAGCGCATCGCCGGCGAAGGCTGCGGCGCGGCTCTCCTGCGCGACCCGCACGCAGCCGCGCGATTCGTCGAGGAGGCCGTCCGCTCCGGCCCCCTGCCCGTCACCATCAAGGTGCGGTACGGGTACACCGACGCGGCGGAGGACCGGCGGCTGGCGCTGGAGTTGGCCCGGGGGGCCGCGGCGGCGGGTGCAGCCGCCGTCACTCTGCACGCGCGCTCGGCCCTTCAGCGCTACGACCGCCGCGCGGACTGGGCGATTATCCGCCACTGGGCCGAGGCCCTGCCCCTCCCCGTTTT
>VGYT01000150.1 GCA_016872895.1 Planctomycetota bacterium
TCGGGCACATAGCGGCCAGGTCCGGTCATCGTGACGTTCTCCCGGAAGGACTCCACCCCTCCGGGGCATCTATCGGCCTGGACACCCGACAAACATCACTTTATCCCGGTAATGGTGCTACAGTCTCCAATCTTGTGATATGATATTGACCGCTGCGGCGGAGAGAGGAGCACCGTCCGGGCAGCGCGCAACAGGAGGTCGGCATGAGGCGCACCTTCATCTTGGCCGTGGTCGCGGCAGCGGCCATCTGCGGCTCAGGTGCTGCGCGGGCAGGGCCGGCTGCCGGGGGCGGAGCGGCCCCGGGCGGCGAGGTCTCCGTGCGGGCAGGGGCCGGCGCACCTGCACCCGCGCCTCGCGCGCACGCGGCGCAGGCCTACGCCGACGCGCTTATCAAGGACGTTCCCCACGTGCGGCAGAAGCCCGACTTCTGCGGCGAGGCGTGCGCCGCGATGTACCTGGCTCGACTCGGCAAGACATGGACGCAGGATGATATGTTCAACGCTGCCGGAGTGGACCCGCTGCTGGCGCGCGGCTGCTACACGAAGGAACTGGCGGCGGCCCTGGGGCGCATCGGGTTCAAGGCGGGCGAGGCCTTCTCGCGCGTGGCGGCGAAGGCGCCGGAGGAAATCCAGGCCCGCTGGGCGGCGCTCCACGCGGACCTGGCGCGCGGCATCCCGTCGATCGTCTGCATGCACTACGACGACCAGGCGAAGACGACGGAGCACTTCCGCCTCGTCCTCGGCTACGACCGCAAGGCCGACGAAGTCGTGTACCACGAGCCGGCCGAGGACGCGGGGGCGTACCGGCGCATGAAGCGGGCCGCGTTCCTGAAACTCTGGCCGCTCAAGTACGAGAAGGATTCCTGGACGGTCATCCGGATGCGGCTGGAGCCGGGAATGCTGAGCGACCCGCCCGCGCGGCAGGCGGGCTTTGCGCCGGCCGACTTCGCGCAGCACGTCATGGCCCTGAAGAAGAAGGCACCGGCGGGGTTCAGCCTGGCGCTGGCGCCGCCGTTCGTCGTCGTCGGCGACGAGCCGCGCGAGGCCGTCCGAACGCGCGCGGTGCAAACGGTGGGGTGGGCCGTCCAGCGGTTGAAGGCCGACTACTTCCGCAAGGACCCGCCGGAGATCATCGACATCTGGCTCCTGAAGGACAAGGCGAGTTACGAGACAAACGCGAAGGCCGTCTTCGGCCGCGAGCCGCACACGCCCTTCGGCTGGTACTCTGCGGCCGACCGGGCGCTCATCATGAACATCGCCACGGGCGGCGGGACGCTCGTCCACGAGATCGTCCACCCGTTCATGCGGGCGAACTTCCCGGAGTGCCCCGACTGGTTCAACGAGGGCCTGGCGTCGCTGTACGAGCAGGCCGAGGACCGGGGCGGGCACATCCGCGGCCGGACGAACTGGCGCCTGGCGGGCCTCCAGCAGGCCATCCGCGACGGCCGCCTCCTTTCATTCGAGGCCCTCTGCGCCACGACCACCGACCAGTTCTACAACCAGGACAAGGGCGCCAACTACGCCCAGGCGCGATACCTATGTTACTATCTCCAGGAGAAGGGTCTCCTCGTGAAGTTCTACCACGACTTCGTCGCCGGCCATAAGGACGACCCGACCGGCTACGGGACCCTCCAGAAGGTCCTCGGCGAGAAGGACATGCCCGGGTTCCAGAAACGCTGGGAGGCCTGGATCCTGAAACTGACGTTCCCCTAGTGTACGGCTGCGACCTGCGGCAGGTACGTGTTTGGCGTGCCGACTTATTCCCCTGCGAGGGTGCCACGCTTTCGCTTGCGAAAGCGTGCTTCGCGCGGGCAGACCCATGCTTTCGCGAGCGAAAGCATGGCACCCATGTGGGTGCGGCAAACGAGTGCTACGGCTTTTGCGCTGCGTCCAGCCCGCGCAGGAGTTCCTTCGCCCTGGCCGCGAGGAACGGGTTGCGGTCCCCTGCCGCATGCTGGAGTTGCCCGCGGGCGCGATTCAGCACTTCGTCGGGCCAAACGTAAAGGGCCTGGTCGCCGATGGGCAGGCGGCCGCCCTGCGCCAGCGACTCGGCTGCCCATTCCAGGATGGCCACGCGGATCGTCTGCTCGGCGCCGGCATCGGTCATGGCGTCCAGGACAAGCGGGACGGCCTCGTACCCGGCGCCGGCCTTGGCGAGTCTCAGGAGTTGCCACAGCGCCGCATCCTGCATTGGCCCGGCCGGGAGAGCCGGCCTCACATCGCGTAAGAACGTTGCCGCGTGGTAGTGGCCCTCGTCGGCCACGGTCGCCAGAAGCCGGCCCTTCTGCTCGGCCGGCACGAGCAGGTCCGCCAGCCGCTCGCGGACCTCGCCGTAGCGGCGCTGCATCTCGGGCGACATCTCGGCCGACACTTCTACGTTCATACTGGCGTAGATGTCTCCGGTCCAGGCGTTTTGCAGCCGCACCGGTTTGCCGTCGGTCAGCGCCCGGTACGTGTCCGATGGGCCGTGCAGGCCGACGGTGAGGCGCGCCTTGCCGGGCACCAGGGGCACGATGCTGCGCGAGACAGCCGTCTCGCCTGGCGCGAGTCCGCGGAAGTCGCGCCGCTGAAAGGGCACGCCCTCCCACGCCGCCGGGGCCGGCCCTTCCGCGTTCCCGTTCTCCCCCGGGCAGCCCGCGACGTGCACGCGGACGCTCAGCGCCTCGGCGAAGTGGTCCCAGTCGGGGACCGCGAGCGGCTTGTCGGTTGCGTTTCGCAGCGTGATGCGCAGGGCGAGCGGTTCGCCCGCGCGGGCTGCCGCGCCGGGCTGCTCAAGGGCCACGGCGATGGCGATGCGTGCGGGCGGCGCCTCGGCCGCCCAGGCGGCTTGTGCAATCGCCGTCCCGAGGACCCCCAGCGCCGCAAGGCCCCGAGCAAAGTGGATGACCCGCCGCGCAAACTCCGTGCCGGACAACGGCCGCGTCTCACGCATGTGTCTCGCCTCTCGGCAGTTTCCCGCAATCAGTACTTGCATGGGTGCCATGCTCTTGCGCCGCTGCTCGGCGCCGTTGCGAAAGCGCGGCACCCGCGCTCAGGAGTCTCGATGCTGACGCATCACTACGTTACCCCCCGTGAGTTGCCGCTGCAACGCTTTCTGGCGGGCGCTACGGGGCCGGCGCCGGCGTCTTCAGCCATGCCAGGTTGAAGGCGTAATGGTTCCAACTCGAGATAAGGTGGATGACGCCGTCGGGTGCCTGGCAGACTGAAAGGTAGCCGCGAGGCTCGGCGCTGGTGGGGCTCATCGTGAATTCCTTGCCATCGGTTGTCTGTGCCGGATGGGCCGCTGCGCCGTCGGTGATGAGCCGCCGCACGGACCACGTCTTCCCCTCGTCCAGCGAGAGCGCCGCCAGCAGGCCCGTGCATCGCTGGTCGCCGCCCGACGCATCGGGCACGGCGATTTCCCTGGCGAACGATGCGAAGAAGATGGGCCCCTCGCGCAGGCGCATCAGCACCAGGCGCTGCCCCCCGCCGATGGGCGGGAAGGGCGAGGGGCTGTACGTCCACGTCTTGCCCAGGTCGGTGGACATGCTCATGGGCATGCGGCCGTCGATGCTGTCGCCGCGGCCCAGGGCCATCAGCCGCCCGTCCGCCAGTTGCACGACGCCCGCGTGGATGCCGGCCGCCTTGCCGCCCGAGTCTTCCCACGTCTGGCCGCCGTCGCGGCTGAGGTGAACGGCCGTCCCTCCGGCGCCGCCCGTTACGGCGTCGCAGGGGAGCAGGAGGGAGCCTTCGCGCGTCTGAAAGACCGACTCCGCCGGCATGTGCCGCAGACCGTGCTCCGGCATGATGAGCCGCGCCTTCGACCACGTGGCGCCGGAGTCGGTCGAGACGCGCAGGATCGTCGCCAGGCTCCCCCACGTTGCGGCAACCGAGAGGCCGTTGAAGTGGTAGAGTCGCCCCCGGCCGTCGGCCCACAGCGCGGGCGCGTGGTCGTTGCGGTCCGGCGCGTTCCAGAAGGGCGAAGCCTCGTCCCACTCCTCGGCCCCGCGGCGCAGGCGGGCGGCCAGGATGGCCAACTCCCGGCCCTGCTCGGTGCGGCAGGAGTACCAGATGGCCAACAAATCTCCATTTGGACATTCCGCGATGGCCGGATCGTGGTTGTGCTGCGAGAACATCGGCCCGTCGGATCCCGGCGGTATCCTGACGTAGCGGCGCGGGCCTCTGAAGCAGGGCTTCGCGGGGTCCGGGCCTTTCGCGGTGTCGCCCGGCACATCGGGCCGGACGTTGCGGCGATTGAGCGGCGGCTCGGGCGCCGGCAGCGGCTTCGACTGCGGCGCCTCGCCCTGGACCACGCGGAAGCCGATGAGCCAACTGCGGTCCTCCGGCAGCGCGCCGCTGCGGTTCGCTGACCGCAGGTACGCCGGGTCCGTCCCGTGGCTCCCGCCGCGCGTCACGCGGAAGTCGCCGTCCTGGCGGCCGGCGGGGTCGGCCTGGTCGCCTGCCTCGTAGGGACCGTACCAGTCGAGGCACCATTCCTCGACGTTCCCGTGCATGTCGAAGAGGCCCCACGCGTTAGGCGGCGTCTTGGCAACCGTGAGCGGCACAACCTCGTTCGGCCGGGTGCGCGCGGGGTCCGGGAACCAACTCGTCCCGACGTTCTTCTGGAACTCCTTCGGCAGCGCGTCGCCGGTGTGATAGGACGTAGTGGCGCCCGCGCGGCAGGCGTACTCCCACTCGGCCTCGGTGGGCAGGCGGTAGGGCCTGCCCTCCTTTCTTGAGAGCCACTCGCAGAACCGCGCGGCATCGTGCCAACTGACGAAGACGGCGGCCTCGTCGTCGTCCTTCGAGAAACCAAGTTTGCCCCGCAGCGGCCGGTGTGCGGCGTCGAACTGCTCGTACTGGGCGTTGGTCACCTCCGTGGCGCTCATGTAGAACGGCCGGGTGATGGCGATCTTGCGGGCTGGGCGCTCGTCGAAGTCGCCGCCGGCCTCGCTGCCCATGCGAAAAGTTCCGGACTCGATGCGCACGAGCGTCATGCCGAGCGAGTTGCCCAGGCGCATGCCCGGCCACTCCGCGGCAAGGCCGCCTGCCGCGATGACAAGCGCAATCGCCGCCCCCAGCGCAGGCCGAAGCGTAAGTGCGGCGTTCATGTTCAATCCCTTCGCATGGGTCCTGGGGCCCTTGCCGACACTACCACGTATCACGCTGCTTATCACTTTGCGCGGCGGATCTCCTGACCCGCTGCGCCGAAGTGTGCATATTTCCGCGCCGCGGCGCCGGCCTGCGCACGTTCTGTCGGCGGGGCTACCCTACCCGCCATGCCGCCGCGCTGCAACGATTTCCGAGGGCGCTGGGTACGGCGTTATTTACGGGGGCGGCCATCACCAAGCAATGTGGCACGGCCGGCTTGCCCGGCCGTGGTTTGTGCCTGCGGCGTCAGACAGCCACGGCCGGACAAGTCGGCCGCGCCACACGTCCCATCCTTGTTTGCCCTGCACCTGACCCTTACAGCGCTGGTATTGTGCCCCCCGCGGTAACGTCGCTGCCAGAATGTGTACCGCCGGAATGTGTATTGCCACGGCGCCGCAGGCAGGGCAAAATGGCAGCGTCATGTTCGCGGAGGAGCGGCCATGAGGCTGGAACTGGTCGGTGGTCTCACAGCCGCTGTGCTGCTTATCGTAATGGCCGTTGCATCGGGCGGCGCGGCGCCGGCGGTTGCGCCCGCGAAGCCGTCCGGGGCGGCGGTGCCCGCTTCGGCCGCGCCGTCCGCTGCGCCGGGGGTCGCCGAACCGGTGTCTTCGCCGCCGGCCAAGACGAAGGCCGACAATCCAGGGCGCATCATCCGCGGCAGACTCACGCCGCCGGAGCGCGTCAAGGAAGCCTTCTTGTGGGAACGCTCGATGGACCTGCGGGTCCCCGTCGCGGTTGACCCGAAGACGGGCGAGTTCGAGGTCAGGGGCCTGCGCCTGGGCACGTACAACTTTATCATCCGCACGCCCTGGGGCCGGCTGGAAGGCATCGACATGGCCCCGAAGGTGTCGGAGTACGACATCCTCATCCCCCCGGAGTACCGCACCGAGGACCTCGGCAGGGCCCCGGAGGGGACCCTCAGCGAGGACGATAAGAAGTCCGTCCGCCGCATCATCCACGAGGTCAAACGCTACGAGAACAAGATACGGGATCTTTACCTGGCGGGCTGCTCGGACCGGGCGGTGGCGCTGATGGAATGCCTGATGGACGCCCCTTTCCACAGCGAGAAGGGCGACGAGGTCACTTGGCGCATCGAGCAATGGTACTATGAGAAGAAGTATGATGCGTGGACCACGTTCCGCACGCGGGTGCTGTACCGTTTCCGCCAGCCGAAGGCCGTCTGGCAGACGTGGGGCTGGCAGTTCGAGCCGACCCTCGGCGGCCTCGACATCGCCGAGGACCGCAAGGACCCGCTGACGGTCGAGTTCGCCATTCCCGACAGGCCCGTGCCCGAAAAGGGCCTCGCGGGCAACCAGTACCCGCCCGCCGAAAAGGGCATGCCGAAGGAGCCCAGGCCGCCGGAAGCCGACGAAAGCAGGTAGGCCACGGCTTCCGGCACGGTCACATTTGACCGCGACCCGCAGGCGAGCGCGCCAACCTCCGCAGCATGCGCAAATTCACCGGGTCCATCTCGCGGCCGCGAGCATCGTGCTTCGGCGTCTCCAGGATGAAGGGCAGGCGGGCCAGAGCCGGATGGTGCACGAGCAGGCGGAACGCCTTGCGGCCGATGCTGCCCCGCCCGATGTGCTCGTGCCGGTCCAGGCCCGACCCCAGCGCGCCCCGCGCATCGTTCGCGTGAACCACGAGCGCCCGCTGGAGGCCCACGGCGTCGTTCAGCCGGCCGAGCGTGTCGTCGATGGCCGCCGCTGTGCGCAGGTCGTACCCGGCGGCGAAGAGGTGGCACGTGTCGATGGCTACCCCCAGCCGCGCGCCCGCCTCGCACGATTGCACCAGGTACCGCAGGTGCTCCATCCGCCCGCACATCGTTGTGCCTGCGCCGGCGGTCGTCTCAAGCAGGATGCGGCAGCGGCGGCCGGGCCGCGCAGCGTGGAGCCAGTCAAGGGCCAGGGCGATGCGCGCCA
This sequence comes from Planctomycetota bacterium, assembly GCA_016872895.1. Classification (GTDB taxonomy): domain Bacteria; phylum Planctomycetota; class Phycisphaerae; order FEN-1346; family FEN-1346; genus VGYT01. The sequence goes on from VGYT01000150.1 coordinate 7,052, forward strand.
GGCCCGCCGCCTCGCCGCTGCCCATGTGTGCCCCCGGGTGGAGCACGAAGTAGTCGAGGCCCAGGCGCTCCGCGCGGTCCCACTCGCCCAGGGCGCACACACGCGACCGCTCGTAGAGCGCACCGTCGGGGCCGGCCAGGTTCAGAAGGTACGAGGCATGGCCCACAAGCGGCGCGAGGTCCGCCTCAGCGGCGCGCGAGCGGAACCGCGCGACCTCTTCATCCGTCAGGGCCGCGAAGCGCCACTGCGAGGGCGACTTCAGGAACAGTTGCAGGCAGTCAACGGCCATTTCGCGCGCCCGCTCGACCGCGCGGTGCACGCCGCCGGCAATCGACAAGTGGGCGCCGAAGAGGGGAATAGGTTCTTCAAGGCGCCGGCGAGCGGGCGTCGCGGCGGATGCCCTCGGCGCGTTCCCTGAGTGCCTTCGGGTCAACCGCCTCCGCCTTCTTCATTGCAAAGCGGAACTCGTGGGCGTCGGTCCGGATGCCCGGCACCACCGTCTCGTACAGGAAATCAAACGGAATCCACTGGTACGCGGGCGCACGCACACTGGCCGTGGCGATGAGCGGTTCGTAACCTTCGTGTTCCAGACGGATGCCGTACGTGCCGTACCAGGTGAACGGAACGGTAACGGGCGTGAGGCCGACCTCGTTGTCATTGAGCCAGCAGCGGGCGCCCTGCGGTTCGGAATCGACGGAGAGCGTCCGCTGCACTTGGCCGTAGCAGCCGGCCAGGGCCAGGGCCGTCGCCAGCACGGCTGCGGATGGAATCGCGCGTCGCATGGGTTTACCTCGCCTGCTGGAAGACTTCGTGCACGTCGGCCGCCAGGGTCTGCGTGTCGATGACGGCCACGGTGCAGCGGCCGGTCAGCCATCCGCCGCACTCGCCCGGGTTGACGATGAGGCGGCCTTCCTGTCGCTGGACCTTCGGCTCGTGCGTGTGTCCGCAGACGATGATGTCGGAGGCCTCGAAGTCCTCCGGCGTCAGGCGTTTCTCGACGTGGACGAGGCAGATTTTCTTGCCGCCGAGTTCCAGGCGTCGCGGGCCGTCTGAGAGTTCCGGCAGGAGTTTCGCGAGGCCCGTCCGCTCGCCGTCGCAGTTGCCGAAGACGCCGTGCACTGGCATCGCCGCCTGGATGAGCCGCTTCAGGGCGAACGGCGCCACGTAGTCGCCCGCGTGCAGGATGACCTCCACGCCGGCCTCCTGGAACCGTCTGAGCGCCGCCGCCACGGCCGCCAGGTTGTCGTGCGTGTCGGAGATCGCGCCGATCTTCATGGCCCCACCGCCTTCAGGATTTCACTATAGGTGCCCGCGCGCGGGTGTCAAGGAAAACGCCGCCACGGCTTTTCGCTTGCCGCAGCCGCCCGCCGGGTGGGATACTGTTTGAAATCGCGTTTCGCACCCATCGTGCGCATGGGACCGGCGAGACGCTCCGCCGTCTAGCCGCGCTTGAGAATGGGGGAACCGCCATGTTCGCTAGAAGCCGTGTGCCGGGCTTGGTTGCCGTGATGGTCGCCGTGTGGACGATCCCCGTGCTCGCCGTCGCCCAGGAGAAGGATGTCGTGTGGGCGGTCGGCCAGGCACCGGCCGACGCCGCCCTGGTGGCCGCCGTTCGCAGCGTCCAGGAACTGGAGACGGCGCTGAAGGCGTTCATCGGGCCCGAGGGGCAAGACATCAAACTGGTGGACCCCCTGGAAGGCAGGCTGCCCCCGGGGGCCCTTGACGTGGCCGGCCCGCTCGTGCTGGTGGTCTTCCCGCGCGGCAAAGACCTGGATCTGGTCGGCCTCGCGCGCGTCAAGGACGCGGCGAAGATCGCGGGCGAAGAAGTCGGCCCGAACATCATCAGGTCTCGCCTTACGTGCCTGATGCAAATGGGCGCCTGGGCGGCTTGGAGCGACGCCCCGGAGGCGCTGAAGGCCCTGGCCGCTGCTCCGGCCCGCATGACGGGCCTTGACGCTCAGCGTCAGGCCATCGGCAGCCATCTGATCTGGGCCATGGTGAACCCGAAGGTGCTGGCCTCGGCCGCAAAGACCGGCCTAGAGAACGAACTTCAGGCCGCGCCGCCGGGCCAGCCCGGCGGACCGCCCAAGGCCGCCCTGGACATGGTGAAATGGGTCCTCGGCCTGGCCGACCAGGTTGAGGGCGCAACGCTCGCAGCCGACGTCAAGGCCGAGACGGCATCGCTGGCCGTTGACGTCCGGTTGGCCGAGGGCTCCAACCTGGCGTCAATTGCGTCGGCGTCCATGCCAATTGAGGCGTACAAGGGGGGGCTGCCCGCGTCGGACCGCCTCGTGGCCGCCGCCTGGATGCGGCTCGACTGGAACAGGGGCCTGGTGCCCTTCAAGGCGCTCGTCAGGCCCCTGATAGATATCATAACGGCCGATGCCGACGAGGCCGCCCGGAAGAGCATCGCCGACGTCTGGGCCATGTACGACCAGTACGCCGCCACCATGGGTAACGACGTGGCAATCTCATTGGAACCCGCGCCGCCGGGGCAGGGGATGTACCGGATCGTCGAGACGTTCGCCGTCAAGGACCCGGTGCAGTACAGGCAACTCTCGTCGAAGATGGCGGCGGCCTCCAGCGACATGATGAAGGTGCTGATGGGCCAGTTCAGCGGCGGCCCCGGCGGTCCCACGATGAAAATGGACATGGAATACAAGGAAGCCGCCGAGACGGTCGAGGGCCTGCCCGTGGACGTGTGGCGAATGAAGATAGACCTGCAACTGCCCCCGGACGCCCCGCCGCAGGCCCGCGAGCAGATGAAGGCCATGATGGACGCCATCTACGGCCCCGAGGGGATGACCATCCGCATGGCCGTCGTTGACAAGACCGCCGTCGTCGCCGTCGGCGACGCGCAGACGCTGGCCCGGGCCGTCAAGGCGCTTCGCGGCCAGGGGCCGGACCTTGGGAGCGACGCCAGGGTTGCCGCGGCGCTCGGGCGCCTGCCCAGGGGCGCCTGCTCCGGCGGCATCGTTTCTCTTACCAACATGATTTACATGGTGATGGGCCTGAGCGACCGCATGATGACACAGTCCGTGCCCCCTGAGATACGGGAGGCGGCGAAGCAGGCGAACCTGCCGCCGCTGGAGGCCCCGGCGGCGGCCGACTTCGCGACCTTCGCCGCCCGCGTCTCCGGCCGCACCGTCCGCTTTGAACTGGCCGTGCCGCAGGCCGACATCCAGGGGGCCATCGCCGTTGGCAAACGCGGCGCCCAGCGCATGGAGTGGTTCGCCCAGCAGCAGATGGAGCAGCATAAGCGCATGCTGGAGGAGCGGGAGAAGCAAAAGGGCGCGCCGCCCGCCCCGGTTCCGTAGAGTTGAGGATTTGTCATTTGTCATTTGTCATTGGTCCTTTGTCACTTTCCACGCTATGCGTTCTCTGCGCCCTCTGCGGTGAAAAGGATGCGGCGGCGGCGGCTCCGGCGGCGGCGCGGGGTTCCCGCCGGGTCACACCGGCAGGTCGACCAGCCGCGCGATTTCGGCCCAGGCGCGCTCTGTGCCGATGCCCTCCATCATCCCGTCCGGCGACCGCACCACGCGGACGTGCGGCCCGCGCGGGGCCCAGAGGCGCGGGTCGGTCGGGCCGAAAAGCGCCACCGTGGGCGTCGGCCGCCCGTCCGTCCGGCGCACCGCTGCCGCCAGGTGCGTGATGCCGGAATCGTTCCCCACGTACACGTCCGTCAGGGCCAGGACGGCCGCCGCCTGCTCCAGCCTCAGGCGGGCCAGCACGTTCTCCCCCGCGCCCAGCGGCGCGAGCGTGCCGCGCTCCTGTTCCGCAGGACCGGCCAGCCAGACGACGGTCCGGCCGTGCTCCTGGCGCAAGCGGCCGGCTGCCGCCACGAACCGATCCAGCGGCCAGTTCTTCTTGGGCGAGCCGCTGCCGGGGTGAATCGCGGCGAAGTTGCCCCGGATGCCGCGCGCCGCGAGGAAGTCCGCGGCGGCATCGAGCGACGCGCGCGGAATGAGGAACTCCGGCGTTTCAGGCACCGCCGGAAGGTCCAGGGCCTGGCGGCCCTGCCGCAGGACCCACGCGGCGGCCGAATCGGTCCACCCCGGCGGGGGGAAGGGCTCAAGACGCACCGTCCCGCCATAGGCGGGCCCCGGCCTGCCGGCGCAGAAAAGGTCAACGACCAGGTCGGCCCGCTGGTGGGCGGCCAGCGAGTTGGAAAACGAATCAAAATGCACGCAAGCATCGGCCAGCCCCGCCAGCCGTGCAATTGCCGCCCGCTCGGGATGACCCACGAGGGCAATCTTCGCGGCCGGCCACTTCGCCCGCACCGCGCGCAAGAGCGGGAGCGCTTGGACAAGGTCGCCCACGGCCCCCATGTGGATGACGGTAATGTTCTTCATGGCTGCGGCGATTGTGCTCGCACCGGCATCTGTTTAGCGTACTTGGCGCACACTTC
>VGYT01000151.1 GCA_016872895.1 Planctomycetota bacterium
AGGCGCCGCCCGCGCCGCTGCCGACCGGGCGGTCGCCTGCGGATGCGCCGCCCGCGCCGCTGCCCGCGGCGGGGACCGGCGACACGTTCCGCGTGCATCCCGAGAACCCCCGCTGCTTCCTCTACCGGGGAAAACCCTTCAAGATTCTCACGTCGGCCGAGCACTACGGCGCCGTCATCAACGCCGATTTCGACTACGATGCGTACCTGGAAGAGATGGCGCGGACGGGCCAGAACATGACCCGCGTCTTCACGTTCTACCGCGAGACGCCGTCGTGCATCCCCGCGCCGGGGGCGCAGAACACGCTCGCCCCGCGGCCGGAGGCCAGCATCCTCCCCTGGCCGCGCGTCGCGGGCCACGGCCGGGCGGCCGACGGCCTCGACAAGTTCGACCTTGACCGATGGAACCCCGCCTACTTCGCGCGCTGGAAGGACTTTCTGGCGAAGTGCGCGGCGCGCGGCGTCGTCGTCGAGGTCTCCTTGTTCTGCAACCCGTACAACAAGAAGAAAATGGACCTGATGCCGTGCGGCAAGCCGTCGAACACGGGCGGCGTCGGCGGCGGCCTGGGCGACCCGCGCGAGTTCATGACCCTGAAGGACCCGGCGGTCGTCGCGCTTCAGGAGCGGTTCATCCGCAAGATGGCCGAGGAACTGAACGCGTTCGACAATTTCTACTGGGAAATCTGCAACGAGCCGAACGTCCACGGCGACTACTCCGAGGAGACGGAGGCGAAGGTCGTCGCCTGGCAGGCCCGCCTGGCCCGCGCCGTCCGCCGGGCCGAGCAGGAGTTGCCGAAGCGCCACCTCGTCGCCGTCAACGCCCACTTCCGCGTGAAACTCCAGGCCGGCCCCGGACAGCCCGACATCCGCCACGACGACGCGGCGTACTTCGCCAACCCGGACGTGGACATCATCAACTATCATTACATCTCGGTCAAGAAGAACGCGCGCGGCCTGGCGTTCAGCCCCTCGGCCAACGAGGAGGCCGGGGCGGGCGTCATCTGGCCGTTCCTGCGCGAGCGCGACAAGTGCGGCAAACCCATCGTCTTCGACGAGACGTTCACCGGCATCGTCCGGGGGCAGCCGGAGCGATACGCCGTCAACCGGGCCGAGGCCTGGGAGATGCTCCTGGCGGGCGGCGCGGGGTACGACAGCCTCGACTGGTCCTTCACGCCCGCCGACGAAACGGGCTGCGGCAAGGCCCCCATCGGCGACGGGCGGCGCCTGGACGGCCGCCCGCTGCGCGAGTGGCTCGGCCATTTTCACAAACTCCTCGCGCAGTACGACCTGGCGGCGATGGTGCCGGCCGTGGGCGTCTTGCCCGACCGGATACCGGGCTGCGGCTGCGCCGTTTCGGCGGCCGGTCCGGGGCGATACCTCGCTTATTTTGTGGACGAGCGGCTGTACCGCCTCCAGCCTTGTCCGCCGCGGGCGCTGGCGGTGACGCTGAACCTGCCGGCCGGCCGCTACGCGGTCCGGCGCTTCGATCCGAAGACCGGCGCGGCGGCCGACCTGCCGGCGCTCGCGGGCGGCCCCGCAGCGGCGCTGGCCGTCCCGGAGTTCGCGGAGGACGTGGCGATCCTGCTCGAGCGGACGCCGCCCTGACGCCGCCCGGCCGGCCCGACGGGGTGGATTCTTATCAGTTGCTCTTCTGCCCGGCGGGAGAAGCACCCTTCTGTTTCGCGTCCATGGCGAACCGGAGCATCGCTTCGTAGACGGAGAGTTGGATGTCGAGGATTTCGTCGAAGGTCACCCGGCACGCCTTTTCGTCGGCCACGTCGTGGGGGCACTCGAAGGTGAACGCCGCCGCGCCGCTGATGTGATGCAGGGCGCTGACGAGGTTGAATGAATCCATGTTCTTGCATGTGTCCGGACGGGCCTCGGGAAGCGACCCGTGGGGCAACCTGCGCCCGGCCAGCAGGGCGTAGGCCCGTTCGGCGAGCGAGCGGACCTGCTCCTGGACCTCCAGGGGCACGTACGCCGGCCGCAGAACGGCCGGGCGCGACTCGTGGCTGTGAAGGCTGACGGCCAGGTCCGGCCCTTCGTCCATCGCCGCGCGCAGGATGGCCGGCGCCTCGGTGCTCATCGGCGCGAGGAACTCGTCGTGCATCGGGTTGACGCCCTTGTCGTTGAAGTAGCAGCCCATCCAGCCGATTTCCGGCCCGGTCCGCGGGTGCTGGCGTTTCGATCCCGGCCAGAATGCGATCGAGTCATCGGCCCAGGTGCCCATGCCCCAGAACTGGAACTCGTCCTTGGGCATGCCGTGGATCGCCCTCGGCTCGAAGCGGGCGATGCCGTCGGGGTTGCCGGCGGGCAGGATGAGCAGCCGGCACTGCCCGCCCAGGGACCGCAGGGCCGACTGGTCCTTGCCGCGCAGGTCGCGCCCCGTCTCCATGATCTGTACCAGGTTCACGAGGCCCGTCAGCCCTTCGACCTCGTGCCCGTGGACGGGGCCGACGAAATACACGACGGGCTTGCGGCGGGCAGCCTTGTCCATGTAGGAGGCCGGGTCGCGGCCGCCGACGGCCGAGTTGAAATTGGCCGGGTGCTTCACCGTCTCCCGCTCGCCGTAGGAGACGAGGTGCAGGGGGCGCCCGCCCGGGCTGCGGGCGATTTCGCGGGCATGGCCCGCCGAAAGTTTCGCCCAGCGCGACGGCAGGTCCTCGACCGAGCCGACCCAGAACGCGGGCAACTCCGCCGGCCGCAGGCGCTGGCGGGCTTCCTGGTACGTCATCTTCCGGACCTGGTCCGGCGCGGCTGCAAAGGCCCGCTGCGGCGCGGCGGCGCCCGGCGCCGCCGCGAGCGCGAGCGACATCAGGATGAAATAGATTGATCTCTTCATGGGTATCTCCTCCCGGCAGATGTTCGGCGTGTTGGCGGCGCCGGGCGTGCCACACCGCGTGAGCCGAAGCCCCCGGCTCATGGAGAAGCGTCCTGGTCGCGTTGCGGCGTCACTTGCCCCGGCCGCTTGCCATGATGCCGCTCTGCGGCTGGACGGTTGCGGCCAGGGGGGCGTCGATGGGGCCCGCGCCGCCCGTGCGCTTGACGCGGCCGGCCAGGTCGCCGCTCGCGGCGAAGGTCACTTCCCACGTTCCGCCGTCCGTAACCAGGCGCACGCCGCGATGGTTCCCGTCGCGGATCAACTCCGCCCGGTCCACGGCGGCCGACTTCCGGTCGCCGACCTGGATGACGTGAAGGAAGAAGTCCTCCTTGCGGGGCGTCCCGGGCGTAACCTCCAGGCGCCACCGGCCCATGAGGGCGCGCTCTTCCGGCCTCGGTCCGGGGGGCACGAGGTCCCAGTTGCGGCCTGCGGCCCAGAACTCCTTGCCCGGCCCGCCGACGGCGGCGAGCGCGGCGTCTTCGGGCAGAAGCGTGCGGCCGTAAAGCCTGCCCTGGCCCTGGTCGGCGCGAAACGTGTTGCCCGAAATCGAAGGCTCCTCGGCCGTGTGGAGCAGCCACTCCTTGCGGTACCCCGGATCGGTGGCGACCACGCGATCGAACATCACGAAATGGCGCGGCAGGATGAAGACCAGTTGGCGCGTCACGAGTTCGCACTTGCGGGGCAGTTGCCGGTCGGCGCCCGCCGGCTGCCTGTGATGATAGCAGGCGGTGGCGTCGCCGGCGGCGTACACGTAATCCTTCGCGGCCAGGAACGCCTTGACGGCGGATCCGAGTTGCTGATGCTGGCCGCCGTGATTTGCCTCGACCTTTCCGCCCCAGTACGGGGCGGGCGGTTCGCCCGGCTGATGCACCAGCACGCAGTTGTGGGCCACCGTCTGCGCGAAGTAGTTGGCCAGGTGCTGGCCGTTGGAGAACTCGTCGTACCGCGTGCCGGAATCGAGGGCCAGGAACCCGCGGTGGTAGATGACGAAGTTCAGTGCGTCGTAGTGCCGGTGCTGGCTCAGCATCCCGCCGCACGAGAACATCGCATACGTATCTTCCTTTCCGACGCCTGAACGCATGAAGATCTGTCCCATCGTCTCGAAATGGCGCGCGGCGGGCAGGTCCTCCGGCGCCAGGGCCGCGGGCGACTGCTCCAGGTCCCCCAGCAGGAACGGGTAGATGAACCAACTGCCGGAGTAACTCCGGGCGGACTGCGGCAGGGCGTCCTGGACGTACCGCGCCAGCGCCGCCGCCTCGGGCGCCTTCCGGCCGTACAGATGCCGGATGTTGGCCATGTGCGTATAAAGTTGGGAAATCGGCAGCCGGTTGTGCTGGTGCGGCGTGTCGCCGTACCCGAACTCAAGCGGGGCCGGGTCGGCCGCGATGGTGTTCCACAGCACGTAGTTAGCCAGCCAGGCGCTGTGCGGCCAGTCGGGCGCGATATTCTCGCCGGCGGCCGAGAGCCACGTGTAGAAGAAGTTCTGCTCCGACCACGGGTACGCGCCGAAGACGTATCCCAGGGTGGACGACGCCCCGCCGCCGTCGTCGCCGCACGCCTTGCGGCGGTGCTCGAGGAGCCGCAGGTTCTCGTCGCGGCCCCAGACAAGCCACTCCCGGACCTTCTCCGGCTCGATGCCCGTGCCCCAGGCGGTGCAGCCGATGAACCACATGGCGTTCTTGAAGCCGTAGAAGCCGGTCGCGTAGCCGCCCGTGTTCTCGCGGTAAATCGGCGGCCTGGCCTTCAGCACCCGGTCGATGGCCCGGACCAGCCGCGTCATGCAGTCGGCCCGCTCGGCCTCGGCGAGGTCGTTGTAGAGCCAGTCCCAGGCCATCACGGCGTGCACGCGGCTGGTGGAGTACCAGTTGACGGTCTTGCGCTGCTCGTAGCAGAGGTCGTAGCAGCGGAGGCTCGTATCGAGGCATTTCCTGGCCAGGTCGCGGTACTTCGGCTCCCCGGACATGAGGAAGACGAAGGCGGCCCGCGCGGCCTCCGGCCCCAGGTCATCGGGAGGGCCGCCGCTTTGCTCTTTGACCTTCGCGGGGAGACGATCGACCTCCTGCTTGATGCGTGCGTACCACGCCCGCTCGGCCCCCTCGGCCCGGGCGCGCACCGCGGGCCACGTCTCCGCGTTGAAAAACAGCCGGGGGTGATCGCGCCGGATTTTTGCCGTCCATCCGGGAAGCGGCGCGGCGGTCGCGGCAGGAGCAGTGGCAGCAGGAGGAGGCGCGGCGGGAGCGGCCGCAGCAGAGGCCTGCGCGGCGGCGCCGGCCGCTGCGATCGCCGTCGCAACCACTGAGGCGGCCAGTGCCGTCGCGGCGGCCAGCAAGTGCACAAGTCCCGGTCTCATTCTTGTCCCCTTCTTGGTCTCAAATGCGGCATGGTTCAAACAAGCCCCACGCACCGCGTGGGGATGGATGGTGCGGGCCGACCATCCCCCGGCGGTGCCGGGGGCTTTGAACCATGCCTCAAATGCTACAAACAAGGGCGGGCCAGTCAAGGCCGACGCGGACGCGCCGGCACCCGGCGCTTGACAGGTGCAGGGAGGCGGCGTAGGGTAAGGTTGGGCCCTGGTTGCCGGGCGGAAGGAGCCTGTCATGTTGCTGACGCGTCGGGAGTTTGTTCGGCGGTCGGCGGCCGCGGTTGCCGCCGTCGGATTGCCGGTGGTTGCGGGTTCCCGCGTGTGGGGCGCGGGCGAAGAAATCCGCATCGCCCTGGTGGGATGCGGCGGTCGTGGGGGCGCCCACATCGCGGCCTTCGGGAGGCAGAAGGGCGTGCGGATCGCGGCCGTGTGCGATCCGGACGGGCAGCGTCTGAAGGCGGCGGCCGACGCGGTGGAGTCGAAGTTCAACTACCGGCCGGCGGAAGTGGCCGACGTCCGCCGCCTCATGGAGCGGAAGGACCTCGACGCCGTCTCCGTGGCGACCATGCAGTACTGGCACGCGCTGCCGACGATCTGGGCCTGCCAGGCCGGCCTGCACGTTTACGTCGAGAAGCCGCTGGCCCACTTCATGTGGGAAGGGCGGCAGATGGTCAGCGCGGCCCGCAAGCACAACCGGATGGTGCAGGTCGGCACGCAGGCCCGCTCCCGCCGCACGGACCGGCAGGCCATCGAGTACGTCAGGTCGGGCCAGTTGGGGAAGATTCAGTACGTCGTCTGCTTCGCCAACAAGGCGCGGAACTCCATCGGCAAGCGCACCGAGCCGCTGCCGATTCCCGACTACGTGGATTACGAACTGTGGTGCGGGCCGGCCCGCAAAGAGCCGATCTACCGCGACCGCCTCCAGTACGATTGCAGTTTCACCTGGAACATGGGCGACGGCGAATCGTGCAACCAGGGGGTCCATGAGATCGACGCCGCGCGATGGCTGCTGGGCGAGACCGGCCTGCCGCGGAGGGTGATGAGCGTCGGTGGCCGCTTCGTCTGGGGCGACGCCGGCGACGTGCCGAACACGCAGATAATCTGCTACGATTTCGCCGCCGCCCCGGTGCTGTACGAGGTCCACAACATGCGCGCGGCCAGGGACGCCCAGGCCATGCCGCAGTTCAGGGGCGCCGGCGTGGACACCTGCGTCCAGTGCGAGGGCGGCTGCGTGATGCTGCACGCCGGGCTGGTGATGGACAACGAGGGGAAGAAAATCAGGCAGTTCACCGGCGGCGAGGACCATTTCGACGACTTCATACGCGCCGTTCGCAGCGGCAGGCGGGAGGACCTGGCCGCCGACGTCCTTGAGGGCCACCTTTCCACCAACATATGTCATGCCGGGAATATCTCGTACCGCCTGGGCCGGAAGGCCTCCGCCGCCGAAATCCGGGCGCAGATCGGCAACCTTCCCGTCTTCCAGGAGATGTTCGACCGCTACCTGGACCACCTGAAGGCCCACGGCGTGGAGCCGGCCGAGTCGGTCCTCGGACCCTGGCTTCAGTGCGACCCCGACAACGAGCGATTCAAGGACAGCGCGGAGGCCGACAAATTGGCCAGGGGCTTCTATCGCGAGCCTTTCGTCGTGCCGGAGGTCAAGGACTGACGCTACGGCGAGACCTGGGCCTTTGCCCGCAGGTCGTCGAGGAAGCGTTCGACCGCCTCCTGGCGCGATTGCTCGGCCAGGCGCTGGCGGATGTGCGGCTCGGCCTCCTTCAGGCCGCACGGGCCGGCGGGCTTGCGGTCGAAAACCTTGACGATGTGGAACCCGAACCGCGTGGCAAAGACGGGGCTTAATTCGCCGGCCTTGAGTTTGAAGACGTTGTGCTCGAACTCCTCGACCATGCGGCCGCGGGCGAACCAGCCCAGGTCGCCGCCGCGGTCCGGGCAGTCGGAGTGCCGCGTGGCCAGTTCGGCGAAGTCTGCCCCGGCCTGGAGTTGTCCGCGGACCTCGCGCAGGGCGGCCTCGGCTTCTTCCGGCCGCACCGGCCCCGTCACGTGCTTGACGATGTGGGCGGCGTGAACGCGTTCCGGCGCGGTGAACTCGTCGAGGTGCTCCTGGTAATAGCGGCGGACGGCCTCATCGGGGGGCGGGGTGGCGGCGGCGCGGGCCTCGTCCATGAGCCGCTCGATCCTGAGGTGCAGGTCCACGTCGGCCCGGAGCGACTCCTCCGACGGCCCGTCGGGCGACGGCTCGGCCGGCTTCAGGGCCTTGACCGTGGATTCGATGCGGTCTGCGGGGATGGGCCGCGGGTCGGCCTTGGCCGCCTGCGCAATCAGCGTCCGCTCGATGACGTTCTCGCGTGCCCACTGCTGGAGTTGCGCCTCGCGCTCGGGGGCGGGCATGTCGGCGAACGCCTGCTCGAATTCGCGGCGCATCCGCTCCGCTTCCTGGCGGACGGCTTCGTCTTCGATGCGTTCGCCGTTGACCACGATGGCCATGATGGCTCCTTCGGTCGGCCGCCCGCCGGGCGGGCGGAGGGCGCATTCTAGCCTGCCCGACGGACGGTTGGTAGCGCTTTTCCCGCCGCCCGACAGGCGCACGTAACCGACTTGTCACACGCCGCATCTTGCGCGACACCCGGCGGCCCGGCGAAGGTTTACACAAACGGGCAAGCACAAACTTTCAGGGGCGATCCAATGAAACCGACGACAGGTCGTGGGACGGAAAGAAGTCTCTGCGCCTGCGCACTATCGCGGCGCAAGTTCCTGGCGGGTTGCGCGGCATGCGCGGCCGGGGCGGCGATGGCGGCCCCGTGGCCGGCAGCGCGCGCGGCCGAAGAAGGCCGCAAGGTCCGCGTGCGGCTCGCATTCTCTCACACCACTCCGGACCGCATCACCTGGCCGAACATCGGCTACGACTACGAGGGCCGCGGCCGGCAAGTGGCCGAGCAACTGAGGGCGATGTGCCCGGGCCTGGAGTTTCTGCCCGTCCACATCACCAACGCCGAGCAGGCGGGCCAAGTCTGGGCCGCCGACAAGGAGGTCGATGGATACCTCCTGTACGTCCTGGGCATGCAGGGCGGCGGCGGGGCGCTGTCGGACGCGGCGGGCAAGGCCGGCCGCCCGATGCTCGTGGTCGAGGACCAGTACGCCGGGCCGTTCTCGCTGGGCTTTAACTCGCGGGCCGAGAAGGCCGGCTGGAAGGCCCTGGCCCTGGCGACCACGCGGATGGACGACGTGGGCGCGGCCGCGAGGTGCTTTGAGGTCCTCCGCAAGGCCGGCGCCACGGCCGACGATTTCCTCTCTGCCGCCAGGGCCGCGTACAAGAAGGCCGTTGGTCCGAAGGGCGACATGGCCTGCACGGCCGACGCGGTGAAGATGAACGACCTCGCGAAGTGCATCGAGCGGTTGCGGGCATCCACCATCCTGCTCGTCGGCCGCGACGTGGGCACGGCAGGCCAGCCCATCCAGCAGGAGTACGGCGCGAAGGTCGTCTCCATAAAGCACGCCGAACTGCACGATGCGTTCCTGAAGGCCGACGCCGCCGAGGCCCAGCGCTGGGCCGACCAGTGGCTCAAGGGCGCCGAGAAAACGATTGAGCCGACGCGGGAGGAAGTCGTCAAGTCAGGCGCACTGCACGTGGCCATGCTGGCGCTGATGAAAAAGTACGACGCCCGCGCCATCACCATCAACTGCCTGGGCGGGTTCTACAGCGGCGCGCTTCAGGCGTTCCCGTGCCTGGGCTTCGTGGAAATGAACAACGGCGGCCTGGTGGGCGGCTGCGAGGGCGACCTTCAGTCGGCCATTACCATGCTGGCCATCGGAGACCTGGTTGGCCGACCGGGATACATCTCCGACCCCGTGATTGACTTGGCGAACCACCGCATCATCTACGCGCACTGCGTTGCGCCGACGAAGGTCTTCGGCCCGCAGGGCCCATCCAACCCGTACCACGTGCGCAGCCACTCCGAGGACCACAAGGGCGCGGCCGTCCGCTCACTTCTGCCGCTGGGGTACCTGACGAGCACGATGAAAATCATCCCCGGCCAGAAGCGCATCCTTTTCCACCAGGGCAAGGCGGTTGACAACATTGACGAAGACAAGGCCTGCCGCACGAAACTCGCCTGCGAGGTCAAGGGCGACGTCGACCGGCTCTTCTCAAACTGGGGCGCCGGCTGGCACCGGGTTACCTTCTACGGCGACCTGCGCGGGCCGGTGGAAGAGTTCTGCAAGGCCCTCGGCGTGAGCCTGGTTGAAGAGGCGTGAGCGGCGCCCGGCCCGAAAGGTTTGAGCAGCGGCCGTAAGGTCGCGGGCACCAGCGGCGCACGTGCCGCCTGGCGCGGTCGGTGCACCCCCCTGCGCCGGCCACTCCCGCGACCTTACGGTCGCGGCGCGAATGCCCGCGCCCGCGGCCCTCGCGGCGCTTGACCTTCGGCCCCTGCGGCGGCAGAATGCTTCCACGTTTATCTCCCGGCAAAGGAGCCGCCCGTGGACCACGTCGCCGTGCTCGACGTCGGCAAGACGAACAAGAAGGTCCTCGTGTTCGATGACGGCCTGCGCATCGTGGCGGAGACGTACCAGTCAATCCCCGCCGACGAGTCGGGGCCGGTCCACGTGGAGCAGGTTGACGCCACGTGGGACTGGTTCCTCGAGCAACTCGCCCTCCTGGGGCCGCGCCACAACATCCGCGCCGTCTCGGTTACCACGCACGGGGCCACGTTCGTCTGCGTCGGCCGCGACGGCCGGCGTGCCCTTCCCGTTGTGGCTTACACGACGGAGCCGGGCGAGGACTTCGCGCGGCGGTTCTACGAGCGATGCGGCGACGCCGACACGCTGCATCGCACGCTGGGCACGCCGCGCCTGAGCGCCCTGTTGAGCGTAGCAAAGGGAATCGCGTTCGTTCAGGAACGGTTCCCCGATGAGTTCAGCCGCGTCGAAACCATCCTCAACCTGCCGCAGTACTTCTCGTACCTTCTGACGGGCCGGGCCGGCGCCGAGTGCACATATACCGGCTGCCATACGTATCTGCTGGACTACCGGACGCTCGGCTGGTCGAGCGTTGCCGACGCGCTGGGCATCCGCGCCCTTCTCCCCGCACCCATCGCGAGGCCGGGCGACGTGCTCGGCCCGCTTGCCCCCGACGTGGCCGCGCGCACGGGCCTCGGGCGCGAGACGATCGTCACCTACGGCATTCACGATTCCAACGCGTCGCTGCTGCCGTTCCTGATTCAGCACGACGAGCCGTTCGTCCTGAACTCCACGGGCACCTGGTGCGTGGCCATGTGCCCGTCGCAGGCGCCTGACCTTTCGGACGAGGAGCGCCGGCGCGGCGTGTTCCTCAACTGCGACGCCTTCGGCCGGCCCGTCAGGACCGCCATCTTCATGGGCGGCAACGAGTGGGGAACCTGGGGCAAGGTCATCCAGAAAGCGACCGGCACGGATGCCGTCCCGGACTATGGCGCGGCCTTGTACCGCGAGGTGCTGCGTGCGGCCGACACGTTCATCTTCCCCGGCCTTGTGCCCGGCACGGGGCCGTTTCCGCGGTCATCGTCGCGGCTGCACGAGCGCGGCCGAACGTACACGCTCCGCGAGATTGAAGAAGGCCGCGCAAGGCCGGCGTGCATGTCGGATGCGGCCACGGCGTATGCGGTCCTGAACTGCGGCCTGGCCGTGCAGACGTGCGAGCAACTGCGCAGCGTGGGCCTGCGCGACGGCATGCCGGTGTACCTTGAAGGCGGGTTCCGCAAGAACCCCGACTACCAGACGCTGCTGGCCTCGTTCTTCCCGCACTCGCCGCTGGTGCTGACGGGCATGAAGGAGGCGACGGCCTTCGGCGCCGCGCTGCTGGCCCGCGCGGCCCTGGCCGGACGCACGCTGAAGGAACTCCGCGGCGACTTCCAGATTGCGGGCGAACCGGCCCGCGTTACGCCGCTTGAAGGCGTGGCCGAGTACCGCGAAGCCTACGTCCGTCTGGCCGAAGCATAGGCGCGGCCGTTCCGGCCGCGGCTAAGAAGCTGTTTCACAACCCCGGAGATTGCCGATGAAGGTAACAGTTCAACCTGGCATACGGGAGCCAAGCCATGGCCAAGGAACTGTTACCCGATGA
>VGYT01000152.1 GCA_016872895.1 Planctomycetota bacterium
GATTGCGCGGCCGCGGGTCGTGCGCGAGATGGTCCTCAACGTCGACCTTGCGCCGAGCGTCCTTGACGTCTGCGGCCTGCCGCCGCCGGCCGGGGTCCACGGCGCGTCGTGGAAGCGCCTGGCGGCGGGCGACGCATCCGGGTGGCGCCGCTCGTGGTATTATGCGTATAACTACGAGAAGGAGTTCCCGTACACGCCGAACGTTCGCGGCGTGCGGACGGATGAATGGAAATACATACATTATCCCCACGGCGACGGCGGCCCCGACCGCCACAAGGCCGAACTCTACAACCTCAAGGCCGACCCCCAGGAGCGCCGCAACCTCATCGACGACCCGGCCTCGCAGGCGAGACTGGAGGAACTCAAGGCCGAACTCGCCCGCCTCCAGGCCCTCTGCGGCGTCCTGCCCGACAAAATGCCCCTCGACGAGGGCGTAAAAACGGTGCTGCCGGAAAAATCGATCCGGTGAGCCCGCAGCAAGGCCGAGTTCCGGTTCTATGAGCGAGGCTGAACCGTATCGAGAAGACGCGGAGCGCGCCCATTTCAGGCGAGTTTGTCTTGACCCCCACTTGCCGCGTCATGTAGAATGGATAGGCGGGCAAGGGGCAACACGCGGGCGTCGCTGAATCGTGTCCGCGAAATAAGGAAGGCAAGTTCGCCTCTGACATGAGCGATCAGCGCGCCTCATTGCCGGATTTTGCGAACCCGCCGGTTATCGAAGTTGCGCTTGCCGTGCAGTTCAAGAGAATCCCCGGCGTGCGTGTGGCGCATATGGGATTGCTCTGGGCCTTCTGGAAAGACGGCTTTTCTGAGACGGAGGAGCATCCCCCTCTCGAGTATGCCGAGGAGAGATTCGAACCAGGCCCCGGGCCCGCCCAAGGGGCGCGCATTGTAATATCCCCTGCCCCATTTGTTCCAAGGTGCTGGTTTTTGAACAAGTCCGGGACGGAGCTCATCCAGGTCCAGCCGGACCGCTTCGTTCACAACTGGAGAAAAGTTGGCGAGGGGGATAAGTATCCGCGTTACGAGAAAATTCGAGACGCTTTTGCCGGGGAGCTAAGACATTTCTGCGAGTTCCTGAACCGCGAGAAGATTGGCGAGATGATTCCGACTCAGTGTGACGTTACATACGTCAATCATATCGAATGGGGCTCAGGCGCAGAGGTATGGTCGGGGGTCGAGAAGGTCACTGCGCTCTGGAGCGGGGAGCACAGCGATGCGTTTCTTCCAGCACCCGAGGACGTTCGTTTTGCGGTACGCTACGTAATGCCCGGCCAAGACACGAAGCCGGTTGGCCGATTGCACGTCAGCCTCCAGCCGGCGTACCGGACAGCCGATAAGAAGCCTATACTTGTGCTCACTCTGACTGCTCGTGGCAAGCCTATTGGTGAAGGCTTCGATGGCGTACTGGCTGCTTTGAACCGGGGGCGGGAGTGGGTCGTGCGCGGATTCGCCGGCGTAACGACTCCACAAATGCACAAAGCGTGGAGGCGTCTCGATGCACGATAGACGATACCGAACCTGGAATGCGCCGGGCACAATAGTGGGAGGCCAAGGCGGCGCGGCTCTATTGGAAGGGCTGACGGAACGCGATTGGGGCGAGTCGTGTGCAAGTTCCGTTCAGGCTGAAGACTCGCTGTTGACCGGCAAGAGGCCAAGTCCACAACTAAGAATTGAGCTCCGCATTGAAGAGCCGCGCTGGCTTCGGCCCACAGTCCAAAGGATGGAACAACTTCTGGCCCTGCCGCGAAACTGGGACTCATATGGAGCACTGCCTGTGACGGTGGTTTCAGTTCAAATGGCCTTGAACGCGCTGATGATGGTAATGGAATCTCGCAGTCCAGCACCAACGGTCGTGCCTACGGTAGAAGGCGGTGTTCAACTTGAGTGGCATCAGAATGACATTGACCTGGAGGTGGAAGTGAAGCCTGAAGGCCAGATCCTCATGTCACGCCAGGGCGGGCTCCTGCCGGAAGCATCGGAAGTGGGTCTCGCACACGACTGTAATATCTTGATACAAACAATACGCCACCTGTAGAAGGTCTTCCGCCCACAGTCCTTTCGCCTGGACGGCAGAATGAATCAGTACGAAGATGACCCCACAATTGCCGACCATGCGGAGCTATGGCGCCGAATTCCGCCGCAATGGTTCGTGCTTGACCGGAATCTCGGCAGCATGCGCCCGACTTCACAAGCGTTCCAGGACCACCCCAACGGCACGCCGATGTCCGTTCTGTTAGCAGATGTCGTGCGTGAAAGCGGACGTGGCACAACCGCCGCGCTTGTTGGCCACAAGGGGTTCGCCTTGGCTGCTATTACTGCTGGTTTGTGCCGACAGTGTAGCCAGAAGGTCGCAAGAGACCCCAAGCCTGATGAACCGGCGCACGGGGTGGTTGTCGGTAAGAAGTCCGACGCGGTGAGAAGGCGGCTTGCGCGAGAGGCCCAGTGGGTTGTGCCGCCCGGGTGAAGTTCCCCGCGGGATCGCGCCATGTGACTACTCTGAAGCGTCCCCGGCGGGGCTCCCGCCGGGACGGCAACCGGGGCGCGCCCCCGGCTATCTGGCTCCCCCTGTGCCCCTCAATCAGCAGATTCGCCCCAAAACGATTCCGGCAGCGAAAAACAGGCTTTCTCGCACGTCCGGCGCGCGGCGGGGGCGAAAAAACCGCGCTGCTGATAGCGCCAGTGCGGTTTGACCTCTGCGCGCCGATGTCCGAAAAAAATCCCGGGAAAAGTCGAAAATCGTAAGTCCTTGCGCCGCCAGAGGTTGCGGCGGCGCTCCCGCATCCAGGCCCCCCAAAAGCGGCGCGCCACCGTACACCCCGTCCTTCTATGGAGCGGCCGCGCCACCCATGCGGCGATGCCTCGCCGACCGCACAGGTCGCAGAGGACGCAAGGAGCCTGCCATGCCCCGCCAGCCCGCCCCCCTGACCAAACGCTGTTCAAAATGCGGCGTAGAGAAGCCGCTGGAGAAGTTCCGGCCCAACCCACGCGGTCGCCACGGCCGCTCCGCCGATTGCCGCCTCTGCCGCGCTAAATACCAGCGCGCCTGGCGCCGGCAGAACCCGGAACGGGCCCGCGAACCCTGTCGGCGATACCGGCTCAGACTTGCGCGAAGGGGCATCCGGCCGAGCACTTCCTGCGACAAGGCGAAGGCGGCGGCCCGGCAAATCGCACGGTTCGCCATGGTCCTCAGTATCCTGCGCCGAAAAAACCGGTGCGAGAAGTGCGGCATCGAGGCCCGCCACGCGCGGCTGTACAAGCACCATCCCGACTACAACCGGCCGCTCGACGTGGTGTGGCTGTGCGGCCCGTGCCACGGCTCGATGCACCAGAAGGTGGTGGACTGAGCCGCCCGGCGGGAAAGAGGGCCGGGGAACGTGGGGCGGGCGAGCAGATACTGAGCGAGGCGCGGCGACCCCACCCGTTCAACGGCCGTCATTTGCCCCTTACCCCTTGCCACTTGCCACTTGCTACCAGCCACTTGCCGCTTGTTGTTTGTGCGACAAGCGGCCAGCGACCGGTCTGACCACTGGAAGATTTTCGCAGGAACTCCGGCAATTCTTTGCGCATCAAAGAGTTTGCCTTTATGGCGCTGCCGGCGGAGATTTTGCGCGGCGGCTGCGGAGAGCCGCCGCGCAAAGCGGGCCTGCGCGGCAGGTCTCCGGACCCGCCGCGCCGCATGCCTGGGAGTCCAGGGTTACCGGGGTGCAGCCATGACGCAATCGCAGAAGGGCGTCCGCGGCTCCCATCAGAGCCGCCACCGTAAGGGAGCGGTCAAGTTGCGCTGCCGCGCACGCAGCACCGCTCCCTTGCGGCCGCGGCTCGGAGGAATCCTTTCAGAACTCATTGCGGCCGCGGCGCTGGTTGCGGGCGTGGCGGCAGGGGCCGAGTCGCCGCCGGGGCCCGCCGCCGCGCCGCCGGCGCCGTGGCCGCCGGCGTTCTTCACCGGCTCGGTCGGCCGCGTGCGGGACATCGACGGCGACAGTTTTACGTTCGCATGCGAGGACCGGCGGGTGGTCAAGGTGCGTCTCATCGACGCCGACGTTGAGCCGATGGGCGAGGCCGGCCGGGCGTCGGCCACGGCGGTCGCCAGCGGCCTGCTCCAGGCGCAGCCGTTCTGGGTGTTCCCGTGCGGGCAGGCGGGCAGCGACGTGTGGGCCGACGTGTGGACCTCGAAGGGATGGTTGTCGGAGGTGCTTATCCGCGCGGGGTACGCCCGGCGGCGGGCGGGGGCCGAGGGCATCGTCCAGGGGCTGGGTCCGTGCGCCGTGGGGTCGGCGGCGGGGGGTCATCCGCCGCCGGATGCGCCGGCGTTTGCCGCCGTCTCCTGCACGGCGCTTGAAGGCGGCGCGCTGGAGGCGGACCAGGGCGGCCGCAAGGTCCGCGTCCGGCTGTTCGACTGCACGTCGGCGGACCTGGATCCCGCGCAGCAGGCGGCCGCGCGGGACGCCGCCGCCAGAATCCTGGCCGAGGGCCCCGTGTGGGTGCTGCCGTGCATGCCGGCCAGGCCGGGCGGCCAGGGCGAGGCGCTCGTGCGCATCTGGACGCGGCAGGGCTGGCTGAGCGAGGCGCTCCTGAAGGGGGGGCTGGCTAAGCGATGCGACGGGTCGGCCCAGGCGGCCCAGGCGGCCGTCGCCAGGCCGGGCGACTCCGCCACGACGCCCAAGACGCCCGCTCCGGCCAAGGGGCCGGCCGCCAAGTCCGCCGACATCACATGGCGCGAGGTCCCCGTGACGAAGGCCCCGTACAGGCCCAACATGGGCGCCCAACTCTCGGGCCTGTTCATAGGCAAGGAATTGACGCCGATGAGTTGCCGCAGCCTGCCCTTCGCCATCACGTCGGGCATGTGCCGCATCACGTGGAACCTTCAGCCCTGGCGGGTCGGCAGCCCGGTGAGCACCAGCCTCCTCCGGTACGATGAGCGGTACACGGTGCCCACGACGTCGATGACCGTGGTGTCGTTCAAGGGGACCTCGGGCAGCCAGATACTGCGCCTGCCGCCGGGGCAGTACTGGTTCTCGATCAACGGCTCGACCGAGGTGAGCATCAAGGTCGAGGAGAAGGCCGAGCCGGAGGCGAAGTAGCACGAGGCGTTTAGCCGTCGCCGGTACGGCGACGGCCGCGGCCGTACCGGCCGCGGCTAAACGAGGCGTCGGCGGCGTCGCCCCACCATGACCGACGCCGT
Organism: Planctomycetota bacterium; assembly: GCA_016872895.1. Lineage (GTDB taxonomy): Bacteria > Planctomycetota > Phycisphaerae > FEN-1346 > FEN-1346 > VGYT01. The sequence continues at coordinate 5,186 of VGYT01000152.1, forward strand.
AATGAGTCCGGCAGAAATCGCTTGCCCGCGCTGCGTTCTTGGCTAGACTGGTTCCGTTTTCGGGCCGAGGCTCGACGTGAGGAAAGCAACATTCCCCGGCGGGGTGCATCCGCCGCCGAGCAAGTTGACGGCCGATTCGCCCACAGTTGCGCTCCCCCTGCCGCCGCGGCTGGTCGTGCCGGTGGCGCAGAACCTGGGCGCCCCCGGCAAGCCGGCCGTCGCCAAGGGCGAGCGCGTCAATCGCGGGCAGACAATCGCCACGCCCGACGGCTTCGTCTCGGCCTGGCTGCACGCGCCCACTTCGGGCACGGTGACGGGCATCGAGCGGGTCGTGGACGCGGCCTCCGGGCGGCAGTTCGACGCCATCGCCATCGAGTCCGACGGCCTCGACGAGTGGGCCGACGGCTGCGACCAGCCGCGCGATTGGCGGGCGATTAAGCCGGAGGAAATCCGCAAGGCCGTCGCCGAGGCCGGCATCGTCGGCATGGGCGGCGCAACGTTCCCCACCCACGTTAAACTCACGCCGCCACCCGGCAAGACCATCGACACCATCATCATCAACGGGGCCGAGTGCGAGCCGTACCTGACGTGCGACTACCGCCTGATGCTGGAGCGCCCGGCCGACATTGCCACCGGCCTGGAGATCTGCCTTGCCGCCACGGGGGCGAAGCGCGGCATAGTGGCCATCGAGGACAACAAGCCCGAGGCCGTCCGCGTCATGACCGAGGCGGTGCGCAGCGTAAGCGGCGCCGCCGTCCAGGTCCTGGAGACGAAGTACCCCCAGGGAGCCGAAAAGCAACTCATCCTGGCCTGCCTGGGCCGCGAGGTGCCCACCGGCGGCCTGCCGTCCGACGCGGGCGCCATCGTCCAGAACGTCGGGACGGCGGCGGCCATCGCCGAGGCGCTCGCCCACCGCCGCCCGATGACCGAACGCATCGTGACCGTTTCGGGCGACGCCGCCGCCCGGCCGGGCAACTTCCGCTGCCGCATCGGCACGCCCGTCCGGGCCCTGTTCGAGAAGGCCGGCGTCGGGGCCGACTTCGAGGCGCTGGTCTTTGGTGGCCCTTTGATGGGCAAGGCCCAGTTCACGACGGAACTGTTCGTCAAGAAGGGCACGAGCGGCGTGCTGGTATTCCGGCGCGCCGCCGCGTACGACAACGGGCCCTGCATCCGCTGCGGAGCGTGCGTGCGGCACTGCCCGTCGTACCTGAATCCGAGCAGGCTTTCCATCCTGGGGGAATCGTTCCTCGACGGGAACCTCGACGCCATCGACGCCGCCATGGGCATCGGCCTGATGGACTGCATCCTTTGCGGCACGTGCGCATACGTGTGCCCCGCGCGGCGGCGGATAATCCACCTGGTTGAGATGCTGCGCGGCGAGCGCCGCAAGACCCTCGAACGCAAGCGGGAGAAGCAGCGCGAGCAGCAGGCCCACTTGAAACGCGAGGCCGATAAGGTGAAATCGTGAAGAGCGCCGCTCGCGCGGCGCCCCGGTTAGCCGCCCACCTTGGTGGGCGCGTGTTGTGGCGAGTACGACATGAGCGCACAGGCCGAGCCCATCGCCCCTAAGCCCGCTGCGGCCGCCAAGACCGAGCCGGCCCCGCCGACGCTCGTGGTCGGCCACTGGCCGCACCTGCGGGGCAAGGACTCCATCGCCCGCATCATGTGGTCGGTGGCGGCGTGCCTCGTGCCGGCGGCGCTGGCGTCGGGCTGGTTCTTCGGCATCCGGGCGTACATGCACATCGGGCTGGCGGCGGCCACGGCGGTTGTCACCGAGGCGGCCATCCAGCGCCTGCGCAAGGTCCCCGTGACAGTCAGCGACGGAAGCGCGGTCGTTACAGGCATTTTGACGGCGTTCTGCCTGCCGGCGCAGGCGGGGTGGTACGTGCCGGTCGTGGCCTCGCTGGTGGCCGTCGCCATAGCCAAGCAGTGCTTCGGCGGCCTGGGGGCGAACGTGTGGAACCCCGCCCTCATCGGCCGCGCGTTCGTCCACGTGGCCTACCCGGTGGACCTGAACCCGTCGTCGTACCCGGTGCTTACGAGCGGCCACGTGACGGCCAACCTCGGGACGGCGGGCGACGCGCTGCCGGCGGGCGTCCAGGCGATCACGGGGGCAAGCCCGCTTGCGCAGATGAAGGCCGCCTGCCACGCCGTCACCGGCGCAACGCCGGGGGCCAACCAGTTGAAGGCCGGCGTCGAGGCGGCCGCCGCCGACATCCAGGCCGCGCTCGCCCAGGCCGTCCAGCAGGCCCAGGACCAGATTCACGCCGGCCTCACCGGCGGCCTGCCGCACCTGGGCGACATGCTCATGGGGAGCCGCGGCGGCAGCATCGGCGAGACGAGCGCCCTGTTGCTTGCGCTCGGCGCGGTCTATCTCATCGCGAAGGGCTGGGTCCGCTGGCAGATACCGGCCGCCTACTTCGGCGCGGTCATCCTGGGGGCGCTCGCCCTGCCCATCCACCTGGCGGCCGAGGTGACGCAGGGCACGGCCGTCGTCGCCTCCCGCGACCAGTACTTGTGGGCGGCCGCGTGGATGCCCGAACTGGCATGGAAATACGTGGCCTATCACGTGCTGAGCGGCGGCCTCGTGCTGGGCGCCCTCTACATGGCGACGGACATGGTCACCTCGCCGCTGACCGGCCGCGGGATGCTCATCTTCGGCGCGGGTTGCGGCGTGCTGACGATACTGATACGCCTCTACGGCGGCTACCCGGAGGCGGTCTGCTACTCCATCCTGCTGATGAACACCACGGTTGCGCTGATAGACCGCTACACGCTGCCGCGAATCTTCGGGCACGAGAAATGATCCGCAACATCGTACGGTTCCTGGTCGTCCTGGGCCTGGCGTGCGTCGCGATGGGGGGCGGCGTGGCCGTCCTGTTCGCCGTATTCAAGGGCGACCTGGAGCGCCGCGACAACCAGGAGAAGGAAGCCGCCATCCGCGAGGCCTGCCCGCCCGGCGCAACGGTGGACCTGGAGCACCCCCTCGCGGGCAAGCCGTTCGCGCCCGACGCGGTGTACGCGGCGCGCGGCCCGGACGGTCGGCCCGCGGCGTACATCGCGGGCGGCGAGGCCCCCGGCTACTCCAGCGCCGTCAAGGTGGTCGCCGCCGCCCGGCCGCCGGAGTTCGCCGTCCTTAAGGTCGTGGTCGTCTCGCAGCGCGAGACGCCCGGCCTGGGCAGCCGCATCGCCGAGGCCCGCTCTACGCTGACCTTGTGGGGCAAACTGTTCGGCTCGGCCGAGGCCGAGCAACTGCTGAACCCGTTCCTGGACCAGTTCGTCGGCAAGACTGCGGACAAGTTCGGCGAGGTCCACGCGATTACGGCCGCCACGATCTCATCGAGCGCCGCCAAGCGCGCCGCGGCGCAGGCCCTCGACCGCATCCGCCAGGCCGCACCGAGTTCGCCATGAACCAGCCGCCACTGAAGGCCGTCATCGAAGCCATCCTCTTCGCCAGCGACGAGCCGGTCTCCGACGACCGCCTGGCCGCCACCGCCGGCGAAGACGTAACCGTGGGCGCCGTGCGCGAGGCCGCCGCACAACTCCAGCGCGATTACGAGGCCACCGGCCGCGCGTTCACCGTCCAGGAAATCGCCGGCGGCTTTCAACTTTTCACCCGGCCGGAGTTCAACAAGTACCTCAAGCAACTCCTGCGCGCCCGCCAGGAAGCGCGGTTCACGCAGGCGGCGCTGGAGACGCTGTCGATCGTGGCCTACAAGCAGCCCATCGCGCGGGCCGAGATAGAGGACATCCGCGGCGTGGCCTCAAGCGACATCCTCCGCACGCTGATGGAGAAGGGGTTCGTCCGCATCGCCGGCCGCGGCGAAGGGCTCGGCCGGCCCCTGCTCTACGGCACCACCAAGAAGTTCCTCATGGCCTTCGGCCTGTCGAGCATCAAGGACCTGCCCCCCTCCAACCAACTTCTTCAGCCGTGATGCAAGTGCCTGAGCGGCCGCGTGGAATCCCCACGCGAAAAGCCGCGTGGGCATGCCACCCGGCGTTTCTGTGGGCATGCCATCCGGCGTTTCTGCTGGGCGTGCCACCCAACCGCAAAGGGGTCAGGAGCCCTGTCCGTAAGGCTCCTGACCCCTTCCCCATCGCAACGCGCTTGCTTCTTTTCGGCGCTGGAAGTAAGGTTATTGCAATGACACCACGGGCAGCAACAGGGAGGCGCGCGGCGATGATGGCCGTTGCGCTGCTATGTGCCGCTGGCGCCTATGCCGCACCCAACGACTGGGCCGAGGGCACCCCCGGCAAGGACAACGGCGCATCGCGCGACTGCTACAATCGGGCCGGGCAACTGGAATGGCAGAACAAGATGGGCGACTGGCGCGACGCCCGCGACGTCGCTCAGGGCGACGAGCCGTATGCCGCCGCCCCCGTCGGGCCCGAACACAAGGGCAAGACGGCGGAGTGGGACGTCACCCGCCTGGTGCAGGAGTGGGTCGCCGGCAAGTATGCGAACCAGGGGATGTTCCTGCGGGCGGTCGGCGGCCAAGGCGCATGCACCTTCGGCAGCCGCGAGCAGGAGGATGCCGCACGCCGCCCGCAGTTGGTCCTCACCGGCGACGGCCCCGCTCTGACGCTTACTCCGCAGGCAGACACGTTCCTTGACCGGTCCACCTACCGGAGCCTGGGCAATTCCGATTCTCTCAGGGTGAGCGGGTCCAATCACGCGCTTCTGCGGTTTGATCTCTCGGGTACCGGCAAGGTCGGCAAAGTGCAGAGGGCGACGCTGCGGCTCCACAACCTGGCCCAGGCCGGCGGCACGCCGCTCCAGGTCGGAGTCTTCCGCTGCTGCCAGGGACACGACGCGCCCGAGACGGCGCCGCTCCTGGGCCTGGCCGCCAGGTATCCAAGCGACCGCGGCATCGCCAAGGACCCCGACGTCGTTTTCTTCGCCGACTTTGAAGCAGAGAACTGGGCCGAAGGTTGGTCGCAGGCAGCGCCGCAGGATGCGATTCAGATTGCCGGCGCCGACCCCGAGCGGAAGTTCCAGCCTCTGCTCGGCAACGCCCTGCGGGCCCAGTTGGCCAAGGGAAAGAGCACCGCCCTTAACATGCTCTACAAGTTCAGGCAGCACGCGGGCGGCGAGCCGGAAGAAATATACTTCCGCTACTACCTGCGCCTGGGCGACGACTGGAACCAGACGGCCGACGGCGGAAAGATGCCGGGAATCAGCGGCACGTACGGCGTGGCGGGCTGGGGCGGGCGGCGCGCGGACGGCACCAACGGATGGTCGGCCCGCGGGGCGTTCGCGCTCTCAATTCCCGCGGATAATCCCCTCGCCGGCCGGCATCCCATCGGCACATATTGCTACCATGCCGACCAGCCGGGCAGTTACGGCGATATATGGCTGTGGAAAACCGGCTACCGGGGCTTCCTTGAGAAGAACCGCTGGTACTCCGTTGAGCAGCACCTGAAACTGAACACGCCGGGCGAGAAAGACGGCGTGCTGCGGGCCTGGGTTGACGGGCGGCCGGCCTTTCAGAAAACCGACCTCCGCTTCCGCCACGTCGGCCGCCTGAAGATCGAGCAGATATGGATGAACGTGTATCACGGCGGCACGACCCCGTCGCCTTACGACCAGCACCTGTTCATCGACAACGTCGTGATCGCCAAGAAGTACATCGGCCCGATGAAAACAACAGCCGCGCCGTGACGCACGTTGCCGGGCGGCGGGCGGCTTGCCACCCGGTCCTATCGGCGGCCGGCGGGAGGCGGAAGGGCCACGCGGGCCAGGTAGATGCAGGCCTTGCCCTCGTGCGAGGCGTAGTAACTCATCCACAGCAGGCCGTCGTGCCAGAGGATGCCCGCGTAACTGGTGTCGCCGCCGGAAGGGAGCGAGAGCGCCTCGGTCAGCCGCCCGGCATCCGGGTCTATCCAGCACAGGGCCGTCCGCGTCTTGGGCGTGTAGAGGCGAACGGCCGCCAGGAGGCGGCCGTCGGGCGCGCGGGTGAGGGCCGGGCCGCCGATATGCTCGCCGAGGCCCTTCCACGTCCACTCGGCGTAGGGGGGCCTAGCGCGGCCGAGTTGGGCCGCCTTGTCGCCGGCCTCGCGGCGGACGAGGGCCCAGCCCGTGCCGTCGGCGTCGAACAGAAGGGCCGTCTCGCCCGGATAGCCCCGCAGCCCCATGTCGGCCGCCAGCGTCTCGAACTT